>JADHLN010000046.1 GCA_016780625.1 Rickettsiales bacterium
ATACCATGCTTACCAGCAAGTGAATTTAAAGAATCTAAAAGCAATTCAGCCTCCATTTTTTTACCATTTATAGCTACAGGATCTCCTTTTAGATATTCTATTTCTATTTCTTCTGCTTTTTCTGGCAAATTTGCAAAATTATTTGTTAAACGCAACATTTTTTGTTCATATTCTTGCCATGGATCTTCAAGAGCATTTCCTTCATATGAAATATGCAACAAATTAGCATCCATTGAATATGGCGCTTCATCTTCCTTGCCAACTGGCACTTCAATATTATGTTTTTTAGCATATTCAATTAATTTGACTCGAGAATTCAAATCCCACTCACGCCAAGGAGCAATTATTTTAATTTCTGGGTTAAGAGCATAACAACCTAGCTCAAATCTAACCTGATCATTCCCTTTTCCAGTTGCCCCATGTGATACAGCATCCGCACCTGTTTTATTTGCTACTTCTATTAATTTTTTAGCAATTAATGGTCTTGCAATCGAAGTACCTAACAAATAATTTCCTTCATATACAGCGTTAGCTCTAAACATTGGAAACACATAATCACGGACAAATTCTCTTTTTATATCTTCAATAAATATCTCTTTTATTCCAAGGTTTTCTGCTTTAATTCGAGCTGGCTCAATTTCTTCTCTTTGTCCCAGATCAGCAGTAAAAGTTACAACTTCAGCACCATATTCTTCTTGTAACCATTTTAAAATAACTGAAGTATCTAAACCTCCAGAATATGCTAAAACAACTTTTTTAACTTTATTTTTCATAACATTTTATTATTAATATCTTGCCTTTTAATACAAAATATAAAAATAGTCAAAATCTATTAACAAAACCCATGTCAATCAAAGAGCTAACCTCCCTAACTGAGATAAAAAAATTATTTAATTTATATTTAGAAATTTACAAAAATTTAAGCAAAGATAAATTCCATGAAACTATAACATGGATGCATGCGAATAATTTAAAATTTATTACTTACTCTGAAAATAAAAAAGCTCTTGCAGCAGCAATATATTGGCAAGGATATCGCTTTCATTGTGGCCAATATATTCAAATTGACAGCTTAATTGTTAGTAAAAATCACAGAAATAAAAAAATTGCCCAAAAATTATTAAATTATGTTGAAAATATTGCAATTGAGAAAAATATAGCATTTTATTGCTTAGATGTTTATAGCAATAACAGCAAAGCAATAAAATTATATTCATCGCAAAATTTTGCTATAAAATGCTTTCACATGATGAAAAAAATATGATTAAAATAAAAAAATATAACAGCCTA
Organism: Rickettsiales bacterium; assembly: GCA_016780625.1. GTDB lineage: Bacteria > Pseudomonadota > Alphaproteobacteria > Rickettsiales > JABIRX01 > JADHLN01. The sequence continues at coordinate 1,291 of JADHLN010000046.1, forward strand.
TTTTATATAAAAAAATTCATCCCTCTTTTTAGTGAATTTTACCCAAAAAAAACAAGAAAAGAAATAATTAAAGGATTAAAAACCTTAAAAAAAACCTATAAATATGACTTATTAGTTGCCTTTCAAAATAACGAGCCAATAGCAATTGCAGGATTAACATATGGCTATTTACTATATTGTGATAAATTTTTACGCCTCTCTAATATTTATGTAAAACCAGAATATCGTAAATTAGGTGTAGCTCAATTATTAATTGCCAAAGCCGAAATAATAGCCAAAAAAAATAACTGCCCTCAAATAATTCTTGATAGTTACATCGATAATGAAACTGCTCACAAAACATATTTAAAAGAAAATTTTTCAATAACTGCTTATCATTTTACTAAAAAAATATGAAGTTAATTTGCTGGAATGTAAATTCTGTTAAACAACGTCTAGAACATCTTGAAGCTCTTATAAAAAACGAAGACCCTGATTTAATTTTACTTCAAGAAATAAAATGCGAAACTGACAAATTTCCATATATGCTTTTGGATAATTATGGCTATAATTTTTCTGTTATTGGGCAAAAAACATTTAATGGAGTAGCAATTTTAAGCAAATATCCTATCGAGGAGGAAGTTAAAACACTGCCTGGATATGCTATTGATGACAATGATGAACAGGCTCGCTTTATAGAAATAGGAGTAACTATTAACAAAGAATATTGGCGTATTATCTCTGTTTACGTTCCAAATGGACAAAGCCTAGATTCTGATAAATATATCTATAAACTAAAATTTTATCAACGTTTAGAGAAATATCTAGCAGAAACAAACAGCACTGAAGATAATTTAGTTATTGCAGGTGATTTTAATGTTTCCAACGAAAATATCGACCTATATGACCCCTCAAAATTTAACAATCAAATTTGTTTCTCAATTAAAGAAAAAAAAGCACTTAGAAATTTCATCACCAATAAATTAATTGATAGTTACAGAATTTTAAATCCAGATACACAAAAATTTACGTGGTGGGATTACAGACAAAACTCTTACTCTCAAAATAAAGGCCTAAGAATTGATTATATATTTCCTAATATTCAGGCTGCTAATAAATTAAAATCTGCAAATATTTTAGAAAAATATCGTCAATTAGAAAAACCTTCAGACCACGCACCAATTGAAGCAATATTTGCATAAAATGGATCTTAAGGTTCAACGACTAGATATTAACTGATAGAACAACCTTTTACTTCAGGGCCTTCACTTGCAGCAGCTCTTTCAGCATATCCAGTTGGAACAGCCTTATTGACTCCTGCAAATCCAGCTCCAATGATTTCGGCTAGTGTTTTTGCTACATTAGATAAAGAATCTTTAGCTTTTTTATTATTACCATTTTCTTCACTCAATCCAATCGCTAGTTCTTGCTTAACTATTTTTTTTGTAAATACTGGCGATGCTGCCAAACCAATAGACCAAGGCGAAGATGATTCTGGACTAGCAGGACTAAAAATCTGAGTTTCTTCTTCCTCAGAAATAGTTATCAATATCTCGGATTTACGCAATTTAAGCCTAAAACTTCCTTCTGGAATGTCTGTTTTTTCTAGTACTTTTGATCCCTCTGGACAAAATTTTTTTGCTAACTGCCTTGCTGTTTGCCCATATATATCTTTAGCATTAACATCTGCTCCTGCTTTTATTAATGTATCGGCAATTTCAGAATGATTACCTAGCACTGCTAAATGTAAGGCTGTTCGTCCATATTTATCTTTAGCATCAACATCTGCTCCTTCTTTTATTAATGTATCGGCAATTTCAGAATGATTACCTAGCACTGCTATATGTAAGGCTGTCTTCCCATTTATATCTTGAGCATCAAGATTAGCTCCCGATCGTTTTAACCGTGTTACTACGACGTCAGCATGTCCTTCTTGAACTACTAAATGTAAGGCCGTTTCTTTTAATTTATTTATTATATTAACATTAGCTCCCGCCTCTATAAGTAACCTTACAGCTGTACCATCCATATCATGCAAAGCTGCTAAATGTAAGGCTGTGTTCCCATCTATATCTTGAGCATTAAGATTAGCTCTTGCATCTATTAACCTTTCTACAATTTGAGTATCTTCTTCTTCAACTGCTAAGTGTAAGGCTGTTCGTCCATATTCATCTTGTGCATTAACATCTGCTCCTGCTTTTATTAATGTATCGGCAATTTTAGCTCTTGCATCTATTAACCTTTCTACAATTTGAGTATCTTCTTCTTCAACTGCTTCAACTGCTAAGTGTAAGGCTGTTCGTCCATATTCATCTTGTGCATTAACATCTGCTCCTGCTTCTATTAATGCATCGGCAATTTCAGTATGACCATCTATAGCTGCCCATTGTAAGCCCGTTTTTCCACCTGATACTACTACATTAACATCTGCTTTTGCTTCTATTAACCTTATTACTCCTTTAAGATTTCCTTTTCGAATTAAATGGTCTAATAAATTCTCTTTAGTCATAATCCACCCATATTATATGTTACGATAAGCATTATATCACAAAAAAAACCTAATAAAAAGGAGATAATAATTAAAATAAAATTTATTAATAATATAACTTAACTAATAGAATAAGCTTATTTTTCTTGACTAAGATTAACCTCTATATTATAAGCTAGCCTCACTTTATTTTATAGTTATGTCTAAAAAATGCAGCCTTAAAGGAACAAGAGCACAATTTGGTAACAATGTTTCTCACTCACATAGAAAAACTAGAAGACGTTTTTTACCTAACATCCAATCTGCAAGCTTTCTTAGCAAATATCTAGGAAAAATATCCTTAAAAGTTACATCTCGTACTATAAGAACTGTTGATTTCAAAGGAGGGATTGATAATTTTCTTTTAAATAGCAAAGCTAAAAATCTTTCTGAAGAAGCACAAAAACTTAGAAGAAAAATTAAAAAACTAGCTTCTAACGAAAATAAACCAGCTACAAAAACAGCTAAAAAATAATTAATCTATTTTTTTATCTAGAATCACATAATGGCCTAATTTTCTGCCGGGCAATATTTCATTTTTACCATATAAATGAACTTTAACCTTGCTATTTTTAGCTAATTCAGCAGATTTTTCTATATCACTTCCCAGTAAATTAACCATTTTTCCTTTAAAAAGTAATTCTGGCTCTACTACCTCTAAACCAGCAACAGCCCTAATTGCTTGCTCAAATTGCGAGTGCATGCATGCATCAATAGAAAAATGCCCAGAATTATGCGGGCGCGGTGCGAATTCATTAACTATTAACTCACCATCCATTTCAAAAAATTCAATTGCTAATACACCAATATAATCAAGTTTTTCTAATGTATTTTTAGCAATATTTTGCGCTTCTATTTTAAGAGAGTTAGATATTTCAGCAGGAAAATAACTCTCATGCAAAATAGAATTCTTATGAATATTATGAGATAAATCATAATATATAATATTTCCAAACACATCTCTTGCAGCTATTATTGATAATTCTCTGCTGAAGTTAATTTTTTCTTCTAAAATTAACTCCAAGTTAAATTTATTAGCTTCAGCCCATATTTTCTTAAAATCAGAACTCGCATCTAAAACAAACTGACCTTTACCATCATAACCATTTGTAGCTATTTTTAATATAGAATTAAATGCAAATTTATTATGGCTATTAATTAAATCTTCATATGATTTAATTTGCAGATAATTTGCTGTTTTAATATTTAAAGAGTTAAAAAATTCTTTTTCTAATAAACGATTTTGACTAATTTTTAAAGCCTCAATATTTGGCCTAAGATTAGAATTTACTTGCAAATATTCTAATGTTTTTAAAGGAATATTTTCAAACTCAAAACTTACAACATCAACAATTTTAGCAAATTCTTCTAATGATTTTTTATCTTCATAATTTGCAAATATTTTATAATTAGCCAACTGAAAAGCAGGACTATCTTCTTTATCTGAAAAAACACATATTTTAAAACCAAGCTCAGCAGCAGAAGCAGCCATCATTCTTGCTAACTGACCTCCTCCTAAAATTCCTATAACCTTAATTTTATTATCTTGAAACATTGATTATTTGGGCTCCAACTTAACTGATGCAGTTTGTTTTTCTCTGAAAGCACTAAGATTATTAGCCACATCTTTATTATTAAGAGCTAAAATATTAGCTGCAAAAATTGCTGCATTACTAGCCCCAGCTTCGCCAATAGCAAAACTAGCAACAGGAACTCCAGCTGGCATTTGCACTATAGATAGCAAACTATCTAAACCTTTTAAATTTTTACTTTTAACTGGAACTCCAAGAACTGGTAATTTTGTTAATGATGCTACCATACCAGGTAAATGAGCTGCTCCACCTGCACCTGCAATAATAATTTTTACACCTCTATTTTCAGCATTTTTAGCAAATTCAAACATTCTTTCAGGAGTACGATGGGCAGAGATAATTTTACTTTCAAAAGAAATATCTAGATCTTTTAATATTTGAGTAGCTTTTTGCATAACTTCCCAATCACTTTGGCTACCCATTATAACACTAACCAGTGGTTTTTTACTATCAGACATACAAAAAATTAAAATTTAAGCTGTAATATAACGGAAAATCTGCTTTACTCAAGCTTTTAATAATTATAGCCTAATTCTGTTTATTTACATTTTTCATGTTAAAAAAAATTCTAAAACATAAAATATCAACAAAAATAGCTGCTAATTTAGCCTATATTTATGTTTTTCTAATTAAATTAACCTCAAAAGAAACTCTCTTAAATAAAAATAATTTTTTAAACGCTAAAGAAAACGGGCCTATAATTTATGCAATATGGCACAGTAGATTGCTATATTTAGGCATAATTTTAAAAAGCAAAACTCATCAAAATTACGGTTTAGTATCAGAACATCGCGATGGTAAATTAATTGGCGAATTTATCAAAAAATTTAACTCTAAAGTTATATATGGTTCAACAAATCATGGTGGTAGTAAAGCATTAAGAGAAATGCTCAAAATATTAAAAAATAAAAATAATCATTTAACAATAATTCCCGACGGCCCCAGAGGCCCAGCTATGCAGGTAAATAGCGCAATTATAGATTTAGCAAAAATGACAGGAGCCAAAATATTACCCCTAAGCTATAGCGTAAAAAAATGTAAATTTGCTAATTCATGGGATAGGTTTTTAATTCCCCAACTTTTTAATGATATCACTATTTCATTTGGCGAAATAATTAACATTCCCAAAAATTCAAACAAAGAAGAAATTAATAATTTTAAAAAAGAATTAGAAATTAAATTGATCGAATTAACAAATGATCTAGATAAAAAATATGGCCATAATCCACATAAATAAAATTTACTATGCTAATTATAATCTATAATGCACTTCTCTTTTTCATAAAACCATTTTTCCCTTTATATCTAAAAAAAAGGCTTAAAAATTCTAAAGAAGACCCTATTAGAATAAATGAAAAAAAAGCTATTTACCCCAAAAGAGAAATAAAACAAAAATTAATTTGGTTTCATGCTGTATCAGTAGGTGAAACCATCTCAATCTTACCTTTAATCACAGAATTAGCTAAGAGCCATTCAATAATTTTAACAACATCAACAAAAAGCTCGGCACTAATAGCAAAAAATCGCTTACCAAAAAATTCATTTCATATTTATGCACCATATGATTTCAAAGATTACGT
>JADHLN010000008.1 GCA_016780625.1 Rickettsiales bacterium
GATACATTAGTAAGATCAGGAGCAGTTGATGTTATTGTAATTGATTCTGTAGCTGCATTAGTTCCTCGCGCTGAATTAGAAGGAGATATGGGAGATAGCCATATGGGGTTGCAAGCAAGGCTAATGAGCCAAGCACTAAGAAAATTAACAGGCTCTGTTGCCAAAACTAACTGTATAGTAATTTTTATTAACCAAATAAGAATGAAACTAGGTGTAATGTTTGGATCACCAGAAACTACAACAGGTGGAAATGCATTAAAATTCTATGCTTCTATAAGAGTAGATATCAGAAAAAGCACCGCAATAAAAGATAAAGACGAAGTAATAGGGAATATAACTAAAGTAAAAATAGTTAAAAACAAAGTAGCTCCACCATTTAGAGCAGTAGAAGTAGAAATAATGTATGGCGAAGGAGTATCAAAATTAGGTGAAATTATAGATCTTGGTGTCAGAGAAGAAATAGTAGAAAAATCCGGATCATGGTATTCATATAACAATGAAAGAATTGGCCAAGGAAAAGAAAATGTAAAATCATTCCTAAAAGAAAACCAAGCAATGGCTGATGAAATAGAAGAAAAAATCAGAACAAAATTAGAACTTACAAATGTAAGAAAAAATAACAATTCTAATAAAAAAGAAAATAAAGAAGCTGCCTAGCTCAACTTTGGAGGAAGCAATTTTCATTGCTTCCTCCTCTGCCTTGCCCATTTACAACTTAAAAAATCAAGTTGCATAAAATATAATAATATATTACATATTAACATGCAAGCCCAAAAATAAAAAAATTTTATAATGGGTAAAAATGAATATAGATTTTGCAACATGCTATACAATAGCACTTAATGGCTTCCAAGCTAAAAAAATAATTGTACAAGCGCATATAAGTAACGGCCTACCCTCTTTTAATATTGTTGGTCTTGGTGATAAAGCAATTAATGAATCAAAAGAAAGAATAAGAGCGGCTCTACATTTTATTGGCTTAAGTCTACCTGCAAAAAAAATTACTATTAATTTAGCACCAGCAAATCTTGAAAAAATAGGCACACATTTTGACTTACCAATTACAATATCTTTATTATGCGCCTTAAAAATAATAGATAAGGCTAAAATAAATAATTACATAATATGTGGTGAGTTATCACTTGATGGCAGCATAAATCATACTAAAGCAATATTACCTGCTGCAATCTATGCAAATAAATTAGAAAAAAGCTTAATATGCTCAGAAAAAAATGCCTATGAAGCATCTATCTCAGGAAATAAAAATATTTTTGTTTTTTATGGTCTAATTGATTTAATAAAATTTCTTAAAAATGAAATAAATTATAATTACAATCAAATCAAACCAATATCAAAAACAATTAATTATCCAGATTTTGCCAATATAAAAGGTCTAGAAATAGCAAAAAGAGCATTTGAAATAGCTGCCATTGGAAGACATAACATATTATTAATAGGCTCACCAGGCTCTGGTAAATCAATGCTAGCCAAAGCTATAAGATCAATAATGCCAGAGCCATCAAAAGAAGAATTACTAGAAATAGCAATGATAAAATCAATAACCACAAATATAGAAAATAATCACAAAATTTTCGAAATACCATTTAGAGCGCCTCATCATTCTAGCTCAACAGCTTCATTAGTTGGCGGTGGACAAAAAATTCAGGCCGGCGAAATAACCAAAGCTCATAATGGAATTTTATTTTTAGATGAATTACCAGAATTTAGAAATGATGTTTTAGAAAGCTTAAGGCAACCTTTAGAAAATAAATATATTAATATCTCAAGAGTTCAAAATTCAGTAAAACTTCCTGCAAATTTTCAATTAATAGCAGCAATGAATCCATGTAAATGTGGTTATATTCAAATAAAAGAAAAAAGATGTAGCAAAGCTCCTATCTGCAGTGAAAATTATCTAAAAAAAATATCTGGTCCAATATTAGAAAGAATTGATATAATTATTACCATACCTGAATATAAATATGAATTATTTGAAAATAACAAACAAATCAGCGAATCATCTGAAGTTATTAAAAATAGAGTAATTAAAGCAAGAGTTAAGCAAATAGAAACTCTAAAAGAGTTAAAAGCAAAATATAATTCAGATCTAGAAATAAAAGATTTTGAAAATAAGATCCGAATATCAGGCAAAGCAAAAGAAATATTAAAGAAAGCAAATGAAAAATTTAAGTTATCAAACAGAAATAACATAAAAATACTAAGAGTTGCTAAATCAATAACTGATTTAAATAATAGTGATATAATTGGTTCAAAAGAATTGCTTGAAGCGTTAAACTATAAAATAAATCAATAAAAAAATATTAAAAATCTAAAAGTTAGATAATTATATAGATTCTAAATTATTTATCTTTTTTGCTCTTCTTTTTAACTCTTTCTTTAGTATTTCTAACTTTAGCTAGTGTCTTATCTAATGATAAATCGTCATTAACATCACTAGAGCTCTCTTTGTAAGCCAACATACCATTTATTTCTGGTATAAATTCATTATCATCTGAATCAATAACATCATCTTGTAATTTTTCTTTTACCAACCTTCCCTTAATATCAGCACCTGATTCAACATTTAAAAAATTATAATGTAATGAACCCTCAATATCTCCAAATGAAGTTATAGAAACATTTTTTGCTCTCATAACACCATTAACTTTACCATTGATAATTAAATTATCAGCATAAATATCTCCTTTTATATCTGCACCTTTTCTGATAGTAACAAATGAGCATTTAATATTGCCCTCAACCTTACCACCTATTTCTATCGAACCGTTACTAATTAAATCTCCTTTAATATTCATATCAGATACAATAATGGAAGGTATAGATCTTGAACTTGCAAAGTCAGAAAGTTTAACGATATTTGCATTATTAATTGAAGATGATTTTTTCTTAGAAAACATAACGACCTGCTTTTACAAAATTTTCTGGATTATATGGTTTATCATTATAACGTACCTCATAATGCAAATGAGGACCCGTACTTCTTCCACTACTACCCTGCAACGCAATAACATGATTTCTATCAACAGCTTCTCCTTTCTTTACAAAAATCTTTTTTAAGTGACCATATCTAGTGATTATTCCAAATCCATGATCAATTTCTATAAAGTTACCATAATTTCCTTTTCTACCAGAAAATTTTACAATACCAGGAGCAGTAGAATATATTTTAGCTCCAAGAGGACCAGCAAAATCCGTACCGAAATGTTTTCCCTTTCGTCTTGTAACAGGGTCAACTCTAGTTCCATATCTTGATGAAATATAATATCTCTTCATAGGAGATTTAAATGGAATAGAATTAAAAATCTTTTCAAGATGCATCAACTGACCAATATTCTCAGAGAAGTGAAAATTCTCATCTACATTAATATCGTTTAAATTAACATTTGAAATATTATCAGTATCAGGCCCACCTTGATTTTTAAAATCAGTAAAAGCATCATTATTTAGTTTAGATATAATATTTTCATTATAATCTAAGTTTTTAAATTTTAATCCCGTCATAGCAATTAGATTTTTAAGCTTTGCTATACGTTCAGTGGCATTAACATTAATATTATCAACCACTTTGTTTTTAATATCAACAGCAACCCTTTTATGGATATTATTAGCTCCAAAGGGGTTTTTTATATCTTTAATATTATATGAAATATTCTTACTTTCTGACTTTTTAGAACCCTTATTTTTATTATAATCAAATTCTTTTACAGTACTAAAATATTCATTAAGTTTAACAAGATTGCTTTGTAAATTATCAATTTTTGTCTGCAAATCAAGGTTAATAAGATTTGCTTGATAAACCTCTGCCTCTTTTTTAGATACTATTTGCTTATAAGAGAAATATTGCCCACTTGAAAAAGAAACCCATGAAATAAAACCAAAAACTCCAAAAAAAAGTAAAGCCTGAGTCGATGAAGATAAAGGATAATTCTTTATTTTTTCATCCGTTATAACTAATATTCTTCTTTTTCTAAAGATTTTATTAAACATTTTTTTTGTAAATTAGCTTCTCCTTATAACTCAAAATAGCATAATTAATCAAGCTAAAAATAAAAAAACTTTATCTCACCTACAACTATGGATAGTAAAAAAAAACAATATTTACAGATAGATAGCTCTTATTTAACAAATTTTACAACCACAAGTTGTAATGCTAGTCTTTAGTACCATAATTTGGAGCCTCTCTAGTAATTGTAATATCATGAGGATGAGATTCTTTTAAAGCGGCATTTGTAATTTTAATAATTTTCACCTTCATTTTCATAGCATCCAAGCTTTTCTTACCACAATAACCCATAGAAGCCCTTAAACCGCCCACTAACTGATGTAAAACTTCAGAGACAGTTCCTTTATAAGGAACTCTTCCTTCAACACCTTCAGGAACAAGCTTTTGCGTCTTCTTAACATCCTGTTGAAAATAACGATCAGCCGAACCTTTAGCCATAGCAGTTATTGAGCCCATTCCTCTATATAATTTATATGATCTACCTTGATATAAAATTATCTCACCAGGAGATTCATTTGTACCAGCAAGCATCCCACCAATCATTACACAATCTGCACCAACTGCTATAGCTTTTGCAATATCACCAGAATATTTAATTCCTCCATCAGCAATAACTGGAATTTTTTTCGCCTTACAATATTTAGCTATATCTTGAATTGCTGATAATTGCGGTACGCCAACACCTGCCACAACTCTTGTCGTACATATAGAACCAGGACCAATACCAACCTTTACTGCATCAGCACCAGCTTGAATCAATAATTTTGCAGCTTCAGATGTTGCTATATTTCCAGCAATAACCTGAATATCAAAATCTTTTTTAATCTTTTTAACTACCTCAATCACCCCTTTAGAATGACCATGAGCTGTATCTACAACTAATATATCTGCACCAGCAGAATATAAAGCTTCAGCCCTTTCATAAAAATCACTACCCACACCAACAGCAGCGGCTACTCTTAATCTACCTAAAGAATCTTTAGCAGCATTTGGAAATTCCTTAGATTTCTGAATATCCTTAACAGTTATTAAACCAACACATTCATTCTTAGAATTTACAACTAATAATTTTTCAATTTTAAATTTCTGCAATAATTCTTTAGCTTCTTTATCACTTACATCAGATGTAACTGTAACTAAATTATCTTTAGTCATTACATCACTTACTTTTTTTGTTTTATCAGCAACAAATCTTACATCTCTATTTGTGATTATACCTTTTAATATTTGATTTTTATTAACTACAGGTATACCAGATATATGATGTTTCTCCATTAATTTAAGAGCATCACGAATCAAGGCATCAGGTTCGATAGTAATTGGATTTACAACCATACCAGATTCAAATTTTTTAACCTTAACAACTTCATCCTTCTGCTTAGCAATGGAAAGATTTTTATGAATACAACCTATACCACCATTTTGTGCCATAGCAATCGCCATATCAGCCTCAGTAACACTATCCATCGCCGCTGATATAATTGGCATATTAAGCTTAATTTTCTTAGTGATTCTAGTTGATATATCTACCTGATGAGGCAAAACTTCAGAATAATCAGGAACTAATAAAACATCATCAAAAGTTAAATATTCTTTAAATTCTTGCACTTATAACCTTAAATCTTTTGTTGAAAATAACCTATATTTCGTTATTTAAAAGAAATTTATAGCATTAGTTGATATTTTATATTTTCAAAGCAGCAATAAAAGCAGATTGAGGAATATCTATTTTACCTATTGAACGCATTTTTTTCTTTCCTTTCTTTTGCTTTTCTAGCAGTTTTCTTTTTCTACTAACATCACCACCATAACATTTAGCAGTAACATCTTTTCGCATAGCAGAAACTGTTTCTCTTGCAATAATTTTCCCTCCTATTGCTGCTTGAATTGCTATTTTAAATAATTGCCTTGGTATTAATTCTTTTAATTTCTCACATAATGCCCTTCCCTTCCTTTCAGATTGTGATTTATGGACAATTAAAGCCAAAGCATCAACAGGGTCTCCGTTAACCATTATATTTAATTTTACTAAATCACCTTGCTTATAACTATCCAGCTCCCAATCAAAAGAGGCATAACCGCTTGATATAGATTTTAATCTATCATAAAAATCAAACACAATTTCATTAAGTGGTAGCTCATAAACTACCATCACTCTAGACCCCACATAGCTCAAATCTTTCTGCACACCTCTTTTATCTGTACATAATTGCAAAACTCCCCCTAAATATTGCTCTTCAACAAAAATAGTAGCCTTAATCCATGGCTCTTCAATATGAGAAATATGTACAGGATCAGGCATATCCGCAGGGTTATGAACCTCAATCATTTCAGAGTCATTTTTAAAAACTTTATATACAACTGATGGAGCTGTAGTTATTAAATCCAGATTAAACTCTCTGTCCAACCTCTCTTGGACAATTTCAAGATGTAACAAACCAAGAAAACCACAACGAAAACCCAAGCCCAAAGCACCTGATGATTCTGGCTCAAATTCAAGACTTGCATCATTTAATTTAAGTTTAAATAACGAGTCTTTTAATTTATCATACTCACCCTGATCAATAGGATATATACTACAAAATACAAAAGATTTAACCTCCTTAAACCCAGGTAGCATATCAACTTCTAAATTTTCATAACTAATAGTATCTCCTATTTTACAATCTGCTAAATCTTTAATAGAAGCGTTAATAAAACCTACCTCACCTGCCTCCAAAAATTTTCTTTTTACTTTTTTAGGAACAAAATAACCAACTTCATCTACTTCATATTTTGCATCAGTAGCTAACATTTTTATTTTTTTATTAATCTCTAACTTACCCTCAAATATTCTTGTTAAGAGAATAACACCAAGATATGTATCATACCAACCATCAACCAATAATGCTTTAAGAGGCTTATCAATATCAACCTTTGGAGCTGGAATAAACTCGATAATAGCATCTAAAACATCTTTTATACCCTCTCCTGTTTTTGCAGAACACATTACCGCGTTAGAAACATCTAAACCAACAATATCCTCTATCTCCTTTAAAACCCGATCAGGGTCAGCAGCAGGAAGATCAATTTTATTTAATATAGGAATAATTTCATGATTATTATCAATTGCTTGGTATAAATTTGCTAAAGTCTGAGCCTCAACACCCTGACTAGCATCAACAACCAATAAAGATCCTTCGCATGCTGCAAGGGATCTTGAAACCTCGTAAGAAAAATCAACATGTCCAGGTGTGTCAATTAAGTTAAGATGATAAATCTCGCCGTCATTAGCCTTATATTCAAGCCTTACAGTTTGCGACTTTATTGTTATACCTCTTTCTCTTTCAATATCCATAGAATCAAGAATTTGTGACTGCATGTCACGTGATTCAACCGCACCACAAAACTCAATCAACCTATCAGCCAATGTTGATTTACCATGATCAATATGCGCTATTATTGAAAAATTTCTTATTTTTACTTTCATAAATTAAACAACAAAATCTTTATTTTAGATAATTAATACCATTTAACAAATTATATATTTGATGTAATGGCAAACCCATGACATTAGATACTGAACCAGAAACAGAAATTAAAAATTTACCCATCATACCTTCAATTGCATAACCACCAGAGCATCCCTCCCACTCTCTAGAAGCAATAATTTCTTCAATTTCTTTTTGACTAAATCTCTTAAATTTTAAAATTGATAATTCTGTCTTTTGTTTAAAAATATTTTTTTCCTTACAGCTAAGACAAACAGAGCTATAAAGCCTGTGCCTTCTACCTCCTATAAGGCCTAAATATTCTCTTTCAATATTTTCATCATAGGTTTTATCAAGAACTTTATTACCAACAACAGATACAGTGTCAGCAGATAAAACAATATCAGATGGATATTTATCAGATATTTTACGACATTTTTCTTTGGCTAGTCTTTTAACCATATTAACTGGTTTTTCAGATTTACCTCTAACTTCATCAATATCAGCTGGTTCAATAATATCAGGGATAATATGAATTTGCTTTAACAAGGCCAAACGAGATTTTGAAGCAGAAGCCAATATTAAACGTGGCTTAGTCATTGATAATTATTTCTCTCTATGAGTTATTCTACCTTTAGTAAGATCGTAAGGTGTCATTTCAACAGTAACATGATCGCCAAGCAATATCCTAATTCTGTGTTTACGCATTTTTCCTGAGGTATGAGCTAAAATTACATGTTCATTTTCAAGCTCAACTTTAAACATTGTGTTTGGCAAAACTTCAATAACCTTGCCTTTAAATTCAATTAATTCTTCCTTAGCCATAAATAATTTTTTTTGTTTTTATAAGCATATTATAATATAAACTCAAGAAAATAGTTAATATAACTAAACATATAAATTTAACTTCTCTAAAAATAAATTTATATGTTCTTTTTCTTTATTTATTTCTAAAAAATTTTTAACTTGATTTAAAGCAGCTTCATAACCCTCCTTATTAATTAAAGAAAAATGCAAACTATAGCTTAAATAAACCAAATAAGTATTTAAAACATCAGTTTCGCAATAATCTCTAATCTCTTGAATTTTACCATTATTATAAAGATCAAAAACAGTACTACCATCAACATCTATTTTACCAGGATAACCAAAAACCTTACATGCTTCATCTAACTTTAATCTTCCGCAGGCAAAATAATCAGTTAATGTTTCATGCAAGTCATTATGCCAATCTGAGCTATATCTTTGCATATAGTTATTCCATTTATCACCTAATTTATATATAGATGAATTAATACCATATTTCATAGCCCTAAATTTTAAAACTGGTAAATCAAAAGCTCTACCATTAAAAGAAACAAGACGTGGGGTTTTATTTTCAAGATATTTAAAAAATCCCTTTACCAAATCCTCTTCTGTAGAATCTACCTTGCCCCCACTTCTAACATCTAATAGCTGATATTCCTCAAAACCATAATCCCTGTTAATTGCAACCTCTACAAAAGAAATAGCAACAATTTTATGAAATATTGGCTTTAAGAATACTTCCTCAGCTTTTTTCTCACTATCATGATAGGCAGCTATCTTTTCATGAACTTCTAGATCATTTTCTCTATCCATCTTTAATAGCCTTCTTGCTGATTCAATATCTGGTATAGTTTCAATATCAAATATAAAAATATTTTCTTTTAGCATAACTTAAATATATTAAACAAATACAATAAAACAGATGCTAAAAATAACAAGAATTTCTCTATTATTATTAATAATAACCATAAAACAAAGCTTTGCTATAAGCTTAATCAGAGACTCACAAACAGAAATTTTTTTAAAAAACATCTCAACTCCAATCTTTAAGGCAGCAAACTTAAACTCAGATATTAAAATTCATATAATTAATGATAATTCAATCAACGCTTTTGTAACAAATGGTAATAATATTTTTATAAATACAGGTACAATCACATATTCAGACAACCCTCTTGGCCTAATTGGTGTTATTGCTCATGAAACAGGTCATATAACTGGTAATCATATCGCAAAAATTAACATTGATATGCAGGAAATTAATAAAAAAATGGCCTTAGGCTATATTTTAGGCTTAGCTACAGCAATAGGAGGAAATATTGAAGCCGGACAAGCAATTATGCTTGGCAATAATCATATTGCTGAAAGAAATTTTTTTAAATATAGCGTAAAACATGAAGAATCTGCAGATGAAACAGCTCTAATGTTACTAGATAAATGCCAAATAAGCTCAGTTGGCCTCCTTAATTTTTTTAAAAAAATTAGAAACCAAGAAAAAATCTACAGCGAAACCATCAATCCATTCACAAGAACTCACCCTCTATCAAGCAATAGAATCTCAAGAATTGAAAAGCACATAAAAGAAAGCCCCTTCTCAACAAAAAAACTAAATGCTAAAATTTATTCAGAATATCAAATTATAAAAGCAAAATTAGAAGCTTTTCTTGGTAATCCAGAGGAAATATTAGTAAAATACAACCAAGATACAGAGCAAGCTTTAATTGCTAGAATTATTGCTCATCATAGATTAGGAGAAAGCAATAAATCACTTAAATTATTTGAAAAAACAAATCAAAAAAATCCATATATCAAAGAATTAAAAGGACAAATTTTATATGAATCAGGCCAAGCTAAAAAAAGCGTGGAAATATTTTTAAATCTAACAAAAAAACTACCCAATGACCCATTACTTAAAATAGAGTTAGCAGGAGCTGTAATTAGCGCAAAATCTACAAAAAATTATCAAAGAGCTATAGATGAATTAAATAAATCTATTCTTTTTGAAAAAGAAAATGTTATGGCATGGGAATTTTTAGCGAAATTATACCATCATACTAATAATAAATTAATGTCATTTTATGCCCTGGCAGAATCCTCTTTTCATAAAAATAATTTTAATTTATCTATAAAATATGCAAATAAAGCAAAAGAGCTTCTAAAAAATGATTCAAATCCAAATTTACTATTAAAAATAGAGGAATTAATCAAAGTTAATAACAAAAAAATAAAAGAATAATGAAGAATCACAATTTTTTCTCACTAATAAGCGATAAAGCAAAATATGTTATATTCTTCTTTATAATTATCGTAATTTTAGCCAGCATTGGTTTAAAAGATTTTTACCTTGATGCATCATCTGATTCATTATCACTTGAAAATGACCTTGATGTATCATATTACCAAAAAAGCAAAGAAAAATACGGCTCTGATAATTTTCTGATAATCACCTATAAACCTGAAACAAAAATATTTTCTAAATTAAATTTATCTAATTTAGAGTTATTAGAACAAAAATTATCTAAGATAAAAAATGTAAAAAAAGTCACCACAATATTAAACCTACCCCTATTTAATAGCCCAAAAATAGATATAACTGAAATAGGTGAAAAAAACATTAATTTACTTCATCCAAATGTTGACCTTTCAACAGCACCAAATGAAATCTTAAACAACCCACTATATAAAAATAATTTAATTAGTAGTGACGGAAAAACAACTGCAATATTAGTTGAATTAATTGAAAACAATGAATTTCAGCAATTAAACAACAGAAAAAAACAACTCCTCAAACAAATTACAAAAAATAATATTGAAAAATCAGAACTTGCTGAAATTTCCTTAAAAATCAAAAAAATCAACCGTCAAACTCGAAAAGAGCAAGACAATATAATTAAAGAAATTAGAGAAATATTAGCCAATCATAAAGATAACAATCAAATTTATCTTGGAGGTTTGCCAATGATTGTTAGTGATTCAATTGAATATATAAAAAGCGACATTAAAATTTTTGGCTTAGCAATAATAATGGTCATTTGCAGCATATCATTTCTACTATTTAAAAATTTACGTTTTGTAATTATCCCCCTATTTTGCGCCGCAATTGTTATAATATCATTATCTGGATATTTAGGATATAGCAATTGGCCAATTACAACCGTTTCAGCAAATTTTATTGCACTTTTATTAATTTTAACCATGTCAATTACCATTCATCTAATTGTAAGATATGAAGAAGAACTGCAAATCAATAATAATTTAACTCAAAAAAAATTAATAATTGCTAGCTGCCAAAAAATGGCACTGCCCTGTTTTTATACTACTATAACATCCATGGTAGCTTTTGCTTCATTAACTATCAGCTCTTTAAAGCCAGTTATAGATTTTGGTTGGATGATGTTTATCGGTTTAATAATTGCCTATATTTGTAGCTTTACATTATTTCCTGCGTTAAATTCAATTTTGCAAAAAACAAAAATCAAAAAAACACAATATTCCCTAACCTTAAAAATAACTAAATTATTTGCTAATTTAGCAATGCAGCAGCAAAAAATTATTTTAGCAATTTTTACCACTATAACAATTATTGGTATTTATGGTATATTCAATCTTTCAATAGAAAATAGATTTATAGATTATTATAAAAAAGATACAGAAATTCATCAAGGCATGAAAGCAATAGATCAAAATTTAGGTGGCACAATACCACTTGATATAATCATAGAAGCTCCCAAAAATTTTCAAAAAACATCTAATTCTTTTAATATTTTTGGCCAAATAGATAATTCAAATAATATAACATCAGGCTATTGGTTTAACCCTATAAATCATAGTAAAATAGCTCAAATACATAAATATTTAGAAGAAACTCCAGAAATAGGAAAAGTAAATTCATTATATTCAACCCTTGAATTAATAAAACAAATAGATAAAAATCTAACAAATAATAGTTTCAACCTAGGGCTAATTTATAAAAAGCTCAATCAAGACATAAAAAAACAAATTTTTACTCCATATATCTCTAGTGATGGCAATCAAATCAGAATTAACACTAGAATATATGAAACAAATCAAAATCTTAAACGTAATGAATTAATTAATAAAATAAAATACGACCTATCTAATCAATTAAAATTAGAAAAAGATCAATTTACCCTTACCGGCATGACTATACTTTATAATAATATCTTACAAAGTCTTTTTAAAAGCCAAATCTTAACTCTTGGGTTTGTTTTTCTAATTATATTTTTAATGTTTTTAATATTATTCAAAAATTTTTATCTTTCTCTAATTGCAATTATACCCAATATTTTTTCTGCTATTTTTATTTTAGGGATTATGGGAATATCTAAAATTTCTTTAGACATAATGACTATTACTATAGCAGCAATATCAATCGGAATTGCCGTTGACAATACTATTCATTATATTCATAGATTCAAAACAGAATTTCAAAACAGCAATAACATCAAAAAAGCACTTACAAAAACAAGCAATTCAATAGGAAGAGCTATATTCTATACAGCTATAATAATTAGCTCAGGATTTTTTACCTTAACCTTATCAAACTTTATGCCTACAATTTATTTTGGCATCCTAACAGCAACAGCAATGCTAGCATCATTGCTTGCTAATTTAATTTTACTACCCGCAATTATCATAATTTTAAAACCAAAGATTTAGATATATAATTCTATTTGTAAGAGGCAAAAAATTATGCTATAATATATGCAACAATTTAAGGTGGAAAATATATGACAAAACACACAAGCACAAAATTAGCAAAAGCTTTTGCTTTCTTTGCTATGCTAACACAAAGCGCATTAGCTGCATGTGATTTTCGCAAAATATTGAAAAACTCTGGCTTTCAATTTAATGATACTGAAACCGTAAATACTGGCACACTGCCTTTTATGGATGGACGCCCAGTAATAGTAAGTGGAAATGGTCATATCAAAAAAGCTAAGGAAGATACAAACAATGGGTCACCCGCATTAACAGGTAGTGGTACAAGAATCATTGAATTGCCAGCATTTGATGGATGTAATATATATAGATTGGAACTTGATTGGCGTTATGGATCATTTTGGGAAGGTGCTTTTTTTGAAACACAAGTATATAAAAATTCTACATTTAAGGAATCTAAGATCTCTAAACAGCGAATTATTGGTGGTGAAATTACAAGTACTGAGGTAGTTTCTTCAAGAGTAAATGATCTAGAAGAATTAGGAATCATCACACTTAAAGATACCATTGATGAATTCCTAAAAAAATTATTTCCATTTGATCACACACAGAAAATTAATAAGTTAGATAAAGAACTTTATCAAGAAGTTTTGGAATTATTTCCAATAATAGATGAAAGTGTTATGAAAACACACATACAAGACTCTAGCATAACAGATTCTGTAATATTTGGTGCAATCATCTCTGGAAAAAAAAATGTACTAAATGATACCCTAATTTATGAATCTTCACAAAAAGAAAACTCAATTATTACTGATCAAGATGGTAGAGTTATAACTCTTAAAGAAAACAATAAGAGAGGCTTCCCACAAAATCCACCACCAACAACAGCTATAGATTATGCTATGAAACACAAAAATATTAAATATCAATTAAAATTTTCAAAAAATATTGGAGAAGAATTAATAAATAGAATTTTATTTACATTAAAGTCAAATTTTGCAAAATTTGGCATTATATTTGCAAAATATCATCCGAATACTGCTGATAACAGCTATGGTACATTAGAAATAAATAAAGAAAAAATAGATAAAAACCTTTTAGCAAGGGCAGGATCTATAGCATTATTTCCACTTAAAGGTAGTATTACATTAAATGAGCTTTTTAATGAAGATTTATTTTCAGCATCTGCAATACACGAAGTATGTCATCAAATTTTCGGAGCAAGACACATTTTTGGATCAAACAAATTTACAAGAGGGATTGATAACATACAAAGTGGATATGCAAATTTTTTACTGGGGGACCTATTAGTAAAAAGAGATCCTGGAAACCTATCCCCTGAAACGATTAAATATATGAAAAAACTAGCTACAGATATGGGAATAAATCCTCCACATGATCATAAACACTTCTATCCCATACTAAATAAAGACAAGATACATCACGGAAATGAGTTTACCATTGTTACTACACAACATGACTTAGATAGCAATATAGAGATACATGGAAAAATAGTTAGATTAAAAAAAGTTGAATATAAGCCAATTATATGTGCAGATAAAGATAATTGCGGAAAAGTTCCAAAAGTTCCAAAAGAAATATATAGATTATTTACAGCTTTTAAAGAGTTTTTGATAATACCGTATCCAGGTAAAGAACTAACTCTATCAATAAGAGATCCTCAATATAATAGTTTAGCTCAAGTTCAACTTGATATTAATCCTAAAGTACCACCACCGCCAGGACCAGAAGTTCCATTACGAACACCAGAAACGACACCACCGCCAGGAAATAATATTTTACATATTGGTCTAAGTATTTTTGCTGGTATAGTTTTATTAGCTTCAGCAGCTTTAGCAGGAACTTATTATTATAAGAGAAAACAAAGAAATCAACGTGAAGGTCAAGATGGTACTGGGATGGTAACACGACCAGGAGCACCAGGAACAGGAGCAGCATCATTATCAGGAGCAGCAGGAACAGGAGCAGAAATACAACCAGTAGCACCAGCACCAGGAGCAGGAACAGGAGCATCATCACGATCAGCATCATCAGAAGCAGGAACAACATCACGACCAGCATCATCAGGAGCAGCAGCACGAGGAGCAGCATCATTATCAGGAGCAGCAGGAACACGACCAGCATCATCACGATCAGCATCTCCACGACCAGCATCACCAGGAGCAGCAGGAACACGACCAGGAGCAGCAGGAGCACCAGCAGCACCAGGAACAGAAACAGAAACAGAAGCAGGAGCACCAGGAGCACCAGAAACAGGAGCACCAGCAGCATCACTGGAAATAGCAAGTACTACTATTACTACTCCTCAATTATGGCAAGAAAGAATTGGTGAAAAGCCAGCACCAGCAGGACTAGGATTCTTTAATGCATAAATATAATTTCAAAGTTTAATGATTGATTATAATATTTTATTAAAAACACTAATAATAAGTAACAGATTAATTAATATAGAAACTAATAATGATTAGAGCTTTATATTTAAATAATCTTATAAAATATCATACTTAGAATTTATTCTATTAGCCTAACAGCAGCAGCAATGCTAGCATCATTGCTTGCTAATTTAATTTTACTACCCGCAATTATCATAATTTTAAAACCAAAGATTTAGATATATAATTCTATTTGCCATAAACACAAAATTATGCTATTTTAAATGTAAATATTTAGGGTAAAATATATGATAAAAGAATTATCATCTAAACACACAAGAACAAAAATATCCCGATTTTTACTACTTTTAACTAGTATGTTGAATCCTGCTAGAACTTCAGCAGCTAGGAGTGATAGTCCTGGTATCAGTCATATTATAAAGCAGAATAGTAATTGTACATTAAATAAAGGCATTCAAAATGGAATAGGCGATGATACACAATTTGATGCAGCAGGTAGAGCAATACATAGGACCTTAGCCTTAGGAAGTGCTCGAAGAGTTTTGCCATATAATGGATATCCTCTAAAGTATGAATGTGATGATTCGTTAATAAATTGTGTTTTTGAACCCGGAGATAGAGGTGCATATGCTAATTGTCAATTGAAAGATTTTCATATGGATCCTTTGCCATTTTTCCAACCATTATCTTTTGAATTTTTTTTGAAGTTTTTTGATCCTAGCTTTACAAATTTTCTTTATAGGGGCTCCATTCCATTTGACGCAGTTGGTGGTAATTTTATAGACAGCATTATTGGTAGCGAAACAGGGCAGGTAAATATAAATAACATTGAAGATGTTTATTATAATTTGGTAAAAAAAATACAGGAATCTTATAGTCGAGTATTTGGTCCAGATGGTAAAACTAGAGATGAAGCATTACATACTGAATTGCAAAAAGAACTTAAAATCTTAGGAGAAATAAGTAGAATTGAAACAGTTATTGAAAATTCACATTTTACAGGTACAGGAAAAATAATTAATGCATTTTTAAAAAGAACAAATCAATTAGGCGAAGGAATACTATTTTATAACTTACAAAGAGAAAATGGTGCTACAATTACTGATAGTGAAGGTAACAATCTATTGGTAGAAGAACGCGATGTACCTCCAAACCTCCCACAAAATTCACCACCAAAAAAAGCATTAGAATATGTAAGAGAACATAATAAGTTACATTACAATCTCGTTTTTTCAGCTGATATACCATCAGCTATGAGAGAAGAAATATTAGATGCAGTTAAAGCATTGCGTCAATTTGGCATTATTTTAGATACAAATCCAGATGGAAGAGAGCCATATGGTAATATTAATATAGATTTCCAAAATTTACCATCATATGTTAATGCTAAAGTAGAAGAAATTGCATTTCTTCCAAATGAAGGAACAATCAGCTTTAATTCAAACTGGCACTATAAAGATACCATAGATGTTTTCTTTCATGAACTTGTACATGTAATGTTTGGAGGAAGGCATTACCATGTAGGAATGGGAAAAATGGAAAAAAGTAGCATTGATACTAAATCTGCGCTAAATAGCTTAAGTAAAGATAATTTTTGGTTATTTGGAGATAAAATAGGTATATTTAGTTATGCACGAACAATAAAATTAGCAACAACTAATTTAGGACCAGATGAAATAACATTTTTGCAAGGATTAGCGGAAACATTAGGAGTATCAAGAAATACATCACGAACAGACACATTTAAATTATATGATACAAATAGAATAGTTTATGTTGATGGTACTGATACTCAATTATATTTAGAACAAGCTCCAAAATCAGACGCATTGAGTTTTAAACTTAAAATAATTGATCCGCAAAGAACACTAACTTGTAATCCAATAACAAATTGCGGACCAATAAATATGGAAGATGTAGAAATATTGGAATTAGAAGTTACAGGCGGTCCAATGACAAAAAATTATTTTATTGCTGCTAGAACAAATGTTAAAAATATCCAAGTTAAAGCAAAAGACCTGTATGGAAATGAATATGAATTTACATTAGATTTGGAAAGACAAAGAGCAACACCACCGCCAGGAACAGAAGTCCCAACAACACCGCCAGTAGCACCAAAAACGACACCAACACCACCGCCAGGAACAGAAGTTCCATTACGAACACCAGAAACGACACCACCGCCAGGAACAGAAGACCCAGCACAACCACCGCCAGGAACGACACCACAGCCAGGAAATAAAATTTTAATTATTGCAACAGGTATTTTTGCTGGTATTGCTGTATTAGTTACAGCAGGAACTTATTATTATATAAAACACAGAAATCAACGTCAAGGTCGAGATAGTACTGAGATGGTAAAAGTACCAGGGACACAACCAGTAGCAATGGAAACATACAGTAGTACTACTGCTCAACCATGGGAACAAAGAATTGGTGGACAGCCAGCACCAGCAGGACTAGGATTCTTTAATGCATAAATATAATTTCAAAGTTTAATGATTGATTATAATATTTTATTAAAAACACTAATAATAAGTAACAGATTAATTAATATAGAAACTAATAAAGATTAGAGCTTTATATTTAAATAATCTTATAAAATATCATAGTTAGAATTTATTTTATTAGCCTAACTGCAGCAGCAATGCTAGCATCATTGCTTGCTAATTTAATTTTACTACCCGCAATTATCATAATTTTAAAACCAAAGATTTAGATCATTTTAAACTTTGGATGTTTCTATAAAATCAGTAAAAGCAGATATGTATAGGGTTATTAGGATTAGTCATCTTAACTGTGAAAGCTAGAAAATTGAATTAAGGGGATATAA
This sequence comes from Rickettsiales bacterium, assembly GCA_016780625.1. Taxonomy (GTDB): domain Bacteria; phylum Pseudomonadota; class Alphaproteobacteria; order Rickettsiales; family JABIRX01; genus JADHLN01. Next base: position 18,235 of record JADHLN010000008.1, read on the forward strand.
ATACCCCCTTAATTCAGAGGAGAGAGATATGATATATCTCTATTATACACGTATAAATTGATAATACAACCCTTAATTGTATTTTTTTTTAGGCAGATTCTTTATTATATATTTCACCGCCTAAGCTCTTGAATTCTGAGGATTTGTTTTTCATTGCATCATCTAGCTCACGCTTTTTCTTTGCATAATCCCTTACTTCTTCTGAAATTTTCATTGAACAAAATTTAGGACCACACATAGAACAAAAATGTGATGTTTTAGCATTATCAGATGGTAATGTTTCATCATGATAATCGCGAGCCATTTCAGGATCTAAAGATAAATTAAATTGATCCTCCCATCTAAATTCAAAACGAGCTTTAGAGATTTCATTATCCCTATGTTGAGCAGCAGGATGACCTTTGGCTAAATCAGCAGCATGTGCAGCTATTTTATAAGTAACTACTCCTGTCCTTACATCGTCTTTATTAGGTAAACCTAAATGCTCTTTAGGTGTAACATAACATAACATAGCAGTACCATACCAACCTATTTGCGCAGCTCCAATTGCTGAAGTTATATGATCATAAGCTGGTGCAATATCTGTAGTTAAAGGACCTAATGTATAAAATGGAGCATCATAACAATGCTTTAATTGCTCATCCATATTTTCTTTTATCAAATGCATCGGCACATGTCCCGGACCTTCAATCATAACCTGGCAATCATGTTCCCAAGCAATTTTAGTTAACTCACCTAAAGTTCTTAACTCAGAAAACTGCGCTTCATCATTTGCATCAGCAATAGAACCAGGCCTCAATCCATCACCAAGAGAAAAACTTACATCATAGGCTTTCATAATTTCACAAATTTCTGCAAAATTCTCATATAAGAAATTTTCTTTATGATGCGAAAGACACCATTTAGCCATTATAGAACCTCCACGAGAAACAATTCCTGTTACTCTTTTTTCTGTCATAGGAACATATGCTAACTTAACACCAGCATGTATTGTAAAATAATCAACCCCCTGCTCTGCTTGTTCTATTAATGTATCTTTAAAAATATCAAAATTTAAATCCTCAACTACCCCATTTACTTTTTCTAAAGCCTGATAGATAGGCACAGTTCCAACAGGTACTGCAGAATTTCTTACAATCCACTCTCTAATTGAGTGAATATCTTTTCCTGTTGATAAATCCATAATAGTATCTGCACCCCATTTCGTTGCCCAGAGCAATTTTTCTACCTCATCATTTGCAGTTGACGTAGTTGCAGAATTACCAATATTTGCATTAATTTTTACTAAAAAATTTCTTCCAATTATCATTGGTTCTAACTCAGGATGATTTATATTAGCAGGAATAATTGCCCTGCCTTCAGCAATCTCCTTTCTAACAAATTCAGAATCTATATAGTCAGGGATATTTGCTCCAAAACCTACCCCTCCTTTAAACATAGCAGCTTTTTTTAATTTCTCTCTGCCCATATTTTCTCTAATTGCCACAAATTCCATTTCTTTTGTGATTATGCCCGCTCTGGCATAAGCAATCTGAGTAACAGATTTTTTATCTTTAGCAGCATAAACATTAATATCGTCTCTGTTAAATCTTTCTATTTTAGAAATATGACTTAGACCCTCTCCATCATCTTTAGGATTGTAATTTCTACCAATAATTTTTTGCACATCATCTCTTTCTAAAATCCATTTCTGTCTTAATTTTGGCAATGCTGTTTTAATATCAAATTCTTGTTCAGAATCAAAAAAAGGTCCAGAAACATCATAAACCTTGAAATTTCTAGGATTATCTTTTTCATCAATTGAAATATTACGAAAAGGAACTTTAACATCTTTAAATCTTTCACTTACTTCGTAGATTTTTTTTGAATTTGGAAATGGTTTTAAAGAATTATTCTCTATAGAATTTTTGTTTTTCGACATTTAATTTTTAAAATATTAATTTGCTGTCTATCATATAGATAGATTAATATTTTCCAAGCAGATAATTAATGATTTCTAATCAAATAATAAAATAAGCTATTACTTAAAAAATAAATTAAAGGTAAAAAAATTAAGTTTAAGTAAATTAAATATTCCACATAATCAAACCAGCTAGTAATATTAATATTAACATAAATTTCATTCATACCAGCCATAACCATAATTATTGGAACAACCAAAAGAGGTAAAGCTATTAAAAAAACCAAATAAGCCCTACCTTCTAATTTAAAAGATAATAAAGAAGCAAAAAATATAATTGCGCAAATTAAAGGCAAACTCAGCAACAAAATTAGCAAAAAATATATAATTAAAGGGGTAAACAAACCAAAACCATATAAAATAAACGGTAGTAAAACCATTTTCACAAGAATAGTTACCATTAAAAAACTAAAATATTTGGCCAACAAAAACGTTCCAATTGGCATATCCACAAAAAATATTTGCTCTAAAAAGCCAGAAATATAATCTTTTCTAAATAATAAATCCAAATCCATAATTATAGCCAAGATTACAAGAGATAAAATTATCCCTACCCCGTAAATCTTATTATCTGATAGATCACTATCAACAGAAAAAATAAAAATTAACGCAGCTAAAACTAAAAAAATACCATTATTAGTTACAGATCTTAAATCTGCTAAAATTTTTAATAACTCAAATTTTAAAATATAAAAAAACATTTACTTACCTAAAATCATCCAATGCAACATTAATAACATCCATAAAATCAATTTTTTTATGTGTAGTTAAAATTGTTATTCCAGCATCATTTACTTTTGCATTAATTAATTGCTTAACCTTAATGGTGTTTTTAGCATCTAAATTATTAAATGGTTCATCCAACAACCAAATTTTTCCAGGCATAATTATTAATCTAGCCAATGCTACCATTCTAATTTGACCAGCAGAAAGTTCTGTTATTTTTTTATATTTAATTTTAGCTAAATCAAAATAGCTGTAAGCAGAATCAAGTAAAATTTCATGCTGATAAATTTTCGCAAAAAATTTTAAATTCTGCTCAATAGTCAAATTTTTAACCAAACCATGCTCATGCCCTAAATATCTAACTTCTGATAAAAAATCATCATAAGCAGTATTTATTTCCCCTTCATAACCATCATCTAAGCCTGCAATTATTCTCAACAAACTAGTTTTACCAGAACCATTTTCACCGTATAAATTAACAATAGACCCAGGAAATATAGTTATTGATAAATTTTTATATAAAATTTCATTATGTGATGCAGATTTTATTTTTTGTAATGAAATCATAATTTTTTATTTATTTTATTATAATAAATTTTAATATGTCTTTGACAAGAACAGAGATAATTATTAAACCAAAAATAATTTAAAACTAGCAAAATGAGTAATCTACAAAAAATTACATCCACATTAACTGTAAATAACAAAACTTATAAATATCTAGATTTAAAAAAAATCAGCGAAAAATATGACATAAAAATTCAAGACCTCCCATATAGTTTAAGAATATTATTAGAAAATAATCTAAGAAATTCTAAAAGTGACTTAGAATTCTCAAATATTGTCAAAAATTATAAAAATTGGTTAAAAAACAAATCAAATCCTGAAGAAGTATTATATTATCCAGCCAGAGTATTAATGCAGGATTTTACAGGCGTTCCAGCAATTGTAGATCTAGCTGCAATGCGTCATAATTTAAAAGAAAGGAATGGTGACCCTAAAAAAATAAATCCCCTTTCTCCTGTTGATTTAGTAATTGATCATTCAATTCAGGTTGATAAATATGCAAATAATAATGCTCTTAAGGATAACACAGCATTTGAAATTAAAAGAAATTATGAAAGATATGAATTCCTAAAATGGGGTCAAAAAGCATTTGATAATTTCCGTGTAGTCCCACCAGGAACAGGAATATGTCACCAAGTAAATCTTGAATATTTAGCATCTGTAATTAGTAAAAAAACAATAGAAGATGTTGATTTCTTAATACCTGACACATTAGTAGGAACAGACTCACACACCACTATGATTAACGGATTAGGTGTATTAGGGTTTGGCGTCGGAGGAATTGAAGCAGAAGCAGCAATGCTTGGTAAAGCCATTTCTTTACTAATACCAGACGTTATAGGCTTTAAGCTAAGCGGAAAATTAAATGAAGGCGTTACAGCTACTGACCTAGTATTAACTATAACAGAAAAATTAAGAAAATTTGGAGTTGTTGGTAAATTTGTAGAATTTTATGGAGAATCAGCAGACCAACTTAAATTAGCTGACAGAGCAACAATCTCTAATATGTCTCCAGAATTTGGTTCAACTTGTGCTTATTTCCCTATTGATGATGAAACAATAGAATATTTAAATTTAAGCGGCAGAGATGAATCACAAATAACAATAATTGAAAAATATAGCCAAGAAAATTTATTATGGCTCGATGATAAAGATAGGTCTTACAGCCAAACTTTAGAGCTTGACCTTTCTGAAGTAACTTCAAGTCTTGCTGGACCTAAAAGACCTCAAGATCTTACTAAATTAACAGAATTAGCTAGTGATTTCTGTAAAAATCTTGGTAATTACAAAGAAAAATTTCCTGTAGAAAAACAAAATTATAATCTACAAAATGGAGATATAGTAATAGCTGCAATTACTTCATGCACCAATACTTCAAACCCATCTGTTATGATAGCTGCAGGCTTAGTTGCCAAAAAAGCCCTTGAATTAGGATTAAAACCAAAGCCATATGTAAAAACATCACTAGGACCAGGATCGCAGGTAGTTGCTGAATATTACAAGAAATCTGGCTTACAAAAATACTTAGATGAATTTGGCTTTAATATTGTAGGTTATGGCTGCACTACATGTATTGGAAATTCTGGACCTTTAAATCCTGAAATTAGCAAAACAATCAAGGATAATAATATGCATGTTGCATCCATATTATCAGGCAATAGAAATTTTGAAGGCAGAGTTCATCCATTAACAAAATCAAACTATTTAGCTTCTCCACCGCTTATTGTAGCTTATAGTATTTTAGGTAATTTTAGAGATGACATAACTTCTAGCTCTCTAGGAAAAGATAAAAATGGTAAAGAAGTTTATTTAAAAGATATCTGGCCAAGTAACTCTGAAATTTCAGAAATATGCAATAAAGTAATAAACAGAGATATGTTTGTATCTAAATATGAATCTGTATTTGAAGGAGAGGAAAATTGGCAAAAAATAAAAATTGAAAATAGTGAAAATTTCAACTGGAAAGAAACTAGCACCTATATTCAAAACCCACCATTTTTTACAAAAGAAAGGCTATGTGAGATAAAATCAGCAAATATATTAGCAATTTTCGGTGACTCAATAACAACAGATCACATTTCACCCGCAGGTGCAATAGCTGGTAATAGCCCAGCAGCATTATATTTAGCAGAAAATGGCATTTCACCAAGTGACTTTAATTCTTATGGAGCAAGAAGAGGTAATCACGAAGTTATGATGCGAGGCACTTTTGCAAATATAAGAATAAAAAATGAAATGCTTGATAATATTGAAGGTGGTTACACCCTATTTGATGGAAAAACACTGCCAATTTATGACGCAGCCATGCAGTATAAAGCCAAAAACAAAGATTTGGTAATTATAGCAGGAAAAGAATATGGAACAGGCTCATCAAGAGACTGGGCAGCCAAAGGTACATTTTTACTAGGAATAAAAGCTGTTATAGCAGAGAGCTTTGAGAGAATTCATCGCTCTAACTTAGTTGGAATGGGTGTCTTACCTTTAATATTTACTGAGAATCAAAATAGAAAAACCCTAAAGTTAAGTGGTAAAGAAGAAATAACCATCAGAAATATTAATAATATTAAACCTTTAGGAAATATTGATTGTGAAATCAAATATGAAAATGGTAAAAAAATTAACATCAAATTAAAAATCAGAATTGACACAGCTTATGAAATGAATAACTTTAAAGCGGGAGGAATTTTAAATTCCGTTGTGAATAATGCGATACAAAATGTAAATAATGAGTAAAATAAACAAAAATAAACTGCCTTCTCGCCATGTATCAATTGGCATGGAAAAAGCTCCTCACAGATCATATTATTACGCAATGGGGCTTAGTGAAGAAGAAATCTCACAACCATTTGTAGGTGTAGTAAGTACATGGAATGAAGCTGCCCCTTGTAATATCTCTTTAAAAAGACAAGCAGAGGTTGCTAAAAAAGGAGTTGAAGTTGCAGGCGGAACTCCCAGAGAATTTTGTACTATCACTGTAACAGATGGGATTGCTATGGGTCATGAAGGCATGAAATCATCTCTAGTTTCAAGAGAGGTTATCTGCGATTCTGTTGAATTGACTGTAAGAGGACATTGTTATGATGCCCTAGTAGGAATTGCAGGATGCGACAAATCACTACCAGGATTAATGATGGCTATGGTAAGGCTTAATATTCCTTCAGTTTTTATGTATGGAGGCTCAATATTACCAGGAAAATTCAAAGGAAAAGATGTTACAGTAGTAGATGTGTTTGAGGGTGTTGGAAGTTGCGCAAATGGTAAAATGAGCAAAGATGATTTAAGTAAATTAGAACAAGTAGCCTGCCCTTCAGCAGGATCATGTGGAGGACAATTCACAGCAAATACAATGGCCTGTGTAAGCGAAGCAATTGGACTTGCCATTCCAGGATCTAGTGGTGCACCAGCACCATATGAATCTCGAGATGAATATGCCTACGAATCTGGTAAAATTGTAATGGATTTAATTAAATCCAATTTAAGACCAAGAGATATAGTAACCCTTAAATCATTAGAAAATGCAGCCACCATTGTAGCAGCAACTGGTGGTTCAACTAATGCAGCACTGCATTTACCAGCAATTGCACATGAATGCGGCATTAAATTTGACATTCATGATGTTGGTAAAATATTTAAAAGAACACCATATATTGCAGATCTAAAGCCAGGAGGTAACTATGTTGCAAAAGATTTACATGAAGTTGGCGGAGTGCAAATTATTTTAAAAACATTACATGATAATGGTTTCATTCATGGTAATGAAATTACAGTTACAGGAAAAACCATCGCTGAAAATCTAAAAAATATAAAATTTCCTGAAGATCAAAATATAGTCTATCCTGCAAATAAACCAATTAGCCCAACAGGAGGTGTAGTAACTCTTAAAGGAAATCTTGCACCAGAAGGAGCAATTGTAAAAATTGCTGGTTTAAAAAATTTAATCCACACTGGACCTGCTCGAATATTTAACTGCGAGGAAGAAGCCTTTAAGGCTGTTGAAAATAAAAACTACCAAGAAGGAGATGTTATCGTAATTCGTTATGAAGGACCTAAAGGAGGCCCTGGTATGCGAGAAATGCTTGCAACTACAGCAGCAATATATGGCCAAGGTATGGGAGAAAAAGTTGCTTTAATTACTGATGGAAGATTTTCTGGTGGCACAAGAGGTTTTTGTGTAGGTCATGTTGGACCAGAAGCACAAGCTGGAGGACCTATAGCTCTTATAGAAGAAGGGGATATTATTACAATAAATGCAGAAAAAGGTGAATTATCAGTTGATCTTTCAAAGAAAGAAATAGAAAATAGAAAAAAATTCTGGAAAGCAAAAAAAGCTGAATTTGGCAGTGGAGCCTTATGGAAATTTGCTCAAACAGTTAGCTCCGCAGAAACAGGCGCAGTTACTCATCCAGGACAAAAAGGAGAGGTAAAAATTTATGCTGATATTTAAAAATGACCAATATATCTAAATTCCTAAATTATCTTGACCAAGCAAAATTTGATGCATTTATCATAAATTCAAGCAATGAATATCTTGATGAATTTACAGCTGAGCATCTTAATCGCTTAAAATGGCTTACTAATTTTTCGGGCTCAAATGGCATAGCAATAATATCTAAAACTCAAAAGATATTTTTTACAGATGGTAGATATTTAACCCAAGCAAAAAAAGAATTAGATCCAGAATTTACTATTTATGATCTTGCAACAATATCCCTTAAAAAATGGATCGCCAAACATTTACCTAATGACAGTAAATTAGGCTATGATTCACGCTGTTTTACAGCTTTGCAAATTAGAGAAATCAAAAAATTTATTAAAAATTTTGGCATAAAATTATATCGAGTAAATGAAAATCCTATTGATTTATTATGGGAACGCAAATTTCCAATTAATAAAAATGCAGAAATAATCAACAGAGAATATACTGGCTTGATAGTAAAAGATAAGATTAAATCTATAGATTTTTTTAATGATATGACTGGTAAACAAGCATATCTTACTTGTGATTCAGCTTCAATATGCTGGCTATTAAATTTAAGAGGTTACGACAATAAATACACCCCTCTGCTACATTCATATCTTTTATTTAACAAAAGAAAAAGTTTTTTATTTACCAATAAAAGCTTAATTAATGATGAAGTCAAAAAACATTTAGATGAAAATAAAATAGAAATTCTAGCACTAGAAAAAATTAACCAATTTTCTAATATTTGCACAAAAAATAAAATCAAATTAGTTAATCTCGATCAAAATTACATTTCATATTATTTCTTTAGCGAATTAAAAAATAATAAAATAGAAATAAATAACATCATAGACCCAGTTATAAATGCTAAATCAATAAAAAATAAAACTGAAATAGAAAATTTAAAATCAACTCATATTTTAGATGGTCTTGCCGTCACCAAATTTTTAGCTTGGTTTGATGATATTATTAATAATAATGAGATTTCAAACCATAATGAGTTAACCATAAAAAATAAATTATTTGAATATCGCAAAAAACATAATGAGTTTTTATTTGATAGCTTTGAAACAATTTCTGCATATTCAGAAAATGGAGCAATAATTCATTATTGCCCCAATGAAGTAAGCAATAAAATCATAGCTAATGATTCCTTATTATTACTAGATTCTGGAGGTCAATATAAATCAGCTACAACGGATGTAACCAGAACTATAGCAACTGGTGATTATAGCAAAGATCATATACATAATTACACTTTAGTATTAAAAGGACATATTGCTCTAGCCACTGCAATATTTCCCAAAAATACATCGGGTCATCAATTAGATTGTTTAGCAAGGCAATTTTTATGGAAAGAACAAAAAGATTTTAATCATGGCACAGGTCATGGAGTAGGAAATTTCTTAAATGTTCATGAAGGACCTCACTCTATAAGCAAAGCAAATAACAATACAGCTTTAAAACCAGGTATGTTAGTAACCAATGAACCTGGTTATTACGTAGAAAATAATTATGGCATAAGAATTGAAAATATTATGCTCGTAACAGAAGAATCAGAAAATTTCTTAAAATTTGAAACTGTAACTCTTGCACCATTAGAAGAAAAATTAATTGATTTTTCACTATTAGACCAAAATGAAAAAAATTGGCTAAAAAATTACCATAATAAGATTTACACATTAATGGAAAATCATTTATCAGAATCTGAAAAATTATGGCTTGAGAAGAAAAGAAAAATTTATAATTAAAAACATATAAAATAAAAATGAATCTAAAATCTATATTTCTTTTTTTTATAATTATAAGTTTTTTAAATAATTGTAGTCCTAACTTTACTGATGAAAAAAGGAATTTTTATTCCTACAAACAAAAACTTTATCTAAAAGCATTAAAGAAAGATTATCCTACAGAGGTAATTGAAAAATCATTTAATATAGTAAAATATTCCAAAAAACATGTCAAAAAAGATAGAAAGCAATTCTCTAAAAAATCTAGCTTTAATCAATATTACAACTTACACATAAACCAACATAAAATTAACAAAGGCAAAAAAAAGCTTAAAAAATACCATAGCTTATTAACAGACATAGAAAAAAAATATCAAATACCCGCTCAATATATAGTTGCCCTATGGGGAATAGAATCAGATTTTGGTAATATGATGGGTAATAATTATATGGTAAATTCTCTTGCAAATCTTGCATATGAAGGAAGAAGAAGAGAATTTTTTGAAAGCGAGTTTTTTGCAAGCCTAGAAATAATTAACAAAAATAACTTCCAACCAAAAAAACTAAAAAGCTCATGGGCAGGAGCAGTTGGTCAATGTCAATTTATGCCATCTACATATCTAAATTATGCAGTAGATTATAATAATAATGGAAAAACTGATATTTGGCATGATAAAGCAGATATATTTGCATCAACTGCAAATTACTTATCTAAAATTAACTTTAATAATAAACTACCATTTGGATATGAAATAAAGTCTAATAATGAATTAATATCCTATGCTAAAAAAAATAAAAACAAAAAAATCCCTTTAGAGAAACTTATCAAAAAATTCAAAATAGAAAAAATAAATAATAGCAATTTTTCTGAATATGAATTAAAAGAAAAAATAGAGATTCTTTCATATGATGGCAGAATTTTTGTTAATTTTCAAAATTTCGATGTAATAAAACAATGGAACAATTCCAATTATTTTGCTCTAACAGTTGGGCTTTTTGCAGATGCAATAAAACAAAACTAATAGTAATTTTATTTAGCTTTTATACTCTACCAGCATTTGCTTCATATAAAGGTCATTTTAAAATTGGCAATCCATATCAAATTGAAGATAAATGGTATTATCCAAAAGTTGATTTAAACTATAATGAAATCGGCATAGCCTCTTGGTATGGACCAAAATTTCATCGCAAAAAAACTGCCAATGGTGAGATTTTTAAAAAACATCATTTAACCGCAGCTCACCCTACACTTCCAATACCATCAATAGTAGAAGTTAAAAACCTTGAAAATGGCAAAACAATCAAAGTTAGAGTAAATGATCGTGGTCCTTTTAAAAAAAATAGAATTATAGATATGTCAGAATTTGCAGCAAAAAAATTAGGCTTTGAAAATCAAGGAACTGCAAAAGTGAACGTTATATTTCTTACAAAAGACACCATAAAGCTTCATAAAAAATTATTTGGTAAAAATATGTTAGCCAAATATATAACTAATGATGTTATTGAAAAGGATCTTAACAATCAAACTATAGCAAATGAAAATATTAACAATAACTCTCAAAATAATATTATATCAGCAGAAGAAGAATCGAAAAACATTAAAATTGAAAACCCTATATTAATAGAAGATCAAATTAATAATGATAATATAGAAATATTAAATAATGATTCTGAAATAGAAATTCATAATCAATATGACTTTTAACATTTTATGCAAAAATATTTCATTACAGCAACTGACACTGACATTGGCAAAACCTATTATATTTGTAGCTTAATTAAAAAAATATTGAAAAACAAAAAAACAGTTAAGGCAATCAAACCAATTATTAGCGGATTGGATTTTAATAATCTCGCTGAATCAGATTCAGGAAAAATACTTAATGCTTTGCAAAAAGAAATTAGTGAAAAGAATATTCTAAATATATCTCCTTATTATTACCAAACTGCAACTTCTCCAGATAGCGCAGCTTTTTTAGAAAAAAAACAAGAAATTAACTATAATAAGCTATTAAAATTTTGTAATGATTTTTTAAATAATAACTCACATGATTTTGCCCTAATTGAAGGTGTTGGTGGCTTAATGGTTCCTATAAATTCAAAAAAATTAATTATTAATTTAATAAAAGACTTAAATATCGAGGTTATCCTAGTTACCAGAAATTATTTAGGCACAAGAAATCATAGCTTAAGTGCAATTGAGATTTTAAAAACAAAAAAAGTTAAAATCAAAGAAGTTATTCTAAATAATTTTGGAGATAAACAAGAAGATAAAGATCTAATTATAAAATCATTAAAACAATTTACCGACTTAAATATAACTTCTATTTAAAACTAAGCTATTAACTTCTCTGCTATTTGAATAGCATTTAAAGCTGCACCCTTCATTAAATTATCAGCAACACACCAAAAGGAAATTCCGTTCTTAACTGAAGGATCAATCCTTAATCTAGAAATAAATACCGCATCTTCTTTTACAGACTCAATGGGAGTAACATAACCACCATCTTCTCTTTTATCCGCAAGAATAACCCCTTCCGCATTATCTAATATTTTTCTTATTTTTACTTCAGTTATATCATTTTCAAATTCCACCGAAATTGACTCAGAATGACCAGTAAAAACAGGACATCTAACACATGTTGCTAAAACATTAATGTTAGGATCTATGATTTTCTTTGTTTCATGCATCATTTTCCACTCCTCTTTAGTAAACCCATCATCCATAAAAATATCAATATGGGGTATAAGATTAAAGGCAATCTGCTTAGTAAATTTCTTATTGGCTTTTCTCTGTCCCATAAAAATAGCTTTTGACTGATCATATAATTCATCCATCGCTTCCTTACCAGCACCAGAAACAGCTTGATAAGTACTTACAACTATTCTTTTAATTTTAAATGCATTATGTAATGGTTTTAAAGGAACTACCATTTGAATGGTTGAACAATTAGGATTAGCAATTATACCTTTATGTTTATTTATTTCCTCTGGATTTACCTCAGGAACAATTAACGGCACCTCAGGATCCATTCTAAATTCAGAGCTATTATCAATAACTACACAGCCTGCCTTAGCAGCTATTGGAGCATATTCTCTAGAAATTTTTGAACCTGGTGAAAATAACCCTATCTCCGCTTTAGAAAAATCAAACTCACTTATAGCTTCTACTTTTATTCTTTTTGAGCCAAAGGATATTTCCTTACCTTTAGATCTTTCTGAAGCTAAAGCATATATATTACCTACAGGAAATTCTCTTTCATCAAGTAATCTTAATATTTCTCTACCAACATTACCAGTTGCTCCAGCAACACAAATATTATATAATTTAGTCATTTTTAATTAGAAATTTTTAAATATTTTGCTCTATCATCTAACTCCTCTTCAATTCTTATTAACTCATTATATTTAGCAGTTCTATCAGTTCTGGACATCGAACCTGTTTTTATTTGCCCAGCATTAGAAGCAACAGCAATATGAGAAATAATTGTATCTTCAGTTTCACCAGAACGATGCGATAAAATAGCTCTATAATTATTCTCATGAGCTATTCTAATTGCTTCCATAGTTTCAGTAACGGTTCCAATCTGATTAACTTTTATTAAAATTGCATTGGCCATTTTATTGGCAATTCCATGTTTTAAAATTTCTGGATTTGTAACAAATAAATCATCCCCTACCAACTGTACCTTATCTCCTAATCTTGATGTAATTTTTTTCCATCCTTCGTGATCATCTTCTGCAAGAGGATCCTCAATAGAAAATATAGGGAATTCATTAACTAAATTTTCGTAATAATCTATCAGCTCATCATCACTTAAAATTTTTCCTTCACCAGATAAATTATATTTTCCATTTTCATAAAACTCTGAAGATGCAGCATCCAACGCTAACAAAATATCCTCTCCAGCTTTATATCCTGAAAATTCAATAGCTTTAACTATATAATTTAAAGCTTCATTTGCAGAAGAAAGATTAGGCGCAAAACCTCCTTCATCTCCAACAGCTGTACTATAACCATCTTTACTAAGTAATTTCTTTAAATTATGAAAAATTTCTGCACCAATTCTAATAGCATCCTTAATATTTTTTGCTGAAATTGGCATAATCATAAATTCTTGAATATCTATTGGATTATCAGCATGAGCACCTCCATTTATGATATTCATCATTGGCACAGGCATTTTATAGCCTTTACCTAAAGATAAATAATCAGATAAAATCATATCCTTAGATGCAGCACATGCTTTTGCATAAGCAAGAGAAACACCCAATATAGCATTAGCACCCATTTTTGCTTTATTTTTAGTGCCATCTAATTTAATTAATTTTTCATCTAACTCAGTTTGCAAGAAAGCAGAAAAACCTATTATTTCCTTTGCTATATCATTATTTACATTTCTAACAGCAGTCAAAACTCCTTTACCAAGAAATCTCTTTGCATCACCATCGCGTAATTCAACTGCCTCTAATTTACCAGTTGATGCTCCACTTGGAACCGCCGCCCTTCCAAAAGAACCATCAGATAACTTAATATCGACCTCAATAGTTGGGTTACCTCTTGAATCAATAATTTCTCTTGCTTTTACTGCACTAATTTCGACCATAATTACTCCTTTTAAAGATAAAAAAATTCATAGAAATTATTAACAAATAATTTCTAATTAAGCAAAATTTATTATGATTTTTTTAT
>JADHLN010000047.1 GCA_016780625.1 Rickettsiales bacterium
GAATTCAAAACATAAAATTTAATTATGTCCGCTACCCTTAAATCTTACCGAACAAATATTCACTTTATCAAAGAACAATTCATATCTAAATATAGATATAATAAATTTTCACCTAAAATTAGGGAGACTGGTATTTTTAACAAGGTAATAATAATAGTCAAACAAAAAAACGTAATTTATTTATAATTATGCAAAAGAAATTTAAGTATAAATATTAGTTGTGGTGAATTAACTATAAAATTTCAAAATATCTTCTAAATTTTCAATTATTTTTCGCCTAGCATATTCGTCTGAGAGGCGGTGATCAGAGTTTTTTATTAATTGAAGCGCAAGATTTTTACTGGTAATTTTTTCAGCAAGCTTAATAGCAAATTCATATGGCACATCATCATCTTCCATTGCCTGAAGCAATCTAACTGGAATTTCTATTTTTATTTTTTCCTTATTTAGCAATAAATTTCTGCGCCCTGATTCAATTAATTGATATGTTATGGCATAATTAGCGTCACAATATTCACTTGGCAGGTTATATATTTCCCCTTTTTTTAGTAATTCTTTGTTTTTTTCATCTAATTGACTCCAAATAAGATCTTCTGTAAAATCTGGCGCAGCAGCGAGACCTAATATAGCAGCAATTTTTGGATGTTTTTTTTCAGCAAGCCTAATAGCTAACCACCCACCTAAACTTGAACCGACTAAAATGGCTTTTTTTGGAATTAACCCATCCAGAATTTCAGAAATATTAGCAAGCCAGATATCTAAATCACATTCTGTAAATTCTAGATCTGAGTCACCATGCCCTAAATAATCAAAAGCTATAAAAGAATAATTATTTTTCAGTGCATATTGCTTTAAAAAAATTGCTTTGCTTGATTTGCGATTAGATTTAAGCCCTGCTAAAAAAACTATGAACTTATCCCCTCCTTTAACTTCATCATAATAAATTTTTTTATTTGCTTTGGAGACAAAAATTTGATTTTCAAGTAATTTAGCCATATTTATATATTTATTAGTTTTACAAAATATTAGAATATGAAAAAAACTCCAGTAATTTTGCAAATTTTACCCAGCTTAAATTCAGGAGGCGTAGAGAGAGGAACCCTTGAAATTGCTTCCGCTTTAAACAGTAAGGGTTTTAAAAATTATATTGTTTCAGCAGGCGGAAAATTAGCCAAAAACCTTGATAAGAGCGCAACTAAACATATTAAGCTTAACGTTAAAACTAAGAATCCGTTAAAAATTATTATTAATTCATTTATTTTAATATTTATTATTAAAAAATATGATATTGATATTATCCATGCAAGATCAAGAGCTCCAGCATGGAGCGCCTTAATTGCTTCTAAAATTAGCTGCATCAAATTCATCACTAGTTTTCATGGTGTTTATTCTGGTAAAGCAAAAATTAAAAAACTCTATAATTCTGTTATGCTAAGAGGCGATAAAATTATTGCTGTTTCTAATTTTATTAAAAACCATATTAGAGAAAATTATAATTTTAAGTATGAAGCAAAAATTCATGTAATTCATAGAGGAGTAGATATTGAAAAATTCAATATAAAAAATATTAATGCTAAAAATACCGCAAATTATAAAAAACAAATCTCTACCTCAACAAAAGATAAAATAATTGTAATGCCTGCAAGAATTACTGATTGGAAAGGACAGTTAATTTTGTTAGAAGCATCTCGCAAAATAGAACATAAAAATTTTAAAATTGTTTTTGTAGGTAAATTTCAAAAAACATCTAGCTATTATCTTTCATTATTAGATTTTATAAAAAAATATCATCTCGAAGATAAAATTATATTTTTTGAGGAGGTTACAGATATAATTAACTTTTATGCTTTAGCGGATTTAATTGTTTCTCCAACAATCAGACCAGAAGCATTTGGTAGAGTTATTGTAGAAGCCGCCTCTTTAGGAAATATTGTTATAACCACCAATCATGGCGGCGCTGCTGAAACAGTAATTCATGATAAAACTGGCTTTTTAATCAAACCTAATAATAGCGATGATTTAGCGCAAATTATTAATTTATATTTTTCTTTGAAGCCCTCCAAAATCAAAGCCATGCAAAATGCCGCTAAATTACATGTAAGAAAAAATTTCGCTATAACAAATATGCAAAATAAAACTATAAAATTATATCAAGATATTTATGACAAAAAATAAAGAATTTAAATTCTATGAATTATCGGCTGTCCCTCTTGAGAAAGCCATGCCCCAATTAGCTTATAAAATTTATGATAAATTAAATGAAAATATCTTTTTACTTTTAAGAAATGAAGAGGAAGTTGAATTATTTGATCGTTTATTATGGAGCTTTTCAAGTAATAAATTCCTACCTCATGGTACAGTAAATGATAAGACAGAATATTTTCAAAAATTACTTATTAGTGCAAAAAATGAAAATTTGAATAAAGCTAAAATATTAATAAGTAACTCTCTTGTTAATGATAAAGATTTTATCTCTGAATTTTCTCAAATAATTTATATTTTTTCTGATAATAAATTATTTTTAGATGAATATAAAAATTTAAAATCAAATCAGATAAACGCCAATTATTGGCAACAAAGCTCTGATGGCAAATGGCAAGCAAATGGATAGAATTTTTAATAGAGAGCAATTAAAACATAATTTTGCTCGTTATGCGCAAAAAATCCATATGAATGATTTTTTTGCTAACTATTCTGCTGAATTATTAATAGAAAAACTTTCTTTAACTAACCTAAAATTTAGAAAAGTTCTTAATTTAGGAGCAAGATCTAATATATTTTATGATTTCTTACGTAACAGAGATCCTAATGTAGAAATTTTAGAAACAAATATTTCCAAAGAATTTTTAGCTTATTCCAAACATAAAGATAAATTATGTATGGATGAGGAAAATATTAGCTTGCCTGAAAATAGTTTTGATCTAGTTATTTCCTGCCAGAGCCTTCATCTTGTCAATGATTTAGTCGGTAGCTTTATACAAATAAGAAAGATTTTAAAGGATAAAGGTTTATTTATAGCTAATTTCCCCGCTGAAGGAAGCATAGCAAATTTACGCATGGCATGTATGGAAGCTGACTCTATTTTAGGAAAAGCTAGCCCTAAAATAGCTCCTTTTATTGAAATAAAATCTTTAGGAAATTTATTGCAAAGAGCTGGATTTCATATGCCTATAACTGATCTTGATAAATTAACCATTGAATATCAGAACTTCTATAAAGCGCTAAGTGATTTAAAATTTATGGCAGAAGGTAACATCCTAGAAAAGAAAGCTAATTATTTAATGTCTAAAAAACGTTTAAAATTGATTGAAGAAAATTACCTAATGCAATATAAGAATAAAAAAAGAATAAATTTAGAATTCTTTATCGCTAACCTTACCGCTTTTAAAAATTGAAAAATATTTTAGAATTTATCCCATTATTAATCTTCTTTTTTGTTTTTAAAAGTTCGGGTATTATCCCAGCTACAATAGCATTGGTTATAGCTAGCTTAGTTGCCTTTGCAATAATTAGTTTTCATAGCAAAAAACTTGCTTATATGCCTCTTATATCCGCTGTAATACTTGGTTTTTTTGGTTTTTTAACCTGGTATTTGCAAGACCCGTTTTTTATCAAGATTAAGCCAACAATAGTAAATAGCTTATTTGCAATTATCTTGATGATTAGCTATGCTTTAAAAAAACCAATATTACAATTATTGCTTAATAATGTTTTTGAAATGCCTAAAGATGCATGGCTTACCTTAACTATTAGATTTTCTTTATTTTTCTTTTTCTTAGCGGTCTTAAATGAAATTATCTGGCGGAATTTTTCTTTGGATTTTTGGGTAAATTTTAAGGTTTTTGGCTTTTTGCCGATAACGCTTATATTTACAATATCGCAAATGCCTTTTATGATGCGCTATCATTCTTTAAATAGTGAAAAATAATGAGTTTTAGCGATAAATTAAATGATCTGGTTAATAAAAACCTAGATATCCAAAATAAATTAAGCCATCCAGAAAATTTAAATAAGGAAGAATTTGTTGCTTTATCAAAAGAATTCTCAGATCTTTCACCTATTGCTGAAAAAGCAAAATTTTATTTAAAATTAAATCAAGAATTACAAGATTCTCTTGAAATTATTAATGACCCAGAGCTAGATGCTGAAATGAAGGAGCTTGCAGAAAGCGAAATATTTAACTTAAAAAAGGATTTACCAAAATTAGAAGAGGAAATTCAAATTTTATTATTACCTAAGGATGAAGCAGATGAAAAAAATGCTATCCTTGAAATTCGAGCTGGTACGGGTGGAGATGAAGCGGCTCTCTTTGCTGGTAATTTAGTAAGGATGTATCAAAAATATGCCGAAATAAAAAAATGGAAATTTGAAATTTTAGAAATTAATGATACTGGAATTGGAGGCTGTAAAGAAGCAACCATTTCAATAGCTGGTAAATCAGTTTTTGCTCATTTAAAATTCGAGTCTGGTGTGCATCGAGTACAAAGAGTACCAGAAACAGAGTCAAGCGGTAGGATCCATACTTCAGCAGCTACCGTTGCTGTACTTCCAGAAGCTGAAGATATTGATATTAAAATAGATGAAAAAGATCTTAGAATAGATATTTTTAGAGCAAGCGGCCCTGGAGGGCAATCGGTAAATACCACAGATAGCGCAGTAAGAATTGTTCACATACCTACTTCTATCACTGTACAACAGCAAGATGAAAAATCTCAGCATAAAAATAAAGAAAAAGCCATGAAGATTTTGCGTTCAAGATTATATGATCATGAAAGGCAAATGCGTGATGCTGAAAGAGCGAGCGATAGAAAAAGCCAAGTTGGCTCTGGAGACCGTTCAGAACGCATTAGAACCTATAATTACCCGCAAAGCAGAGTAACAGATCATAGAATTAACTTAACTTTATATAAAATAGTTGAAATTGTTGAACATGGAGAGCTTGATTATCTTATAGAACCATTAATTTCTGATGATAAAGCGAAAAAACTAGCTAATTAGATTTACTTAATCTTAAAATCATTATCTAACCAATTTTTTACTCTTTTATCTAGCTCTATACCTAATTCACGACCTTCATTAAACCCCTCTTTTTTTAAATCTTCCCCAGATATTGGGAATATTGGTATTTTTGTTTCAGATATTTTTTTTAAGATTAACGGGTCTAATTTTTCCTTTTTATTAAATTTTTCATTGATAAAAACTAACTCAGATTTTTTTCTTCCATAAATAAATAGATTTTTCTTGATATTTGTTAAGGAAGTAAAGTTCACATTCTTAATTTCTTTTAAAAATTTTATATTATCTAATTCCAAGTTACTTAATGCTAGATTTAATAATTGCTTTTCTTTTATTAAATTTGTTAAAATTACTATAAAGCCTGGTGAAATATTATTTTGGCCTTTAAATTTATCTAATTTATCTATAGTTGATGGGTTAATATCTAAAATATCAGATAAAATATTATTTTTTGCTAATTTAGTAAGCGCAGCTGCGTAATTAACTAAAATACATAATTTTTCTAGTTCATCTTTGATTCTTTCTTTAGATAATTTGCTTATTTTATTGGCAAATTTTTTGGCAGCATCTTCAGATTTTATATCAATTGAAAAACCTTCTAGCTCTGCATAAAAACGGAACAACCTTAATATTCTTAAATAATCCTCTTGGATTCTTTCTTCAGGCTCTCCAATAAAGCGAATAATTTTATCTTTTATATCCTTAAGAGATGATTGGTAATCATGAATATTACCATCAAAATCCATATAAATAGCATTTATAGTAAAATCCCTTCTTTTAGAATCTTCATGCCAATCTTTACAATATTTAACCTGTGCATGCCGCCCATCTGTTTTTATATCATTTCTTAAGCTTGTTATTTCTATCTTCTTATTATCTATAATTATTGTTTGTGTGCCATATTTTAGACCAGTTGGATATAGTTTAATATTATTTTTATGAGCTAATTCTAATAATTCATCTGGGTTTAGGATAGTTGCTATATCAATATCTTTGATTTTATTATTTAAGAGATAGGATCTTACTGCTCCCCCTACTATTCTGAAATCTTGAATATTTGAGCTAAAAATCTTTTTAAATTTTTTTAAAATATCTAGATCTAATAATTTATTCATTCAATTATTGCTGGTTGAATTTTATTATTTATAATTTTAGCTGGCTCATAATATCTTGTTTTCACTGCTGAATCATTAATAAAAAATATTATGATGGATAAAATAAGGCTAAATATTGTAGCTATTATATAAATATAAAAAGCCTGAGCTTTCCTTTTATCTTTATTATCTTTAATGTTAGGCAATATAAAAAATTTAAATATTAAATATATTATTAATGGTATTAAAACTGGCCAGAATTTTGTAATTATTAGTTTTAGCATATGAAAAAATATTTAAATCATGAAAAGAGCTTAGAGAATATTTTAAATAAAACAACTAAGAAACTCTTTAAGGATAAAGGTTTCCATATATTTAAGCTTATGTCAGATTGGCATGTTATAGCTCCTAATTATGCTGATTTATGCGAGCCTGTTAATTTAATTAATTATTCAGGTGGCTATATTCTAGAATTGGCAGTTGCTAATGAAGCGCAAATTTTTGAATTGCAATATTGCAAAGAGGAAATAATTGAAATTATTACAAATTATTTTGGCATGCAAAATAGCCTGGATATTAAATTTAGATTAAAATCGTTAGAAACTGAGCAAGTAAAGAGATATAAAAAGAAAACATTAAAAAAACAAATCTCAAGAGAAGATCAGGTTATTATTGATGAAATAACTGATAATTCTCTTAAGAATGTTCTGGCTTCTATTGCTAGATTGATTAAATAAATAATTACTGATTATTATTTGTATTTGTCTGACCATCCGGATTATTATTTTG
>JADHLN010000048.1 GCA_016780625.1 Rickettsiales bacterium
CAAGCGGTGTTGCAACCTGTTGGCAAGAGTTATGAGGCGGCTTGGTTAGAAGATTTTAATCAAAATATTATTAGTAAAATCTGTAGTAAATTTAACGCTGAATTAAAAAGCTAATATAGGCAATTAGGCGTTGTTAATTAAGTATATTTAGCAATCTATTTCTTGTTATGATGAGTAATTTTACTGAATATCCAAGCATTTTCTGAGATTTACTTTAATATTTAGATTTTTTTCTAAATCTAGCCAGGAAATCTCTAAACAAAATATTATAACTTTCATATAGGTTTGAGCTTTTGATTGAGTATGCTTATTTTTGGTAACGAAGCTTTTATAAGGGCTTCAATAATCAGCAATGATAAAAACTTTAGCTCTGCCCTTTATTCCTTGCCAAAGTTCTTTTCAGCTTTTTGATAATCTATTGCCCAATAATGAAGTTAACGAATTCTTTTGCATATCTATCAATAGTAATCCAGATCCAGACAGTGTTTTATTAACCAACATTACTATGTATCTTATCAATCTTATTATAAACTTCTACAAATAGCTAAAATTAAGAAAGCTAGCTATTGATTTAAACCCTAAGCCTTCTAAATAGAGCTTCTAATGCCTGACGCTTTATTGAATAATCAGCTGAACCTGCTTTATATTTATAAGTTATAATGCTGATTGTCTTTCACGAATATAGCTTTTCTAATATTTGTACCTTTACAGTTTGGACGGCTATTAATTAAAATTTTTTATTTTAAAGTAAATAAGTAATAAATCTTATGCTAGATATATTTATTTAACTATGCCGGCAATTAAATATGGTTTTTATGGCATATTATATGAAAAATGCCTGATAAAATTATTTATATAAAAAAACTAAGCTTTTATTTAGAGGCTCTTTTTCTTTGGTTTGCGTCTAATATTCTTTTTCTTAGCCTTAAAAAATTAGGTGTTACTTCAACTAACTCGTCAATTTCAATATAAGCCATCATTTGCTCTAAAGTTAGCTTTTTAGCAGGTGTTAACTTGATAGCATCATCTTTTCCTGAGGCACGAAAATTAGTTAATTGTTTAGCTTTTTGGACATTTACTTCTAAATCATTATCACGGCTATGTTCTCCAACGATCATTCCTGTGTAAATATCTGCTCCAGGTTCGATGAATAATATTCCTCTATCTTGTAAGCTATTAAGCGCATATGATACAGCTTCACCCTGGTTCATTGAAATTAATACACCTTGCTTTCTTTTGTTAAGGTCACCCTTATGTGGAGCGTAAGAATGAAAAATTCTGTTTAATACACCAGATCCTTTGGTTATGGTTAAAAATTCATTTTGAAAGCCTATCATACCACGTGAGGGAACGTGAAATATTAATCTTGATTTAGCGCTTCCACCAGGTTTCATCTCA
Source organism: Rickettsiales bacterium (assembly GCA_016780625.1). GTDB lineage: Bacteria > Pseudomonadota > Alphaproteobacteria > Rickettsiales > JABIRX01 > JADHLN01. The sequence continues at coordinate 1,399 of JADHLN010000048.1, forward strand.
ACCATATCACCTTTCCTTTGATTTAGGCGATCAATTACTGCAGATGAATATTCTTCATCTACATCGATGACAACTTCTTCAATTGGTTCTAATTTTTGGCCATTTTCATCTTGTTTATATAATACTTTTGGACGAGATACTGATAATTCAAAGCCTTCTCTACGCATATTTTCTATTAATACACCTAATTGTAATTCACCTCTTCCCCCTATTTCAAAAGCATCATTTTGTTCAGATTCATTAAAAGTGATTGCAACATTTGTTGCTGCTTCGTTAATTAACCTGTCTCTAATCAAACGTGAAGTAACTTTTGTACCATCCTTTCCGGCAAGTGGTGAGTCATTTACCGAGAGGGTTACAGACATTGTTGGGGGGTCTATAGGGGTTGTTTTTATTGGTTCAGTAACGTTTGGATCACAAATTGTATCTGATACGTTAGTTTTAGGTAGTCCGGCAACTACAACAATATCTCCAGCTTCAACTGATTCAGCTGGTATTTTTTTTACGCCTTGAAAGGTAAATAATTTTGTTAAACGAGCTTGTTCTACTTGGTTACCTTCTAAATTAAGAGATTTAACAGTTTGGTTTATTTTTCCAATACCTGAATAAACTTTTCCGCTTAATATTGGCCCAAGAAAATTATCGGATTGTAAAATAGTTGCAAGCATTGCAAAAGGTGCCTCCTTATCTATTTTTGGTGAAGGTACATAGTCAATTATAAGATCCATTAAAGGATTAAGATTTTCTTCTTTATCGCCAATTTCCCTTACAGCCCAACCTGCTCTACCAGAAGCATAAATAACAGGAAAATCTAATTGCTCTTCATTAGCATCTAACGCAACAAATAAATCAAATATTTCATCTAAAACCTCGTCTTCTCTGCGGTCAGGACGATCAATTTTATTGATAACTACTATTGGTTTTAAACCTAGTGATAAAGCTTTTGCAAGGACAAATTTTGTTTGTGGCATCGCCCCTTCAGAGCTATCTACAAGTAAAACAACCCCATCAACCATTGATAGAACTCGTTCAACTTCACCACCAAAATCAGCATGTCCTGGTGTGTCTATGATATTAATTTTAGTTTCTTGCCAATTTACAGCTGTACATTTTGCTAAAATAGTAATTCCTCTTTCTTTCTCTAAATCATTACTATCCATTATTCTTTCTTCTACTTCCTCTTTAGCATGGAAAACTCCACATTGTTTTAAGATAGAATCTATTAAAGTTGTTTTACCATGATCTACATGGGCAATAATTGCTATATTTCTAATATTCATGAATTTACTAATTTAAAGGGGGTTTTATAGACTATATATGTTAAAAATAAATATTAATTTTAGAGTTTACTTATTTATTGCTTAGATTATCTAAAAAATCACAGGCAAATTCTAAGCCTTCTAAATTAATATTATGGGCCAGATTATTAATTAATTTTATTTGGTGAGGATGTTCAATTTCAGAAAATATATCTGCTGTATCTATTGAGGTTTTAGCAGGTAATACAGCATCATTTAAACCATGAATTAAACAGATAGGTGCGTTGTTTTTTTTGCTTTCTTTTATTTTAGCTAATGCTCCACCAGAGAATGATAATATTGCTTTATAAGCTGATTTGGCGCTTATACCATGATGAATTGCTAATGCTGCGCCTTGAGAGAAGCCAAAAAGAATAATTTTTGAGTTATCAATTTGGTATTTTTCTTTACATGAATTAATAAAATTTTCTAATATGGGTATGGTTTTATTAATTTCTTTATTTAGCTCAGTTTCTTCTGTGTTATGCAGAGGAAACCAGAAAAATGAATTATGCATTTCTGTTTTATAGGGTGCGTTTGGGGCAATGAAATGGCAGTTTTTTTGTTTATCTTGGAAATATGGTGCTAGTGAAAGTAAATCTTGTCCATTAGCACCAAAACCATGCAAGAAAATAATAAGATTATCTATTTTATTTGGTTTTTTTGTTTCAAAAAACTGGAGCTGATTCATGATTTTAGCCTTTAGCATCAAGCATTGACATTAACTCGCTTGGATCCATGCCGCGCATTTTTTTCATCATTTTTTGCATATCTTTAAATTTTTTAAGCAAGCGATTTACCTGTTGAATTGAAGTTCCTGAGCCTTTGGCTATGCGTCTTTTGCGAGAGGTATTTAATTTATCGGGATTTTTTCTTTCATAAAGAGTCATAGAAAGAATAATAGCTTCTTGTCTAAAAATATCTTTTTCTGCAAAATCTGATTGCTCCAAGGCATCTTTAATTTTACCGGCACCTGGAATCATATTAATTATTTTTCCAAAGCCACCCATTTTTTTCATATTTTTAATTTGGTTTAAAAGATCATTTAAATCTAATTCGCCTTTTTTAAATTTTTCTTCAATGTTTTTTGCTTCTTCTTCGCTTATTACCTCCTCTGCTTTCTCAACTAAAGAAACAATATCTCCCATATCTAAAATACGAGACGCAATTCGCTCTGGCTGAAATAATTCAAAATCAGCTATTTTTTCTCCAACACCAACAAATTTTATAGGAACACCAACTTCATATTTCATAGATAATGCTGCTCCACCTCTTTGATCTCCGTCTATTCTGCTTAAGGATAAAGCTGTTAAAGCAATTTCATCATTAAAATTTCTAGCGCTTATTATTGCATCTTGTCCTGATAAGGCATCTGCTACTAATATTGTTTCACTAGGATTTGCTAGTTTTTTAAGCGATTTTAATTCTTTTATTAACTCCTTATCAATTGATAATCTTCCTGCTGTATCAATTATTAATATGTCATAATCATATTTTTTTTGTTCTTTTAAGGCTCTTTTAACAGTTTTTTCAGGTTTTTCTTTTGCTATTATTTCTAATGAATCAATTTCAGCATTATCTGCCATGATTTTTAATTGTTCCTTAGCTGCTGGTCTGTAAATATCTGTAGAGGCTAAGAGGATTTTTTTGTTTTTTTTATCTTTTAGATATTTAGCTAATTTTGCAGATGATGTTGTTTTACCTGACCCTTGTAAACCAACCATTAATATTACAGCATGTTTTTCATTAATATCTAATTCAGAGTTTTCGCTGCTTAAAATATTGGTGATTTCATCTTGAACTATTTTTATAAATTGTTCCGCTGGGCTCACATTTTCAATGATATTTTGACCAAGGGCTTTTTGGCTAATTTTTTCACAAAAATCTTTAGTTACATCAACAGATACATCAGCCTCTAATAAAGCCATTTTTATATCTTGAATAGTGTTTTCAATGTCGGCAAGTTTAATTATTTTTTTGCCAGTAAAATTTTCAAATGATTTGGTGATATTTTTAGTTAAATTAGCAAACATGTCTTAAGCAAATACTTTATTGAAGATATAATCTATATTTTTAGTATGGTAATTCATATCAAATAATTCATCTAATTTAGTTAGAGAAATTTTGTTGGTGACCTCCTCATCTTTTTTTAATAATTCTAGAAAATCAACCCTTTTTTCCCATACTTCCATAGCGTTTCTTTGTACTATTTTATATGCGTTTTCACGTGAAACACCAGATTTTGTTAATTCAAGTAATATTCTTTGTGAAAATACTAAACCTTTTAGCATATCGATGTTTTTTTGCATATTTTCAGGGTAGATTATTAATTCTTCCATCATTTTATTTAATCTTTTTAAAGCAAAATCTAAGGTTACTGTTGCATCAGGAGCTATCATTCTTTCTACTGATGAATGCGAGATATCTCTTTCGTGCCATAAAGCAATATTTTCAAGAGCTGGAGTTACATAGCCTCTTACTATTCGTGCTAAACCTGTTAAATTTTCGCTTAAAACAGGGTTTCTTTTGTGAGGCATTGCTGAGCTACCTTTTTGCCCTTTGCTAAAATATTCTTCTGCTTCTAGCATTTCTGTTCTTTGTAAATGCCTTATTTCTGTTGCTAATCTCTCAATTGAGGATGCAATAACACCAAGAGTAGCAAAATATTGAGCGTGGCGATCTCTTGGGATGATTTGTGTGGATATTGTTTCAGATTCAAGGCCCATTTTTTTTGCTACATATTCTTGGATTGATGGGTCTATATTTGCATAGCTTCCCACTGCTCCGCTTATAGCGCAAATAGCTATTTCTTTTTGGGCTAATTTTAATCTTGCAAGATTTCTTGAAAATTCAGCATAATAAGTTGCAAGCTTAAGGCCAAAGCTTATTGGTTCTGCATGAATGCCATGACTTCTGCCCATTGTTAGGGTTTCTTTATGTTCAAAAGCTCTTTTTTTGAGGATTGTAAGTAGTTTTTCTAAATTATTAATAAGGATTTTGCTAGCTTGGTTTAATTGAATTGATAAACAAGTATCTAGAATGTCTGAGCTAGTCATTCCTAAATGGACAAAGCGGGAATTTTCTCCTATTGATTCTGCTAAATTGGTTAAAAAAGCAATTACATCATGTTTTGTTACTTTTTCTATTTCATTTATTTTATCTATATCAAATTTACCTTTTTCCCAAATTTCTTTAACTGCTTCCTTAGGAACTAGGCCAATTTCTGACATTGCCTCTGCTGCATAAGCTTCAATTTCAAACCATATTTGATATTTATTTTTTGTTTCCCATATGGAAACCATTTCTGGATCTGAGTATCTTGGAATCATATTTAAATTTTATTTTTGCCAAATAATTAAACATATTTTACTGATAAAGCAATGATTTGATTAATTATCTCTAAAAATAAAAAAGCCCCAAAAAAGGGCTCTTTTTAAATTCATCATCATATCTCTGTGGATCATCATATTCTCGTATAATATCCCATTTCCTCAAATTTAATTATACTATATTTTAAAGCTATATACACGGTTATTTATGGTGTTTTTACCTTTAAATTCTACCTATAATTGATTTTTGCTTATTTTTTATATTTAAGCTTAAAGTAATATTTTTGATTTAATAAATATTATTATCTTACTGGAGAACTATCTTTTTTTGAAGCTTTTTCTAGACTTTCTAAGCCGAAAAACCTTCCAGGTTTGTTAACGTCGTCGCCTTGTTCTTTTGCATAATTTCTTAAAAGTGCTGTTTGTTTTAATCTCTTCAATTTTTCAGACTGATTCAATAAATGTCTACTATTTTCACTTACAAAACCGAATGGAAATGTAGCATATTGTATAGCTTTATTTTCAGAATAACCATAATGACCTTTAGGGGGGGGGTTAGCGCAGAAAGATGTCAAACTATTGAAAGCTTGTTTAATATCTTTACTTGTATTAATTCCTCTATGTTGCATTTTGTCATTTAGATAGTTAGAGATTTCGTCATTACCCTTGTAAAGAGCATATGCTAGTGGGCTCATCCCATTTTTATCTTCTTTATCTAAATATTGATGGAACCTTCCAGGCGTTTGTTTTTCTAAATATTTTATAAGGCCTATATCATCTAATTTTACTGCAAGATGGAGTAAGTTTCTTCCAGCTTTATCTTTTTCTTCTTGTTTGTAAAGATTTCCT
>JADHLN010000009.1 GCA_016780625.1 Rickettsiales bacterium
TTACCTCTTGAATCAATAATTTCTCTTGCTTTTACTGCACTAATTTCGACCATAATTACTCCTTTTAAAGATAAAAAAATTCATAGAAATTATTAACAAATAATTTCTAATTAAGCAAAATTTATTATGATTTTTTTATTATTTTATCGATTTCTGTAATTTGGGACAAAAATAATTCTAAATCATCAAGTCTTAACATACACGGACCATCTGAAGGAGCATTATCAGGATCATCATGAACTTCTGCAAAAACTCCAGCAACTCCAACTGCAACAGCAGCCCTTGCTAAAGTCTTAACAAAATGTCTCTGCCCTCCAGATTCCCCACCTAAACCACCAGGCTGTTGTACTGAATGTGTAGCATCAAAAATAACTGGATAACCAAATTCAGCCATAATAGCTAAGCTTCTCATGTCAGAGACTAAATTATTATAACCAAAACTCGCACCTCTTTCTGTAAGCAATATATTTTTATTACCAAAGCTCTCCATTTTAGCTACAACATTCTTCATATCCCATGGAGCTAAAAATTGACCTTTTTTTATATTTATTATTTTCCCAGTAATTGCCGCAGCTTTTAACAAATCAGTTTGTCTACATAAAAAAGCTGGTATTTGCAAAATATCTAATGCATCAGTTTCACCCGCTAATCTTGCTTGCTCTTCATTGTGAATATCTGTAAGAGTTGGTAGGTTAAAACTTTCTTTTACTTCCTTAAAAATCTCAATTGCCGCATCAAAACCTATACCTCTTTTTGAATTTACACTTGATCTATTTGCTTTATCAAATGAGGATTTATATATTAAATTCACCGAAAATTTATCGGTAATTTTTTTCATTTCACGCGCCATCATTAATGCATGCTCACGAGACTCCATCTGACATGGCCCAGCAATTAATGTTAAAGGCAATTTATTACTAATATTATAATTAGCTATTTTTACTTCTGGCATCAAAAATTAAATAATAAGTTATTAATAGTTACTTGAAATTATCACAAAAATTATGTTAATAATCAATATTTAAAAGCAGCCGTAGCTCAGTAGGATAGAGCGAAGGATTCCTAATCCTTAGGTCGCAGGTTCGATTCCTGCCGGTTGCACCACAAAACTACATGTTAGAGACAAGCGCTCAATTAAATTATTCAAGCATTTTTTATAAAAAATTAATTAGAAATTTTTTCAATTTTTAATTTTGCATCAGCTAATTTTTTATCTAAATATTCCCTTAATGCAGTTGCATATTCATAATTTTTAATGGAATCTTCTAAATTCATTTCTCCATCTTCCATTTTACTTACAATATTCTCAAGCTCATTCATAGCCTCCTCAAAGCTTTTTTTAGAAATTTGCGCTATTTTTTCTTTAATATCAGACATTTTAACTTGGATTTTTATTTAATAACAAATAGAATTACATATAGTATTTAAAGCTAAATTAATGTCCAATTTTATGTTTAATAAAAAATTTGATAAATTTTTATTATTATTAATAACATTTATATTTCTCTCTGCTTTTATAAATAAAAAAGAAAGCCATAATTCTAATTATCAAGCACCTTTTCAAAATCAAGACTTGATAGCACCAGAACCTGCAAGTGGTTTTTTAGAAAAAGAAAAAATCACAGCAAATAATTTTATGATTGTAACAGGCCACCATAAAGCAACTGAAGCTGGCTACAAAATATTAAAAAAAGGTGGTAGCGCAATTGATGCAGCAATTGCAGCTCAAATGGTATTAAATATAGTAGAACCTCATGCCTCAGGTATTGGTGGTGGTGGTTTTCTTCTTCATTACCATAACAAGAAAAAAAAATATGAATTTTTTGATGGCAGGGAAACAGCTCCCAAAAATATTAACCCTGATATATTTCTAAATAAAAAAGGTGAAGTTAAAGATTTTTTTACAGCCATAAAAGGAGGAGCATCAGTAGGAACACCTGGCTTGTTAAAAATGCTTAAAACAGCTCATGAAAAATATGGTGAATTACCTTGGTTTGAATTATTTACAGACGCAATTGATATTGCATCCTTAGGCTATACAACTTCAGCAAGAGGGAAACAAATAATCGAAGAAACAAAACATATTCAAGAATTTAAAAATACTAAACAATTATTTTTAAACAAAGATTCAAATTACAAAATTAGCAAAACAGAAATTAAAAATAATGAATTAGCCAATATATTCAGAGAAATAGCAAAAAATGGTATAAATGATTTTTACAATGGTCAAATAGCACAAGATATTGTAAAAACAGTACAAAATTCTAAACCAAATCCTGGTAGCCTAACCCTTGAAGATCTCCAAAATTACAAAATCAGACAAGGTAATCTTATCTGCTTAGAATATCGTCGCAAATATAATATTTGCTCAATGCCTGCTCCAAGTTCAGGAGGGATAACTTTATTACAAATATTAGGCATATTAGAAAATTTTGACATGGAACAAATGGAAGCAAACACAGTTGAATCAATTCACGTAATTAGTGAAGCAATGCGACTTGCATATAGCGACCGTAACATGTATCTAGCTGACAGCGATTTTGTTGAAATACCTGTTTCTCAAATGTTAGACAAAGAATATTTAAGAGAAAGAAGCTATTTAATTAATGTAGATGCTGCATTAATTAACGTTAGCCCAGGTACTTTTAAATCACCATCATCTAAACAATATACATACCATCAAAAAATTTACGAACCTCAGTCAACAACCCACATATCTGTTATTGATTCTAAAAATAACGCCATATCTTTAACTTCATCAATTGAGCATTCATTTGGCTCAGGACTTTTATCTAATGGTTTTATGCTAAACAACCAACTAACTGATTTTTCTTTTATTTCAAAAAAGAATGGTATGCTTATCGCTAACAGAATAGAACCTTTAAAAAGACCCAGAAGCTCAATGACGCCTACTTTTATCTTTGATAAAAATAACAATCTAATTTTAACAATAGGCTCTCCAGGTGGGGCTAGAATTATTTCTTATGTAGCAAAATCTATTATTGCATTTCTAGATTGGGAAATCCCAATATATAAAGCTGTTGATTTACCTAATTTCAATAAAATGAACAACACATTAGAATTAGAAGCAAATACAGATATAACATCACTTAAATCTGCATTAGAAAATATAGGGCATAAAATTAACATCCGCGATTTAAATAGTGGCATTCATGCAATTTCAAACATCAATAATGAACTAGTTGCAGGAACTGATAAAAGAAGAGAAGGAGAAGCACTTGGTGATTAAAATTTTAAGAAACCTTAGAAATAGATCCTTTATTTGCTTGTAAAGCATGCATACCATAACCAATATCACCTTGAATCCACTCTAAAAAAGCACCACCAGCAGTTGATAAATAAGAAAAACTATCTTTTAAACCACTATTTTTAAGAGCAGCAACAACATCACCTCCACCTGCAACAGATATTATTTCATTTAAATTTGTTTTATATGCAACATATCTTGCAATAGATTCAGTACCAATATTAAAAGGAGCATATTCAAAAGCACCAATGGGGCCATTCCATATTAATGTTTTAGATTTATCAATTTTTTCACAAATTTCATGCACTGATTGCGGACCAACATCTAAAATCATCTCATTATCATTTACATTATCAACATCAACAACTTTACAAAAATTTGGCTTTATCAACTTATCAGCCACAATCACATCTATAGGTAAAATAATTTCGCAATTAGATTTAGAAGCTTTATTTAAAATCTCTTTTGCAGCATCAATTAAGTTTTCTTCACATAAAGATTTTCCAACAGAAAAACCTTTAGCTTTTAAAAAGCTATTAGCCATACCTCCTCCAATAACTAAATAATCAGCTTTTAATATTAAACTCTTTAATAAATCAATCTTAGTCGACACTTTAGAACCACCTACAACAGCAATCATCGGTTTTCTTGGCTGTAAAAGAATATTTTCTAAATTTTCTATCTCTTCTTGAAACAACAAACCCATTGCTGATGGCAATTTCTTTGCCAAACCATATATTGATGCATGTTTTCTATGAGAACAAGAAAATGTATCATTTACATAAATATCTCCAAGAGAAGCTAAATCATTAACAAACTCAGCATCATTTTTTTCTTCACCAGGATAAAACCTTAAATTTTCTAGTAATAATATCTCTCCATTTTTTAACTTCGAAACATCTTTAGCAGCTTGCTCTCCAATTGTATCAACACAAAATTTAACATTATCTATGCCCATAACCATATTAATAGCATCAACAATAGGTGACAAAGATAATGATGGATCATATTTTCCTTTAGGTCTGCCAAAGTGAGATAAAATAATAACTCTAGCTTTATTTTTAACTAAAAACTTTAAAGTTGGAATGACCCTCTCAATACGTGAATAATCAACTATTTTACCATGTACAACAGGAACATTTAAATCAACCCTTAATAAAACTCGTTTATCTTTAAACTGATAATCTTTAAGAAATTTTATATTTTCCATAAATCACTTTTAATTGGTAAATATATGCCAATATTAATTTAAAACAATATCAGTTATATTAAACTAGATCTTAGCAATATCAAGCATTCTTACTGAAAAAGCCCACTCATTATCATACCATGCTGCAACTCTAACAAAATTCCCTTCCAATATTTTAGTTGCAGTAGCATCAAAAACTGAACTCTCAATTGTTTGGTTAAAATCAATTGAAACTAACTCTTCATCACAATATCCTAAAACTCTTAACATTTCTGCTTGGGAAGCATCCTTATACAAGCTATTTAACTCATCAGCCTCAACATTATTTTTAGTTAAAAAACAAAAATCTACCATAGATACATTAGCCGTTGGAACTCTTATAGCTGTACCATCTAGTTTGCCTTTCAATTCAGGAATAACTTTGCTTATTGCTCTAGCAGCCCCTGTAGATGTAGGAATCATAGATAAAGCAGCAGCTCTTGCCCTTCTTAAATCTTTATGTCTTGCATCAGCAATATTTTGATCGTTAGTATAAGCATGAATAGTTGTTACAAAACCCTTTTCAATTTTGTAATTATCATGAGCTAATTTTACCAATGGAGCTAAACAATTTGTTGTGCATGAACCAACAGATAGAATTTTGTCTGACTCATTAATAATATTATCATTCACACCATAAATTATAGTTTTTATATCATCTCCCTTAGCAGGAGAAGAAATAAGAACTCTCTTAACACCATTTTTAAGATGTTTTGCAGCTCCAACAGAATCCTTAAAAACTCCCGTACATTCAAAAACTACATCAACTCCCAATTCATCCCATGGTAAGTTCTCAGGGTCATCCTCTTTATAAACAAGAATCTTATTACCATTCATGTAAATAGCATTATCTTTTAACTCTAATTTACCTGGGAACCTGCCATGAACTGAATCATATTTTAATAAATGAAAATGTGTTTCTACTGGCCCCCTGCCATTAATAGCTACCAACTCTACATCTTTAACCAAGCCAATTGCAATTGCTCTAGCAACACATCTACCTATTCTTCCAAAACCATTAATTGCAATTTTAACCATATTAACTCTCTATTTGATTAATATAAAAATTATACGCATCGATAAATCCATTTAAAGACTTAACTACCCTATCCTTCCCTTTTATATTTATATTTAAATTATTACCTTTTTGCATCTGAGATAATAATCTCTGCCTATCATCATTCTTAAAAAAAACACTAACACCTGTATTCATAAATGATGATATGATTTGGTTCTTATCAACCTCAAAATCAACCCCCTTATTTAAATTAGTTTCATTATGAGCAACAGCTAAATAATATTTAGTAAAAACAATTGCACCTCTACCATCATCATTTGAAAATTGGGTACCAATAAAGCAATCATTTTTAGCCGTCATCATATTCTGCTTGCATGAAACTAGCCATTCACCGAAGGGCATGTTAATTTCAGAAGCTTTAACAGATGTTATAGAATAACCAAATATACAAAGAAATAATATAAAAACTTTCACCATTATTTAAACAACCTCAATATTTTATCACATAAATTCTCTTTTGTTATACCAAAATGATTGTAAAGATCCACTGCTTTTCCAGATGCACCAAAACTCTCCATTCCAATAAATTCATCAGCATATTTTAAGTAACTAAATGATCTAGATGCTTCAATTGCAAAAACCTTAACATTTGAGCCTATTACTTGATTTTTATAATTATCATCCTGTTCATCAAATAATGTTATTGATGGCATAGAAACCACTCTAACACCTAAATTATTATTCTTTTCTAAATCTTTCTTTGCAGCAATAGCTATTTCAACCTCAGAACCTGATGCAATAATAGTAACCATATGTTGATTATTTTCAGATGAAATAACGTAACCTCCCTTTGATGAAATATTTTCTTTTTTATAATCACTAACTAATGCAGGTAAAGACTGTCTAGTTAAACTAAAAATAAAAGGACGATTTTTAACAGATAACGCATATTGCCATGCCTCAATAGTTTCAACCATATCACATGGTCTAAAAACTACTAAATTAGGTATAAGTCTTAATGAATCAAGATGCTCAACTGGTTGATGTGTTGGGCCATCTTCTCCAAGACCTATAGAATCATGAGTAAATACATATATTACTCTTTGTTCCATAAGAGCAGATAATCTTATTGCAGCTCTTGAATAATCACTAAAAACTAAAAATGTTCCTGCATAAGGAATTAAATTTCCATATAGAGATATACCATTCATAATTGAACACATTCCATGCTCCCTAACTCCATAGTGAATATAATTTCCTGAATAATTAGCAGAAGAAAAAACCTGCATATTATTAGATTTAGTATTATTTGAACCAGATAAATCTGCAGATCCTCCAATTAAATTAGGAAGGGTTTTAGAGATCAAATCAATAACCTTTCCTGATGCCTGTCTAGTGGCTATTTTTGGAGATTCTAAAAGCTGATCTTTCTTAAAAGCGTCTAGTTCATTGAGAACTTGAGCAAGATAATCCTGCTTTACAAAATTTTCATAAGAATTTTTATTATCATGAGTTTCTAGATTTTTATACCATTTTTCTACTAACTCATCACCCTTAGAACCAATATTTTCCCATGCTTCTTTTACATCTTTACTAACTGAGAATGGCTCATCTTTTATTTCAAGAAATTCTTTTGATAATAAAGCCTCCTCCTTGCCTAAAGGAGAACCATGCGACGCGGATGTACCAGACTTATTAGGAGAACCATAGGCAATTATTGTTTTACAACTTATCATAACTGGTTTATCAGAATTTTTAGCCTGAGCTAATATATTTCTAATATCATTATAATTATGCCCATCTAAGGATAAAACATTCCATCCTGCTGCTTCAAAACGTAATTTTTGATTTTCAGATGTTGCAAGCCTAACAGATCCATCTATTGAAATATCATTATCATCAAATAATAAAATTAACTTATTTAATTTTAAATGCCCAGCTAAAGCAATAGCTTCTTGTGATATACCTTCCATCAAACAACCATCACCCGCTACAACATAAGTATAATGATTTATTAAGTCAGGAAATTTAGCATTCATAAATCTTTCAGAGATAGCCATACCTACAGCATTAGCTACACCTTGCCCCAAAGGGCCTGTAGTAGTTTCTACACCTTCTAACATTTCAACTTCAGGGTGACCAGCTGCCTTACAACCTAATTGTCTAAAATTTTTTATATCATCTAAAGTTATATCATCATAACCTGTTAGATATAACAAGGAATATAACAACATCGAACCATGACCCGCAGATAGAATAAATCTATCACGATTAGGCCAATTAGGATTTCCTGCAGAAAAATTCAAAAAATCTTTAAATAAAATAGTAGCTATATCAGCAAAACCCATTGGCATTCCAGGATGACCAGATTGAGATTTTTCAATGGCATCTATTGTTAATGATCTTATTGCATTTGCAAGTAACTTATCTCCAACTTTCATTTTAGGCAAAACTACAAATTCATAAAAATTCTAAAATATTTTATGAAACATTTTTCTTAGGGTCATTATCTCTAATAAAGGTAGGAACGTTTAAAACATCATCATTAAAAACTAAATCATCAGAATCATTAGATTCATTATTATTATCTAAAGATTTATTTAAAGCTTCTATTTCAACTTCTTTTTTGTCATCTTTAAATAAACCGAATAAATTGCCTAAAGAACCTTTCAAACCTTGTGACTTATCATCTGATTTACCCCGGGACTCATTTTCATTTTCCGATGCTTCACTATCAAGATCAAAATCTTTAATCTCAGAGCTCTCTTCTTTATCATTAAGAAAATTCTCTAAATGTATTTTCTCAACTGCATCACTTGGCTTTTCAGTCTCAGATGACTCTTTAACTTCTTTATTTTCCTGAAACGTTACCGCACCTTCATTTTTATTATCATTTATTGATTTATTTTTTTGATCTTCAGTTACTTGCAACTCTTCAGGATCAACAACTTGCGGAGGAATGAATGATTTATTAACATTTAAAAATGATTCATCTTTTCCTTCTTCTTTTCCTCTTAATTTTTCATCATTGGCAGAATATCTATCTTGATCATTATTTTTCAAAGCAGATTTCTGAACCTCCAATCTTTTATTAGCTAAGAATTTACTCTCAACTGATTGGAAAGCTGAAGCTTTATCAATATTACCATAATTAGCAAAATCAATACCAGTAGCTACGACTGAAACTCTTATTTTTCCGTCCAATTCCTTATCAAAAGTAGAACCAAAAATAATATTAGCATCTGGATCTACTTCATCTCTAATTCTTTGAGCAGCTTCATCAGCCTCAAATAGAGTCATATCAAGACCTCCAGAAATATTAATCAAAACTCCTTTAGCACCTTTCATAGATGTGTTATCTAATAATGGATTAGAAATAGCACATTCAGCAGCTTCAAGAGCTCTCTTATCTCCACTAGCCTCACCAGTTCCCATCATAGCTTTACCCATGCCTCCCATAATTGTTTTGATATCAGCAAAATCTAAATTTATTAATCCAGGCATAGTCATAAGATCTGTAATTGCCTTAATCCCACAATATAAAATATCATCTACCATGCTAAAAGCCTCAGCAAAAGTAGTTTTCTCATTTGCCTTATGAAATAAATTTTGATTTGGAACAACAATTAAAGTATCAACATTTTTTTGAATTTCTGATAAACCTGATTCTGCAGCTTTCATTCTATAAGAACCCTCAAAATGAAATGGCTTAGTAACTACTCCAACTGTTAAAACACCATTTTCTTTACATAATTTTGCTATTTGTGGCGCAGCACCTGTTCCAGTACCACCTCCCATTCCAGCGGTAATAAACACCATATTACTATCTAGCAAATTATCTAAAATTTCTTGTGAAGATTCCTGAGCAGCTTTAGAGCCAACATCAGGAGAAGATCCCGCACCTAAACCTTTAGTTAATTTTTCACCAAGCTGAATAACTTGACCTGCTTTTGAATTTTTTAGAGCTTGCGCATCTGTATTAGCAACAACAAAATTTACACCTTGTAACTTCAACTCAATCATATTATTAACGGCATTACCACCCGCCCCTCCAACTCCAAGAACTGTTATTTTAGGAATCATATTTATTTTTTCAGGGATATTTATGTTAATAGTCATGGTCGCTCCAATGTAGATTTTGAAAAATCATAATATTAGCTAAAATAGAAAACTCAACCCTTAAATAAATTTTAAATTTAAAGCTAAAAATATTTCCTTAAAAAATCTGAGGTAGCTTCATATCCTATGATTTTTTTTATAGTATTTACAAAATATGAACCATTATTAAACTGCCTAAATTCTGAACTATTAAGCTTATTGTGACTAACAGCATGCTTTATTAAACCATATGCTGTAGAAAACTGAGCCTGACGATGCTCTGAAGGCATATTTACAGCAACATCTTTGGGGCTAACAACCCTTACCCTTGCACCAAATATATTTTTAGCAAGCTCAGAAATACCAAGAAGATTCGCTGTACCACCTGTAAGAACTATATGGTTTTTTGCTTTACTATAGAATCTTTTAGCAAATTTATCATTTTGCATGTAATTTTCAATATAGACAAAAATCTCTCTCATTCTAGCATAAATTATTTCACATAATTTATGCTTCTGGATATAATTCCCAGATCCATCATCCTCCAAATCCACAACATCAAATAGATCTATTGTATCTCTCTGATTATCAGACTCAAAAAATATACTGCCATATAATACTTTGACTTTCTCTGCAGCAACCTTGCTCAAAGAAAAAATCTGCTGTATATCACGAGTAATCAAAGACCCTCCAAAAGGCATTGAAATTGTAAAACACATTTTTCCATCCACAAAAATAGCAATATCACAATTAGAATCACCAATATCCATTACTATAACACCATTTTGCATTTCATCATGAGTTAAAACAGCAAGAGATGTTGCATAAGATGAAGGCACAACACCTGCAATGTTTAAGTGACATCTTGACAAACAATTTAGTAAATTATGCGTTACTGTTGGGGCTTGAACAACAAGATTTAAATGCGCCTTTAATTTTTTTCCAAACATATAAGCAGGATTTGCAATTCCTGAAATATTATCAATTTCATAAGATACTGGAACAGACTGAATGATATCATTATTTTCATTAGAGTAATTTTGAAAAGCCATCTCGTTGATTCTAGTTAAATCCTTATCTAAAACCTCACCCCCAGAAATATCCAACTCTATCTCAGCATATAAAGACCTTAACTTACTTCCACTAAAATTAACAAAAACCTCTTCTATATTATTACCAGAAGACTTTTCTGCAGCAGATATGGCTGACACAATAGCTCTTTCAAGATTTTTAATATCTGAAATAACTCCACCAGCACCAATACCTTGAGATAGCTGATGCCCAACACCTAATATTTTTGGAGAATTAAGATAATCAATTAATACATTTAAACATACTATTTTACTAGCACCTATATCTAAAATGTTAATTATATTATTAGTTTCAATTTTAGCCAATTTTCTTTAGTATTTTTTTATTTAACGGATTATCAAGATCTAGCTCAATAAAAACCTTATCCTTTACTCTCAAATCTATATTTTTAATTCTATTATTAATAATATTTAACCTTGTATTCAACTTTACAAATTTATGCCAGCCAAACACAGGATCAGCATATGGTAATTGCACAACCATATCATTTACAAATTTTATATTCCACCTTCTTTTATTGATAAGCTCTACAACAGAAATATAACCATAAATCTCATTATCATACTCAATAAATTCTAACAAATTTGGTACAAAATAATTAACATCATCACCTACCAACAAAACATAATTTGAATATGAAGATAGCTCGACCTCATCTAATTTTTTTAAGATATCCCCTTTATTATTTATTAAATAATAATTATTAGCGTCAAACCAAACAAATTTAGGCTTCTTCTCGTCAATTTGAATATCAATAATATTTGGAAAAATTATCTTTAATCTCGCAGATTTAATCCAGAAATTACCCTCCAACACCTGCCTATTTTTTTCTAAATCAACTGAAAAAACAGAATCACCATAATTAAAATCCAATTCATCAATAATATTCTTTACACTAATATTATTCAAATTACTGATGTGTATTTCCTCTATCTGAAAACCATCATCCTTTAATTTATTATTAACAAACAAAATAGTCTCATCTTTATAATAAAGCAAAATAGTAAATGATAATATTAAAAAGCTAAAAACCAAAAAATTGATATAAAGCAAAATTTTTTTACTCATAATATTTCGCGGAATCTAATAATGATTTCACAATGTCATCAAAATCAATTTGATTATCTCGTGCAGCTAGAGGTATCAAAGATCTATCAGTTAGCCCAGGATGAGTATTTGTCTCTAAAAAATAATAATCTCCTTTATTCACAATAAATTCAGTTCTTGCAATATTATTTGCCCCTATAAAATTATGAAATTTTTCTGCAGCCTCACTTATAAGTTTTTTTTCCTGTGAGCTAATATCAGAATTTGTTCTGTATATCGTATCACTTGAAGAATATTTTGCATCATAATCAAAAAAATTTGATTTATAATCAACTTGCACAACTCCAACAGACTTATTATTAACAATGGCCACATTTACTTCATGACCTTTAACAAATTTTTGTACAACAACCCCACCATGCATTAAATATTTTTCATCAACCACAAAAGAATCTGGATCCTCAAAAACATAGACACCTATTGAAGAACCTCCCATATTCGGCTTAATTATGAAAGGTTCCTTCATTATTTTTTTAGCTTTATCGGATAATGATTTAAAATCCCAAACAAATTCATAATCAGCAACTTTAATATTTAAAGAAGATGCAAGCTGATAAGATGAATATTTATCCATAGCAATATATGAGGCAAAAGAGCCAGAATGTGTGTAAGGTATTTTTAAAATATCCAACATACCAGGAAGCCTACCATCCTCACCATGCAAACCATGACAAGCATTAAAAACAATATTTATAGATAATTTTTCGATATTTTTTACAATATCAGAATTTAATTCTATTTCTTCATATTTTATACCCAGCCTTTTTAAGGCAGCTACCACAGAATCTTTAGTTTTTACAGATATTGATGCTTCAGGAGACATACCCCCATACACTACTCCAACTTTCATAAATTATCTCCAATAATTTTTACTTCCCATTCTAATTTAACAAAACATTTTTGCCAAACTTTATTTATAACTTCTTTACCAAGATCTTCTAAATCTTTAGCAGTAGCATTTCCTGTATTTATCATAAAATTACAATGTTTTTCCGACATTTTTGCTCCACCAATCTTCAAACCTCTACAACCAGCCTTATCAATTAACTCCCAGGCCTTCATTCCTTTAGGGTTTTTAAAACTACTACCTGATGTTTTAGCTCTAACAGGCTGAGAAAGCTCTCTTTCATCTCTTATAGCTTTCATTTTTACAGCAATATCTTCTCTACACCCGCTACTACCTTGCAAAATAACCGAGCTATAAATAATTTTTTTAATAGGATTAGCAAATCTATAACCATAATTCATATCAGAATTATTTAAAATTATTTTACTTCCCATATTATCAAATCCCTCAACATGACACATAACTTCTTTAAACTCCTTGCCATAAGCACCAGCATTCATTGCCACAGCACCACCTATAGAACCAGGTATGCCGCTCAAAAACTCCAAACCAGAAATATTTTCAGCAAGAGCAAAATTTGCAACATTTATATCTAAATTTGCACAACCAACCTTAATCTTATTATTTTCAAGCAAATTAATAGACTTAAACTCCTTTCCAAGCTTAATAATAACCCCTCTATAACCACCATCTCTAATAATCATATTTGAGCCGACACCAATAACTTCAAAAGCTATTTGATCTTTTGCATATTTTAAAAAACTCGCTAATTCACTTTCATTTTTTGGCTTAAATAAATAATCTGCTTCTCCTCCAACATTAAACCAATTTAATTTGTTTAATTTATAATTTTTTTTAAAAGAAGGATTACCATCAATGAAATCTTGGAGCTCACTAGAAATATTCATCAAATAATCTTTTTTAATTTGCCTGGCAATTCATTAGCATATCTAGTTATATCTCCAGCGCCAAGAAATAACAATATATCCTTCTTTTTAATATGACCTTTTAAATAAAGGTCTAAATTATTTAAATTGGAAATTTGAAATACCTTTACATCAGAATTTTTTTCAATTTCTAAAGCTAAAGACTCTTTATTAATTCCTGGAATTTCATCCTCACCTGCAGCATAAATATCTGTTACAAAAACTTTATCAGCATCTACAAATGCATTAGAAAACTCACTAAAAAGATTATAAACTCTGCTATATCTATGTGGCTGTACAATAACTATTAATTCTCCATCTAAATTTTCTTTTTTTATATCATTTACTGCTGATATAGATGCCCTAATTTCCGTAGGATGATGCCCATAATCATCAATAATCATAATATCTAAGCCTGTTTCCACCTTGGTTAACCTTCTTTTTACACCTAAGAAATTTTCAAGAAACAACTTTAATATCTTTTCTGAAACACCAAAACCTACCCCAACAGAAATAGCAGCAAGAGCATTTTGAACATTATGCTTACCATACATTGGTAAATAAATATCTCTTATATAATTATTAACATCTTTTAATTTAATAGCGACATCAAATAAATAACCTTCATTATGAGGCCTCAAATTAACGCCTCTTACCATAGAGTCATCAGCAAAACCATAAGATATAATTCTCCTATCCTTAATTTCAGATATTATATTTTTAACAATCATATGATCATTGCATAAAACAGCAAAACCATAGAAAGGAACCTTCTCAACAAAATTTAAAAATGCTTTTCTTAAATTTTCAAAATTACCATAAAACTCTATATGTTCAGGATCAATATTTGTAACCACAGCAACTTCAGCTGGTAATTTATTAAAACTTCCATCGGATTCATCAGCTTCTGCAACTATCCAATCACCACTCCCCAAATAAGCATTTGTATTGCATGAATTTAAAATACCACCATTAATTACAGTAGGCTCAAGCCCAGCAGATTCAAACAACTCAGCAATCATTGAAGTTGTAGTAGTTTTACCATGCGTCCCAGCAATAGTTACTGAGTTTTTCAAACGCATAATTTCTTTAAGCATATCTGCTCTCGCTATTACCGGTATATTATTTTTTCTTGCTTCAACAACCTCTATATTATCATCTCTAATTGCCGAACTTCTAATAACTACAGAAGCTCCCATAATATTCTCTTCCGCTTGTCCTATAAATATTTTAACATTTAAAGATTTTAATCTAGCTATATTATTATTTTCAGAAATATCTGATCCTTGAACATCGCATCCCATATTGGCCAATATTTCTGCAATACCACTCATACCTATCCCACCAATGCCACAAAAATGTATAACTCCAAAATTTTTGGCTGAAAAATTAGTTAAATTAACGTTCATTTAATGCAAAAAATACTATAGATGCACATTTATATATATTTCATAAAATTAAGCAACTAAAACAAGCTAGACAATTTCGATATGATACATTATAAAACTGAGATTGTTAGAAAATGATCAATGGGATGTCGCCAAGTGGTAAGGCAGCGGTTTTTGGTACCGCCATTCGCAGGTTCGAATCCTGCCATCCCAGCCACATCACAAAAATTTAATTTTATTAAAAATTAAAACCAAATGTTAGAAAATATTGAAGTAACAATTTACAAATCTGATAAGTCAGCTACACAATCAGCTAACTCTTCTAAACAAAAATGGAAAATAAGATTTCCTAATGATCCAAGCAAATTTAACTATGAATTAATGAATTGGACAGGCTCAAAAGATATGAAGCAAGAGTTAGATTTAACATTTGAAAACAGAGAACAAGCAATAATTTTTGCAGAGAAAAATAACTGGAAATATAAAATTAAAGAACCAAACATAAAGAGATTAGTCAGAAAATCATATGATGATAACTTCAGCAATTAAGAAGATAAAAACTATTATACTAACCTTAATAATAGCGAGCTTAATATTTATTCTATATGAAAATCACAAATTCATATTAAAAACCTTTAATAATTACTCTTCAAATATTAAAGCCAAAAATTACGAAGAAGAATTAAAATCTGTAATCAAAGCTGAAGAAAAACCAGAAAATAAATCCAATGAATTAATAATAGATTTATTTGCTAAAATAGCTAATCAAGAAAATCAAATCAAAAAACTCACAGAAAAAATAACATCATTAGAAGAAAAAATAGAATTTAAAAACAACCCAGAAAATATTGATAAATCATCTCTTTTATTAATAGAACTCTATAAAATCAAAATAATCGCAGAACAAAACCAAGAATTTGGTCAAAAAACAAATAATATAATTCCTTTAGCAGGTGAAATTAGCTCCATCACAAAGAGCCTAGAAGAAATTGCAAAAATAAATATATTAGCAAGCCAAGAACAAATATTAAAAAATATAAATCAAGCAAGAAAATCAAATATAAATCCAGAAGAAAAGCAAAGCCTTAATAAAATAATCAACGAATTAATTACCATAAAAAAAGTAAAAAACTTAGATAAAGAATCTACAGAATATAAGCTAATTAAAATAGAGAATTTTGTTAAATCCAACCAAATAGAGCAAGCATATGAATTATTAAAAAACAGCAAAGATATTATAAATGAGGATCTATATCAGAACCTAACAAAAATAGTGAAATTTAACCAAGAATTTACAAAAATTATAAATCTCATATTAAATTATAACAAATAATGATAAAGCTAATTTTAATATTCGCCACAGCAATAATTATCATTAACATAATTAATATATTTAGCCAAAATAATGAAATAATAAACTTATATATTGGAGATTACCAAATCTTAATTGAACAAAATATATTAATATTATTAACTATTTCATCTATAATTTTCACAATATTTATTTGTTTTATGCTGGCCAATTTTTTTGCAAATATAAAATTTAAAAAATTAGCCAAAGAAAATAAAAATTACAAAAACTCTCTTAATGAAATTACTAAATGCTTAACTCTAAATTCAATTGGCGATATTAAAGCAAGCAATAAATTTCTAAATAAATTAACAAGAAAAATAAACCACCCCATAATTGATTTAATTAAATTACAAAATTCTCTTATTACAAAAGAAAATAACAATATAATAAAAAACTGTAAAAAACTCCTAACAAATCAAGAAACAAAACATATTGCAATACAAGCAATGGCAATTGCCTCAGAAAAAAAAGAAGCATATGATCATGCTATAAAGTTGCTAGAAGAAAGCCACAAGCAATATCCTAACGCTAAAAACATATCCCTAAAATTAATTGAGTTATATAAAAAATGCGCAAAATGGGAAGAGTTAAAAAATATAATTGAATTAACCAGCAAGCAAAAAGAATTTAACGAAAAAGACTATGAAGAAGATTTATCAATAGCTTTATTGATGCTTGCCAAAAATGCGACCAACCCTAAAGAGCATAAATTATTAATTAAAAAAGCCCAAACTATTAACCCAAGCCACATAGAAATACAAAATGAATATGCAATTTATCTAAGTAATTTTAACCATAAAATCATTCTAGCTAAATATTTAAAAAATATATGGAAAAATAACCAATCTAAAATTCTAATAGATTTATTTCTTGAGAAAAACCAAACCAAAAGCGCAAAATATAAATTAAAAACTCTTAAGCAATTAATAAATTTAAACAAAAGAGGAGAAGCAGCAATAGTTAATTACATTAAAATTGCTTATGACCACAACCTATATATTACTGAAACAAAATCATTAATAAAACAATATTTAGAATCAACAAATTCTAAAGCAATTTATGAAATATCACTAGAATTTTTAGAAAAATTTTCTGATAATTATGAAGATTCAGACCATATCGAGGAAATTAAAAAGAAAAAAGACTCATATATAAATAGCCCCAATTATTTATGTAAAAATTGTAATTTTAAGCATGATAGCTGGGAAGCAATTTGTAAAAATTGCCTCACATTCAACCAAATCACTTATGATTATGAACAAAAATTATCTCTAATTAAAGCTAAAAATATTTAAGATAATTTATAATTATACCTACTCAAAATCTCTCCAACCAAAAACAAGGAACCACAGATCAACAAATTATCTTTTAGGTTCTTTAGCTCACTCAATGCTTGATCAACATTATTATAAGTTTTTTTAAATTTAGATTTTACTTCTTCATCCAGATCTGAAATTTTATATGAATCAGAAAACTCCATTTCTGTAAAAAATAAATTTACATTAGATAAGGTCAAAATATCTGTAAATATATAGATATTTTTACTAATTGACTTAGAAATTAAGATGTTTTTTATATTATTATCTTTAACAAATTCTAAAATCATTAATGCAGCTGACTCATTATGACCACCATCTAAATATATCTGGATATCATTCTTAAAATTCAATAATTTTGTTATATTTTGCAATCTTCCTGGCCAATATAAATAATCAACAAAATTATCAGCTATTCTAGCTGAGATTAATTTCTTATATATAAATGCTGCTAATTTATAATTTTCTTTCTGATGCTCTCCAGGCAATCCAATATTTAATGGCACTGAGATTTCATCTGAAAACTCATCATAAAAATATGCATTTTTAGTTTTATTTTTATAAAAATTAGCAACCTCACTAACCTGTCTCCCTATAAAAACTTTTTCATTATCTTGGACTATACCAAATTTTTCACCTGCTATAGATAATAAATCATTACCTAAAAATTCTTGATGATCAAAAGAAATATTTGTAATAACTGAAGCAAGTTTATTTGAAAAAACATTAGTAGCATCAAACCTACCACCAAGACCAACTTCTATAAGATTATAATCAGCAATATTTTCTGTAAATGCTTTTATAGCTAAAATTGTTGCCCCTTCAAAAAAAGTTAATTCTATATTATGTTCTTTTTCAATTTTTAAACATTCATTAGATATTTTATTTAAATATGCATCACTAATAATTTCACCCTTAATCCTAATCCTTTCATTAAACTCTATTAAATGTGGTGATGTATAAATATTTACTGTTTTACCACTAGATTCTATAAAAGATCTTAGAAAAGAAATTGTTGAACCTTTACCATTAGTTCCAGCAACATGAATAATATTATTAAGTTTATGATGTGGATTACCTATAAGAGATAAAAATTTATTAACTCTACTTAATCTAAGATCTATATCACTATTTCCTTTAAATTTTGGCCAATCGGGCAACGCAACCATTTTTCTCGAAAATTTATTTATATTATACACAAAAACAAATAATATACGTAATGATATTATTTATTTTTTAATACAGCTCTTGCAGCGGATAATCTAGCAATAGGAACGCGATATGGTGAACAAGAAACATAATCTAAACCAATATCATTACAAAATTCAATAGAATTAGGATCTCCTCCATGTTCTCCACAGATACCAAGCTTAATATCTGGTCTAGCAGACCTTCCTCTTTCAACAGCAAGATTAATTAACTCACCTACACCATCTCTGTCAAGCCTTACAAAAGGATCTATCTCTATAATTTTCTTATCTATATATTCCTGAATAAAACTTCCAGAATCATCTCTAGACATTCCAAAAGTTGTTTGAGTCAAATCATTTGTGCCAAAGCTAAAATATTCTGCTTCTTCTGCTATTTCTTTTGCTCTTAATGCAGCTCTTGGTAACTCTATCATTGTACCAATTTTATAATTAAATTTTAATTTCTTTTCTTCTTCTATTTCTTTAATAACAGCAAGAATTTTTTCTTTTAATAACTTCAATTCTTTTACACCAAAAGCTAAAGGAATCATTAACTCAATTTTTGGCTTTGCCTCTAACAAAGCTGCAGCATTAAAAATTGCTTTTACTTGCATTTCATAAATCTCAGGATAAGTAATACCCAGCCTACAACCACGATGCCCTAACATTGGATTTGCTTCGCTTAATAATTTAATCCTTTCAACTAGCTTATCTTTTGAAAAATTAGTAATATCCGCTAAATCACTAATTTCTTTTTCACTATGCGGCAAAAATTCATGTAATGGCGGATCTAACAAACGAATATTTACAGGCCTATCTTCTAAAATTTTAAAAATTTCGACGAAATCATTTTGCTGATAAGGCAATAATTTATTGAGTGCTGCAACCCTACCATCCTTTGATTCAGATAATATCATTTCTCTAATAGAAATAATTCTTTCTTCTTCAAAAAACATATGCTCTGTTCTACATAAACCAACACCTTCAGCTCCAAATTTAACTGCATTTTTACAATCAAGAGGTGTTTCCGCATTAGTTCTAACTGCTAATTTTCTATATTTATCAGACCATTCCATAATTTGAGAAAAATCACCAGATAAATTAGCTTCAACTGTTTTAACTGCACCAAGCATAACTTCACCTGTTGTACCATTTATTGTGATTTCATCACCTTCTTTTAGAGTTTTCCCTGCAACTTCAATTAACTTATTTTGCATATCAATTTTCAAGCCGCCTGCCCCACTAACACATGGCTTACCCATACCTCTAGCTACAACCGCTGCATGAGAAGTCATACCTCCTCTTGCAGTTAAAATTCCTTGGGCTGCATGCATACCACTAATATCATCTGGGCTAGTTTCAATTCTAACTAGGATTACTTTTTCTTTTAATATTGCCTTTGCTTCTGCAGCATCTGCTGTAAAAACTATTTTACCAACTGCAGCACCTGGAGATGCAGGCAAACCCTTCTCAATTACCTCCTTTTTATCATTAGGATCTAATGTAGGGTGTAATAATTGATCAATAGATAACGGATCTATTCTAAGAAGTGCTTCAGCTTCAGAAATAAGACCTTCCGTAACCATATCAACTGCAATTTTAATACTTGCTTTTGCAGTTCTTTTTCCATTTCTAGTTTGCAAAATCCATAATTTATCATTTTCAATAGTAAATTCTATATCTTGCATATCACGATAATGATTCTCTAATTTTTGATAAAGAGAAACTAACTCAGCATATAAATTTGGCATAACTTCTTCCATTGCTGCCAATTCAGAGTTTTGCTTTTCTTTAGCAAGAACAGTAATAGGACATGGCGTTCTAATTCCTGCTACAACATCTTCTCCTTGAGCATTAATTAAATACTCCCCATAAAAAACTTTCTCTCCAGTTGATGGATCCCTAGTAAAGCAAACACCTGTTGCACAATTATCTCCCATATTACCAAATACCATAGCCTGGATATTAACAGCAGTTCCCCACTCTTCAGGAATTTCATTTAATCTTCTATATGTAACTGCTCTATCAGTCATCCAAGAGTTAAAAACAGCTGAAATTGCTCCCCATAATTGATCTTTAGGGTTTTCAGGAAAATTCTCACCTGTAATTTCGATGAGTTTATCCTTAAATTCAACAACTAACTCTTTTAAATCTTCAGCAGTAAGATCAATATCTTCTTTAATATTTTTAGATATCTTTTTATCTTCTAAAATTTGCTCAAACTCAAAATGATCAACTTCTAAAACAACATTAGAATACATTTGAATAAAACGCCTATATGAATCATAAGCAAATCTCTCATTACCAGATTTATTTGCTAATGCTTTAACAACAGAATCATTTAAACCTAAATTTAGAACCGTATCCATCATTCCCGGCATTGAAGCTCTTGCACCTGAACGCACAGAAACAAGTAAAGGATTATCTTGATCACCAAATTTTTTACCTAATTGTTTCTCAAGAGTTAAAATTGCAGCATCAATTTGCTCACTTAGAGTTTCTGGGTAATTTTTATTATTTTGATAATAATATGAACAAATTTCAGTTGTTAGAGTAAATCCAGGAGGAACAGGAATACCAATTTTAGACATTTCAGCTAAGTTAGCTCCTTTACCACCTAGAAGATCTCTCATTGACGCATCACCATCTATTACATCAACTCCAAAATTATAAACCCATTTTTTCATTTTTCTTATATCAAATTATATTTTTTCAATCTTACTAAAATCAGCAAAATTATTAACAGTTTTACATATAGTTGCAAGTAATTTAAGCCTATTTTGCCTTACTAAATTATCTGAAGAGTTAACTTTTATTTCTGCAAAAAATTCATCAATTACAAAACTATAATTATAAATTTTATCAAACGCATCTTGATATTGAGATTTTTTCAATAGTAAAGATAAATCTGATTTTAAATTTTTATATTCACTATATAATTTTTTTTCTGCTGGCTCTTTAAACAAAAGAAAATTTGGCTTTTTATTATATTTATCGCCCTCTTCCTTTTCAGCTTTAGCATAAATATTGTAAACCCTTCTAAAGGATTCAAGAGTTTTTTTACCATCGATAGATTTTATTTTTTCAGAAATTACTAAAGACTTATTATAAAGCTGTAACAAATCATCTTCATTACCAGAATTAAAAACAGCATTTATCACATAATGAGATATATTTTCTTCTTTTAAAATAATTTTAAATCTCGAAATAATGAAATTTAAAACATCCTGCTCTAATTTTGCTTTTATATCCTTAGCTGCTACCTCATGATAAAATTCTAATGTTACCTCGGGCAATTTAGTAAAATTAGTAACAGCCTTATGAATTATCAATTTTAAAGGAACATTCAATCTATTTTCTAATATAATCCTAATAATAGCTATCGCTATTCTTCTTAATCCATAAATGTCATTTGAACCAGTAGCTCTTTCCCCAACAAACATTAAAGAAACTAAGCTATCAAATTTATCTGCCAGGGAAATAGCTATAGCTAAATCATTTTTTGGAATAACATCATTTGCACCCCGTGGTAAATAATGATCTCTAACTGCAATTGCGATTTCTTCATCAAGATTATCTTTAAGAGCATAATAATAACCAGCAATCCCTTGCAACTCAGGAAACTCAGATACAATTTCTGTATTTAAGTCAGCCTTTGCAATTAATGCAGCAACCTCAACATCAACCAAAGAAGTGCCTGGCAATAATAACGCTATATATTTTGCTATTACCTGATTTCTATATGTTTTATCTTTTAAACTTCCTAATGATTTATGAAAAATAATATTATCCAAAAATTCCACCCGCTCAGTTAGAGGGATTTTTATATCTTGTTCATAAAAAAACTTAGCATCGTTTAATCGCGACCTTAAAACTCTTTTATTCCCCTCTATTAATATCTCTTTATTCTTAACATCATTATTACTTACAAATAAAAAATAAGGAGCTAAAGCACCATTCTTTTTAACACAAAAATATTTCTGATGATTTTTAAGAGAAGTCAATAAAATCTCATCTGGCAATTGCATAAATTCTTTATCTATCTCGCCAATTAGCACCACTGGATATTCAACCAATCCATTAACCTCATCAAGTAAATCTGTGTCATTAACTAACTCCAATTCATGCTGTTCAGCAATATTATTAAGCTCTTCAAAAATGAGCTTTTTTCTCTCTACATCATTTATAATAATTTTATTTTCAGATATTTTTTTAAAATAATCATCAACAGAATCAATGGTAAGCTTCTTATTCTGAGCTAAAAAACGATGTCCAAAACTATTATTATTTGTTTCTAAATGACCATATTTAAAAGAAATTACCTCAGAATCTAAAAGGCATAAAATATTATGTAATGGTCTAATCCATCTAATATCATAACTCCCCCATAACATAGTTTTAGACCAAAATGATGCGACATCATTAATAAGCTCTAAACATATATTTGGTAATATATCTATCGTTTTATTAATAGTTTCTTTTATTTCATAAAAATAATATTTATCACCTTTAATAGTTTGTTGACCTAAATCACCTATATTTTTTAATGAGAATTTCTTTAAAAAACCTTCAATAGCCTTATCATTAGCTCCGATTTTAGGGCCCCTAAATTTTTCTCCAGCAAATTTAATTTTTTGTGGTATATTTTTAGCTAATATTACAATTCTTCTTGGGCAAACATAAACATCCACCTGCTTATCTAAGCCAATTTTTAATAATTTTTCTTTAAATGATTTTACAATAAAATCCTTAACTTTTATTTGTTGTTTTGCAGGTATCTCTTCTGAGAATAATTCAAGTAAAAAATCAGCCATTTTCTAAAATATTATTTTCTTCATCAAGAAGAATAAGTTTAGGCTCATATTTTTTAGCCTCATCCTCATTCATCATAACATATGCACAAATAATAACTAAATCACTTTGCTTAGTTATGTGAGCTGCCGCTCCATTTATACCAATTTTTTTACTACCTCTAGGAGCAGGAATTGCATAAGTTGCAAATCTATTACCATTTGTAATATTATAAATTTCAACTCTTTCATTAGGCAAAATATTTGCTTGTTCAAGCAAATCTTCATCTATAGAAACAGAACCATTATATTGCAAATCTGTTTCTGTTACTTTAGCACGATGTAATTTTGATTTTAAAAGAGTTAGCTGCATCTTTTTAATTAATTGACTTCTTTATATAAAGAACAACATAATTTTGCAATATTTCTTACACGAGAAATATAATTTGCCCTCTCACTAACAGCAATTACTTTTCGTGCATCTAACAGGTTAAGAATATGACTCGCTTTTAAACATTCCTCATAAGCTGGTAAAGGTAAGTTCTGCTGCAGTAAGTTATTTGCCTCTTTTTCAGCAATATCAAACTGCATAAATAGATCATTTACGTTAGCATAATCAATATTATAAGCAGAAAATTGTTTTTCTCTGCTTAAAAATATATCACCGTAATTATAAACATCATTCCACTTAATATCATAAATATTCTCAACTTCTTGTATATACATAGCAAGCCTTTCTAAACCATAGGTAATTTCCCCCGCAATTGGCTCAATCGCTACCCCGCCAATTTGTTGCATATATGTAAACTGACTAACTTCCATACCATCAATCCACACCTCATATCCTAAACCTGAAGCTCCAATTGAAGGATTTTCCCAATCATCTTCAACAAATCTAATATCATGATTTTTACTATTTATACCAATAGTCTTTAATGAATCTAAATATAGCTTTTGCATATCATCTGGAGATGGCTTTAAAATTACCTGCATTTGATGATGAGCCTGCAGTCTATTTGGGTTTTCACCATAACGACCATCTTTTGGTCTTCGAGATATTTGCACATAACATATATTCCAATCATCTTTAACTAAACAATCAAGAGCAGTAGCTGGATGCAAAGTTCCAGCGCCAACAGGGGAATCATAGGGCTGAAGCAACAAACATTTTTTTTCCTTCCAAAAATTAGATAAGGATAAAATAATTTCCTGAAAAGATTTATTAGACATATGCTTTTTTAAAAGCAATAATATTTACTAAGCCACAAAAATAAAGAAGATTATAAAAATTATCTTCTTTTATTATTAGATTTTTTATTTGAAGCTCTAGAATTACCCCTAGATTTATTTTTAATATTTGATCCTACATTATTCTTTTTTCCATAAGATCTAGATTTTTGACCATAATTACTTTTCTTATTTTTATAAGATTTACTCTTTGAACGCATCTTATTTGCCTTATTAGAAGCTCTACCTTTGTAATTAGATTTAGATGAGTTTTTACCATAAGCATTTTTCTTTTTATACTCCCCTCTTCTATCTAACCTCTTCTCTCTTCTATCAGACCTCCTTTCCCTCCTATTAGATCTAATTTCTTGAGCTTTATCTTTAACTCCCTCTCTTCTTTCAGACCTTTTCTCTCTTCGGTCTAACCTTCTTTCTTTTCTCTCAGATCTAATTTCTTGTAATTTATTTTTTATCTTCTCTCTTCTATCAGATCTTTTTTCCTTTCTCTCAGATCTAATTTCTTGTAATTTATTTTTTATCTTCTCTCTTCTATCAGATCTTTTTTCCTTTCTCTCAGAACGTCTTTCTTTGATTTTTTCTTTAATCTCACCTCTTAACTCCTGCCTCTCCTCCTTTTGTTTTGAGATCAAACCCTTCCATCTATCTCTAAAACCACTCAAAAAACCTCCCTCATCCGCAATTTGTAAATATTCCTCAAATTTATGATCATTATAATTATATGCATGAGCATTAAGATTAAATAAAAAAACAACAAAGAAAATATTAACAAATAATTTAAACATTTAAATACCTCAAAAAAACTTTAAGTAAAAATGCTTAATGATTTAAATTTAAAAATCTAGTAAAAGTTGAAAAGTTAAAAAAGTAAAGGCTGGTTAAAAACCAGCCTTTAGAGAGAGATATGATGATGATGTAATAGTTATAACAACATAATTAACAAGATGCAAGCATTAATTTAGCTTTTTTTTTAAATTAACTGAATTTACATGATTTTGGAAACCCAAAAGGAACCATACTGCCTTTCGATGCCCTCTTGCCAAGCCAAGCTCTCAGGTCTTTTTCTTGCCTAACCTGCTTACCAGTTTGCCATGCTAACCCTTCAGAAAAATTAATAGATTTAACATCACATAATTCTGAATCAACCTGACGTTGTAAAATAACTCCCTTACCTCTTTGCATTTTTGGCAACTCAGATATTTTAAATATTAGCATTTTTCTATTACTATTAACTAATATGATTGAATCATCACCCTCATTTATTTCAGAACAAGCGATAAGCTTATCATTATTAGCTAAATTAACTATTTGCTTACCTGTTTTTGTTTGCGAAATCAAATCTTTAGCAGCAACTCTAAAACCAAGGCCAAATTTAGTAGCTAGAATATATTCCTTATTTTCTTCATATTTACATATTTTTAAAATATTAGCTGGATTCGCAATATCTACAATACTATTAATAGGCTGCCCATCTCCTCTTCCTCTAGGTAATTTATGGACATCCAACATAAAAAATTTACCAGATAAGGCAATAAGCAAAATTTTATCCAAGGAATTAAGCTCTAAATTAAATTTAGGCTCGTCACCTGTTTTAAATTTTAACTTATCCATATCTTGTGCATGGCCATTTATAATTCTAAGCCAACCAAGCTTAGAGGATATAAGAGTAACCTTTTCTGACTCAATAAAGGATTTTTCATCAAAATTTACAGTTAATTCATTATGAATAATTTCAGTCTTACGAGCATAACCACCCTCATCTTTACTGAACTCATCCTTTAATTCTTTAAACTCCTTTAATAATTCTTTTTTTTGCATAGCTTTTGAGGCTAATAACTTCTCATAAAAATCTCTTTCCTTAACTAAATTATCTCTTTCTGCTTTAATTTTAAACTCTTCTAATTTTCTTAAAGAGCGCAATTTCATATTTAAAATCGCTTCAGCTTGATTATCTGTTAAAGAAAATTCCTTAATAATAAGCGGCTTAGGCTCATCATTATCTCTAATTATGGCGATTAATTTATCTAAATTGAGATAGGCAATTAAATAACCATCTAAAATTTCTAGCCTATTAATTATCTTATCTAATAGATAATTAGATTTTCTCCTCATAACCACATATCTATGCTCAATAAACTCCTCTAATACTTGCTTTAAACTCATAATGTGAGGCTTAGTATGCGAGTTTAAAACATTCATATTTAGATAAAATTTATTTTCTAGCTCAGTAAATTTAAAAAGCTGCTCCATCAATAAATTAGAATCTATATTTCTAGTTTTTGGTTCGATAATAATTCTAAGATCAGCATCTGATTCATCTTGAATAGAGCCGAGCAATGTTAATTTTTTTTGCTTATATAAATCTGCAATTTTTTCAATTAAACGAGATTTCTGAACCTGATAAGGAATTTCTGTAATAATAATTTTATACAACCCCTTACCCAGATCTTCTTTATACCATTTTGCTCTCACTCTAAAAGAACCTTTACCTGTTTGATATGATTTTATGATCGCCTCTTCCGATTCATAGATAACTCCTCCCGTAGGGAAATCTGGAGCTTTAATATAAGAACATAATGTCGCTACAGAAATATCCTTATCATCTAATAAAGCAATCAAGGCTTGAAATATCTCAGAGGCATTATGAGGTGGTATTGAAGTAGCCATACCAACTGCAATTCCCTCACTACCATTTGCAAGTAAATTTGGAAATTTTCCAGGCAATATTAAAGGCTCAATATCCGAATCATCATAAGTATTTCTAAAAGATACTACATCCTTATCAATATCTTCTAATAAAAGCATAGCAACCCTGGTAAGCTTTGCCTCAGTATAACGCATAGCAGCTGCATTATCCCCATCTATTGAACCAAAATTACCTTGCCCTTCAACCAATGGGTAACGAACAGCAAAAGATTGAGCCAACCTAACCAATGCATCATAAACTGCTTGATCACCGTGAGGGTGATATTTACCAATCACATCTCCAACAACTCTTGCGCATTTTTTAAAACCAGATTCTGGATCTAACCTCAATTTCAACATCGCATATAATAACCTTCTATGCACAGGTTTAATACCATCTCTTACATCAGGCAAAGAACGCGACATTATGGTTGCCATAGCATAGGTGATATATCTTTCACCTAAAGCATCAGCAAAATTAACATTAAAATCTTTTTCAATCATTTCATTTTTAAAAGCTTAACATAATTATCTTGTCTAAAACAGCAAGTTTTTGTTTTAATAGAATAGAATTTATGCTATAATATATAGCATAAAAAATTTATTTATGACTCGAAATCAAAACCAATCTTTAATAAGAAAACAGCAAGAAACCAATAGGTTTGATAATCTTGATATAGATCTAAATATAGTAATTGAAACATTACGTAACCCCTCACTTAATTTAAAGGTAATTGTAAATCAAGATCCATTTTGTCGAATTGCTAGCCTAAGATTTACATGTTTAGAATTTGTTATTTTTCTAGCTGACAACAAGGCTGTTAAATCCCTTATTACAAAGATTAGGCCAGAAGGTATAGAAGATGGCCATGTTGAGGAATTAGAAGCTCTTAAAAAATTAACTTCCATCTTAGCAGAAGATCATATTGACCAACTTGTTGATATCAAAACTCAGCTACATTACAATCACAAACTATTTGAATATTACCGAAATCAAAAAAATCCTATACAACTACCACAAGATTATGATCATAATCTTTCAGAACTAGCAAATGAAATTTATAAAAATGAACTCCAATACAAAACACATCAAAAACTTGATCAATTACCTGATCAAAACAGAACAATATATTTAAATAGCTGCAAAACAGTAATTGCAGACAAAATAAAATCAGATTTAACCATAATAAATCAGTTAATTAAAGAATGTTTAACAACAATAAGCATAGCAAAAAAACCAAAAATTGACCACAGCTCTTTTACAGTTAAACCAGTTGAGGAAGATAATAGACCTCCAATTAGTAAAGTAATAAATTTTTTTGAAAATTTAATTGCAGGATCGGATAAAAAACTTACTAAAGGATCGCAAAATCTCCCTCCACAAAAAGAATATTCATCTAGCAAAAAAGCTCCAGATGTTGATATAAGCAGAATAGTTGATAAATTTGAAAAAAGACAAGACATCCTAAGACAGCAAAAAGAAGGCTCTAAAGATGAAATATCTAAAGAACAAAAAATAAGAAGAGTAATTTGGGCAGATAAATTTGGTACAGCTACAATTCCAGGTATTTGTGGGGAACAGCATGCAGATTGGGCAACATTAATAGCATTAGAGGTAAGAAATGAAAGAAATTATCCATCAAGAAGTCACACAGCTTCACTCTAATAATTACTATAAGATATGAAGTAAAAACTAAAAAATTAATTCTCGACAAGAAAATAATCATCTAGCAAAATATTAATTTCTTAATATTCTAAATATGTTCTGGCAAGGAGAAGCATTAATAATCAATAAATTTAAACATTCTGAATCAGCATCAATCATTAGTTTTTTTGCTAAAGAAAATCTATTTTCAGCCTATGTAAAAGGAGCAATGAGCAAAAAAATGCAAACAATATATCAAATTGGCAATTTAATTCACGGCACAAAAAAATCTCGCAATGAAAATAGCTTAGGAAATTTTTCCCATGCTGAAATAATTACAAATTATAATGCTAAATTTGTCACAAATAATAAAAAAATAATCACTCTTAAAAATATAACAGAAATGCTTGCTATAGCATTACAAATAGGTATGAATTATGAAAATTTATATCAATATTTGGTAAATTATTTAAATCATTTAATTAACAATGAATTAAGTTTTGAATCATATATAAATTTTGAACTTAAGCTACTAAATGATCTTGGCTTTGGACTAGATTTAAAGCAATGCTCAGTTACAGGAGATAGTAATAATCTATTTTATATATCACCAAAAACTGGACACGCAATCTGCCAAAAAATTGGCGCACCTTACCATGATAAATTATTTATTATGCCTGAATTCTTTAAAAAAGAAAATCAAACTGCCTTAAAAAGTGATTATGATAAAATTTTTAAAATTAATGAATATTTCTTAAACAAACATATTTTCGTTCCAAATAATAAAAAAATACCCTTTGCCAGAAATTTACTTTTAAAAGAATTTGCTAAAAGCAATTAAAGCTTCAACTTCATATTTATTAGCATTGCTAAATTTTTGTTGCTCTAAATTTAAATTAAAATTCAGCCTAGAATTATCATTTTCTTTAACAAAAAATATCTCATAATCATATTTTTTATGGCTTGTTAAATCCATATTATATTCAGCAAACTTAACATTTCCATCTAAGTCATAACCTGTAGGCATAGTAAATTTCATAGATCCTTTTTCAATTTGCATAGGAGTTGAAAATGCAAAACCCATGTCAAATTTAGACATATTCCTAATATAAGAAACTATAAAATTACTAGTTCGCAAACTATCAGATAATTCTAATAATCTATTAGATTGATTATTATATTTTGCATCCAAAATAGCATATTTACTTAAAAATTTATTCTTACCCCAGTCATATTCAAGCGCTAAAGATATTCCATTAGTTTTTGAATTATCAACATTATAAAAACCATCAATACCAGTAATACCCATCATGGAGTTTTCTTCTTTTATTAATTGGTGAGATAAATCTAAAGAAAGATTTTTAAAACTTTTCTTATAAGAGCTATTAACTATTGCTATATCACCTATTTCATTAGTTAAATTAGCTTTTGCAAGTTCTAGTTTAAAATTAGAATTTAAATTAAAGTTATAATCTACTGCAAATTTCAATAAGTCATCGGTAATTTTTGTAAAATAACCATTAAAATTCCCCTGACTTAACAAATTAAATTTATGAGCAAATTTAACAGTTGAATCATTAATTGCGTAATTATTAGATTTAACAAAACTAAAATTAAACTTTTTATAATTTTTAAAAAAAGAAATATTTTCTAAAGCTAGGTTACTCTTTTTACTTTCTGATGTTAAAAATAAATAATTATCTAATTTATTTTTTTTATGAGAAAAATTTAATTTTAAATCTGAAAATCCTAAATTAACATTTTCAGCTTCATTATTTTTTATAATCAAATCCCTCAATTTATTATTTGCTCCATAAAAACTTATTTTATCATTATAATTTGCTTTATAATCTCTTTTAAAACCATCAAAAAATACAGCTTGAGATAAAAAACTTTGAAACTTCTCTTCTTTAAAAATATTACTAAAAGAGCTTGGAATTAATAATTTTGTCTTATCATAAGAAATTGCCACCAATTGATTAGAAGTAATAATTTCTCTTTTACCCACTGGTTTAACAGCTTGTGCTAAATTTAATAAATTCACATTCTCTTGTTTCTGCGTACTTGTTATAAGCAAAATATCTACTATTTCTTTTCCATTTAAATTTGGCCAAGCAGATTGCAAAACAGCCACAGCACCAGATACTATAGGAGCAGCCATTGATGTTCCTGACATATAACCATAATTATTATCTCCAGGAATTGCTGAATATATTTTTACCCCTGGTGCAGCTAAGCATCTTTTTATTTTACCACATCTATTAGAAAAATCAGCTATATTATCTATAGCTATATCAAATGCCTCAACTGCTAATAACTCACCTTGCATTTCTATATGATCAGCATAATAGGCTGGAAAACTTGGATTATCATTATAAGAATTACCTGTTGCATAAACCTGCACCAAATTATCAACACCATCATC
>JADHLN010000049.1 GCA_016780625.1 Rickettsiales bacterium
AAATAAAATCAACTATGAATGAATATTTAAATGATGAAAACTTTAGGAATAATATCATATAAAAAACAAAACATATTTTTGATAAAGAAATTATAAGTTACTTGAATATATTAGGAATACAGACGAATTCTCTATCAATTTAGCAGAAATCTCTTCTGAATTAGTAGGAGAATTTGATGATAGGCTAAGTAGAGTTAGTGAAGTACCTGGTTACCCTAATTTAAAAATTGATATGAAGAATGAAATGTTGCAAGCTGCTATTTTTATTCTTAAGGAAATTACTGCTGAAATTCCTATTTTTACAAATTACCCCCTAAATGAAAAAGATATATTAAAACCAAAAGCGAGCAAAACTTCCAATAAGGGAGAAGATATAACCCGAAAATTTTCTAATCAAAAAAAAGAGCTGAATCACCAATAGATGGAGCTTCAACCCCTCCTCCTAAAAAATCAAAATATTATAAATGTAATACTGATGAATTACCTCTATCTCAATATTACAATCGGCAAAAGGATAGTAATATTTCTAGATAATTTCTTCTATTTTTATATTCTTTATTTTGCTAATATCTGCAGCTCCACCTTGAGCAAGGTCTGCCTTACCCCCACCTCCTTTACCACCTAATTTTTCAACAATTTTTTTTGTTATAGGAACTGCATCAAATAATTTAACTTTATTTGATAAAGTTATTACAGATAATTTATTATTAAAAATAGATATTAAAATTATTAATGCATAATCTTGTTTTTTAAATTGAAATGCTAAATCTCTAGTATCTTTAACTTCTAAATCTTTTATTATTTTAAATAATATTTTTTCTTTTTTTAATAAAAGAACTTCTCCATCTTTTATATTTGCCGCATTTTTTTGCTTTAATTTAATAATTTCTTTTTCTAAAGCTTTTTTACTATTAATGAGATTTTGAATATTACTGCTTAGTTCTTTTTTTGGATATTTACAGATATCTGTAATTTCTTCAATGATAGTTTCGTTTTCTTGGAGGTATTTTAAAGCTTTTTCACCTGTTATTGCTTCAATTCTTCTAACACCAGAAGCAATAGAGCTTTCACTAATTATCTTAAATAAACCAATATCACCCGTTGCCTTTACATGAGTTCCTCCACATAATTCTTTAGAAAAAAAGCTATTATGCCAATTCCCCATAGTAAGAACCCTTACATCCTCATCATATTTTTCGCCAAATAAAGCAACAGCTCCAGAATTTTTTGCCTCTTCAATGCTCATTATATTAGTTTCTACCAAATTATTTTGGATAATAATATGATTTACAGCATCTTCTATTTGATGAATTTCAGCTCTTGAGATTGCACCATTATGCGAAAAATCAAAACGTAATAATTTATCTGATACTAAAGATCCTTTTTGTGAAATATGACTACCTAAAATTTCTTGTAATGCTTTATGTAATAAATGTGTTGCTGAATGATTAGCTTTTATTTTATTTCTTCTTAAATGATCAATTTCTAATATTATTTTGTCATTTATTTTAAAATTTCCTTTTTTAACTTTTGCAAAGTGAATTATTAAATTATTAGCGAATTTTTGCGTATCAGTTATTTCAGCTAAGGAGTTTGCTGTTTTAATAATTCCTTGATCACCTATCTGACCACCAGATTCAGGATAAAAAGGAGTATTTTTAGCAATTAAATAAAATTCACCTGAATTTACCTCCAACACTTCCTCTTCTTTTTGTATTAAAGCGACTATCTCTGAATTATCAGATATTTTGCTATAGCCTGTAAAGTTAATATTTACTAGTTTTTGTTCTAATTCAAACCAAAAATCTGAATTCCTTAATGCACCGCTACCCTGCCAATTTTCTTTTCCTCTATTTTTTTGATCCTGCATTAATTTTTCAAATTCAGGAATATTAACAGAGATATTCTGCCCTCTTAAAATATCTTGAGTTAAATCAAGTGGAAATCCATAAGTATCATATAGTTTAAAGGCAATTTCACCTGAGAATTTTTTCTTATTTTGATTATTATTTAAAGCATCACTTAGTATTTTTAAGCCTTTTGCAAGGGTTTTGTTAAATTGCTCCTCTTCATTGGCAACTATATTTGTAATTAATTTTTGAGCTTCTTTTAACTCACTATAATGATCTCCCATTCTTTCTACCAAATTTGGTACTAATTTACTCAAAAATAAATCTTTAGCGCCAACTTGATTAGCATGTCTTATTGCTCTTCGCATTATCCTTCTTAAAACATATCCTCTTCCTTCATTAGATGGCATTACACCATCTGCAATTAAAAAACTAATTGATCTCAAATGATCTGCAATTACTCTATGTGAAGTGATATTATTTTTATCACTTGCTAAATCCATTGATTTAGAAATTAAATATTTAAATAAATCTGTGTCATAATTATTGTGTTTTCCTTGCATTATAGAAGCAACTCTTTCCAGACCCATTCCAGTATCAATGGCTGGATTAGGTAGTTTTTTTAGGGTTCCATCTTTTTGTTTTTCATATTGCATAAAAACCAAATTCCATATCTCAACATAACGCTCTCCTTCATCACCTTCACCAGGAGGCATGCCTTGATATTTATCACCATGATCATAAAAAATCTCTGAACAAGGTCCACATGGTCCTACATCACCCATGGACCAAAAATTATCATTTGTGCTAATTCTTTTTATTTGGCTATCTGTAAAACCTGCTATTTTTTTCCATAAATTATAGGCTTCTTCATCATCATGATAAATTGTGGCAATTAATTTACTTTTTGGTAGCTCTAAAAATTTTGTAACATATTCATAGCCATAAAAAATAGCTTCTTCTTTAAAATAATCTCCAAAAGAAAAATTTCCTAACATTTCAAAAAATGTATGATGTCTTGCTGTATATCCTACATTTTCTAAATCATTATGCTTGCCTCCTGCTCTAACACATTTTTGTGCAGAGACAATTTTTTTACTTTCAGGTTTTTCAAGGGCAGTAAAATAATTTTTAAATGGCACCATTCCTGCATTTACAAACATTAAGCTTGGATCATTATGAGGAATTAAAGGAGCGGATTTTACAAATTTATGCCCTCTTTTACTAAAATAATCTATAAATGACTCTCTTATTTCACTTAATTTTTTGACCATGGATATTTAAAATTCTTT
The DNA here is from genome assembly GCA_016780625.1 of Rickettsiales bacterium. Classification (GTDB taxonomy): domain Bacteria; phylum Pseudomonadota; class Alphaproteobacteria; order Rickettsiales; family JABIRX01; genus JADHLN01. The sequence continues at coordinate 3,143 of JADHLN010000049.1, forward strand.
AAGTTTTTTTATTAATAATTTATTTTGTTTTTTTGTACCAATCGTAATTCTTATTTTACTTGGCAGCGCATAAGAATCTAACTTTCTCACAATAATTCCCGCATCTTTTAAATATAAAAACAACTTATTTGCAGCTTCTTTATTTTTTAGGTCAATCAAGATGAAATTTGCAAATGTTTTGTGATATTTTATTTTTAATTTCTCTAATTCTGTTTCAAGATAATTTTGCTCTATAAGATTTTTTTTCTGGGAATTTTCAATAAATTTTTGATCTTTAAGCGCAATAATTGCAGCTTCTTGAGCTATTTTACTAACATTAAAAGGACCTCTTACTCTATCAATAACCTCAATTAATTCAGGCTGCATTATGCCGTAGCCAATTCTTAGAGCTGCCAAACCATAAATTTTTGAAAATGTTCTAGTCGCAATAATATTTTTATATTTTTTAACTAATTCAACACCTGAAATATAATCTTTTTCTTTTACATATTCTGCATATGCCCCATCAATAACTATTAGGATATTATCTGGTATATTTTTACATAATCTTTCAATTTCTTTTCTATTTACGTAACTTCCAGTAGGATTATTTGGGTTGGCAATAAAAATTATTCTAGTTTTTTTAGTTACAGAATTAATGATTTCTGTAACATTAGTTTTTAGATCTTTTTCTTTAGCAGCAATAGCATTAACTCCATGCGATGCTGCATAAATTTTATACATTAGAAATCCATATTGAGAATATATTATCTCATCACCTGGTTTGGTAAAAGCTGTAATTAATAAGTTAAAAACTTCATCTGAGCCAGCTCCGCATATTATATTTTCTACTTTGATATTTTTATGTAATTTTGCAATTTCTTCTTTTAATAAATAAGATGCACCATCAGGATAAATATTAAAATCTTGTAATAATTTTTTATTTTTAACTATTTTTTTTGAGCAACCTTCAGGATTTTCATTAGCTGATAATTTTATTAAATTTTTGCCCGACTCTCCTGGCTTATAAGGAGAAATTGTGAATATCTTTTTTTCAATATTTAGATTTTTGACATTCATTTTTTATTTCTTTTTTCTAATTCAGTTAAGATATCTGCAAAAGATAGATTCTTAAATTTCAATAAAACCATTAAGTGAAATATTAAATCAGCAGACTCACTGATAAATCTTTCATCTGACTCTTTTAAAGCAGCTATAATTGTTTCCACTGCCTCCTCTCCTGTTTTTTGGCTAATTTTTTCAATACCCTTATCATATAATTCTGCAATATATGAATCTGCAGGATCATGAGATTTTCTTTCATCTATTATTTGTTCAATTTTATCTAAAAACTCGCTATTTTTCATAATTAATCATTTTTTAATAATCTAACTGGTATCGAATTTTTTTGCAAAAATTCTTTTGTTTCTTTTATTGTGAATTTATTAAAATGAAATACGGAAGCAGCAAGCATAGCATTAATATTAGCCTTTTCTTTTACTTCCAGAAAATCCTCAATCTTACCAACTCCACCTGAGGCAATTATTGGGATAGAAACTTCTTCATTCAATATCTTATATAAATCACAATTAAAACCTTCTTCGGTTCCATCATGATCCATAGAGGTTACTAATAACTCACCAGCTCCTAAAGCCTCGGCTTTTTTGGCAAATTCAATTGCTTCAATTCCCGTTTCCTTAGACCCTCCATGCGTAAATAATTCATAACGTTTATTTTCTTGCTGCCATTTAACATCTAGAGCTACCACAATTGATTGTGAGCCAATTTTCTTTGCAGCAGTAGAGACAAGCTCTGGATTATAAATCGCAGCGGAATTGATAGCTACCTTATCCGCACCTGATAATAGTAAATTTCTAATATCCTCAATTTTTTTAACCCCTCCACCAACTGTTAAAGGTATAAAACATTCAGCCGCAACTTTTGAGACAATGTTATATAATGTATCTCTTTGCTCTTTTGTAGCAGTTATATCAAGAAAGCATAATTCGTCAGCTCCAGAATCATTATAAAATTTTGCAAGTTCAACAGGGTCACCTGCATCTTTTAAATTAATAAAATTTGTACCTTTTACAACTCTCCCTCTATCTACATCAAGACAAGGTATGATTCTTATTTTTAACATTTTTTTATGTTTTAGTAACTAAAGAATAAATATAAATAATTAGTTTCTTTTTAAAAGAAAAATAGTTGAAAAGACTAGATATAATTGCTATAAAACAACGAAATTAAAATATATATTAAATGAGACCAAGCAAAGAAGAAGCAATGAATGCTGTTAAAACTCTTATAAAATGGGCTGGAGACAACCCTGAAAGAGAGGGTTTAATTGACACACCAAGAAGGGTTGTTGAAGCATATAGCGAGTATTTTAATGGTTACAATCATGACCCTAAAGGCGTTCTTGCAAAATTATTTGAAGAAGTTGAGGGCTATGATGACATCGTATTGCTTAAAAATATGCGCTTTGAATCTCATTGTGAACATCATATTGCTCCAATTTTAGGATCAGCTCACATAGCATATATACCAAATAAAAAAGTAGTAGGTATTAGTAAATTAGCAAGATTGTTAGATATATTTGCAAAAAGACTACAAACGCAAGAAACAATGACCTCGCAAATTGCTCTTACTATTCAAGAATCACTTGATACAAAAGGTGTTGCTGTTCTTATTGATGCTGATCACCAATGTATGACTAGCCGAGGTGTCTACAAACCTGGAACCTCAACTGTTACTACAAAATTTTTAGGAGTTTTTGCTGAAGATAAATCTTTTGAAGATAAATTTTATAATCTTATAAAACTCTAAGATTTTTCCTAGATAAAATCATAAAGATCATAAATTTCTTTCAAATCATTAATTATATGATCTGCACCAGATTCTATTAACTTTGATTTTCTTCTTTCTTTTATAAAGGCAGTCCCTATATAACCAACTATATTCATTCCGGCTTTTTTGGCAGCAATTACACCCATTTCGCTATCTTCAATTACCAAGCATTCTTGAGGATTTACTTTAAAATAATCAGCTGCATGCAAAAATATATCTGGTGCTGGCTTCGGATTTGCAACTTGATCTTGGGTGAATA
>JADHLN010000050.1 GCA_016780625.1 Rickettsiales bacterium
TTGTACATAATTTGCCTAATAATATTTTAGAAATTTCCTGTTGATTGATAAAAAAAAGATTATTTTTTATCTCATATTCTTTCTCTGGCATATTACAAGAATAAATTATGCATAAATTCAGAAGGGATCTATGTAGGTTATTTAATTTTTTTGCTAATTCTTTCTTAGAGTTTGTTTCTTTTTTTGACATAAATTTATTTTCTAATGTAAAAATAATCTATTTTTTTGTTACATAACAAATAAAAATATGATGATATTTGTTTTAAATTATTTTAAAACAGATAAATAATTATTAAATATCTAGTTAATTTACCAATTGTTACTAACAATAAAAATAACCAAATATTTGCTTTGAACATTCCTGCTATAATTGTTAAGGGGTCGCCGATAATTGGTAGCCAAGCAAATAATAAACTCCAAATACCCCATTTTTGATAATAATTTCTATATTTTGTTATTTGCTTTTCTTTAAGGGGAAACCATTTTTTATTTTTTAGTTTTAAAATATAAAAGCCAAGAAACCAATTTACTATAGCTCCTAAAACATTTCCAATTGTGGCTATTATAACTAACAGGAATTTATTATATTTATTACTGCTATCTAAAGTTGCTAATAATATTTCAGAGCCAGCCGGAAATATTGTTGCTGCAAGAAATGCTGATAAAAATAAAATAATTAAATCTAATATATTATGCATTTAAAATTGATTATTTATCAGTTTATATAAGCAGAATATTATTAATTAATTAAATTTAAAATAATAATTGGTTTTTTCCAATAAGAACTAAATTATAATTGAATTTTAATTGTTATATTATAGCATTAATGCTAATATTAGTTAATAAATATAATGATAGAAAATAAGCTTCCTGTTACAGTTTTATCTGGATTTTTGGGTTCTGGTAAAACTACTTTGTTAAACCATATTCTTAATAATAGAGAAGGTAAAAAAGTTGCAGTAATAGTTAATGATATGGGTGAAGTTAATATTGATGCAGACTTAGTTCAAAAAAGTGGTTCTAATCTCTCAAAAACAGAGGAGAAGCTTGTGGAAATGAGCAATGGTTGTATATGTTGTACATTAAGAGAGGATTTATTAGATCAAGTTAGAGAGTTAGCAGCAGAAACAAAATTTGATTACTTATTAATAGAAAGCACTGGAATATCAGAGCCTTTGCCAGTTGCTACAACTTTTGATTTTAGAGATGAAGATGGTAACAGTCTTTCAGATGTATCAAGGCTTGATACAATGGTTACAGTTGTAGATGGTGCAAATCTTATCAAAAATTATAGTTCTAAAGATTTTTTAAGAGATGGAGAGGAAAATTTAGGTGATGATGATGATAGAAGTTTAGTTGATCTTTTGGTAGAGCAAATTGAGTTCGCTAATGTGATTTTATTAAATAAAATTGATTTGATTTCTGAAGAAGAGTTAGAAATTGTTAGATCTGTTATAAGAGGTTTAAATGCCAAGGCTAAGATTGTTGAAACAACTCTATCACAAGTTAATTTAGATATGGTAATGAACACAAATTTATTTAATTTAGAGGAAGCAGAAAAACACCCTCTTTGGGCACAAGAGCTATATAATTTTTCAGATCATAAGCCTGAAACAGAAGAATATGGTATTAATAGTTTTGTTTATAATGCTAGAGCTCCATTTGATCCAAAAAAGCTACATGATTTTTTTAATAAAGAATGGCCTGGAATAATACGTTGTAAAGGTTTTTTTTGGATTGCATCTAGGCCTGATTTTGTTGGTGAAGTTTCACAAGCTGGAGCTTTTGTGAGGCATCATAAAATTGGACGTTGGCTTGCATCTGTTCCAGAAAGTCAATGGCCTGAAGGTGAGGAATTTGAGAAAACAATTGAAGAGTTATGGAATGATGATTATGGAGATAGAAGGCAGCAAATAGTTTTTATTGGTTTGAAAAATGAAATGAATAAAGATGATATTTTAAAACAGCTCGATGAGTGCTTAATTAAGGATTATAGTTTTGATTCTAAAAATTTACAAAATTTTTATGATCCGTTCCCAGAATGGGCGTAATATCATATAGAACTATCCTGTTATTTTATTGGTTTTACTTATTATAAATTCTTAGCTAGTTTTAAATTTAAAATTTTATGAAGATAGTAAATAGTTATTATGATCTGGGTAACGATTTTTATAAAGAAAAGAAGCCCGATAAAGTTAAAAATCCGCAATTGTTAATTTTTAATAAAAAATTAGCTAAAAAGTTAAATTTAGAGCTGGGTAAAAATGAAAGATTTTTAACAGATATATTTTCTGGCAATAAATTACTGCCAAATTCAAAGCCAATTTCACTTGCTTATGCAGGGCATCAATTTGGTAATTTTGTGCCGCGATTAGGTGATGGAAGAGCATGTTTAATTGGAGAAGTGAGAGATAAAAAACAAGAATTACATGATGTACAATTAAAAGGCTCTGGAAGAAGTTTTTTTTCAAGAAATGGAGATGGTAAATGTCCTTTGGATGCAGGTATAAGAGAATATATAGTAAGTGAGGCAGTTCATTATTTAAAAATTTCAACTAGCAGATCATTAGCATTAGTAAAGTCTGATGAATTTATCCAAAGAAATGAATATATACCAGCTAGTGTAATTACAAGGGTTGCTAAAGGACATATTAGAATTGGTAGTTTTGAATATTTTGCCCATAGAAGAGATTTTGTTAATTTACAAAAATTAGCTGATTACACAATTGCCAGATTTTTGCCAAAATATGTAAATAAGAAAAATAAATATATTTCTTTGCTTAAATATTTGATGAAATTACAAGCTGAACTCGTATCTGATTGGATGGGGGTAGGGTTTATTCATGGCGTTATGAATACAGATAATATTTCTGTTTCTGGTCAAACTATTGATTACGGACCATGTGCTTTTATGGATGAATTTAATAGAAATCAAACTTTTAGTTATATTGATCAAGCTGGAAGATATAGCTTTATGCAGCAAAAAAATATAATTTATTGGAATATTGCTAAATTTGCAGGGGCAATTTTACCATTAATTGATAATGATATTCATAAAGCAGTAAAAATTGCTGAGTTAGAAATTAATAAATTTCCCGATTTATATGATCAAATATATTATAAAAAAATGGCAAAAAAAATAGGGGTTTTTAATTTTAAAAATGAAATTAGTGATCGAATTTTAATTGATGAATTTTTAGATATTTTAGAAAATAACAAAATTGATTATACAAATGGATTTAGAATTTTAAGTAAAATTTTAAAAGAAGAAGCATGTTTTTTTATTATGAATGAAAAATGGTTTAATTGGCAGAAAAAATGGCAAAAAAGATTAAAAACACAAAATATGGATTTTATTTTAATTGCTAAAAAACTAGATAAAATCAACCCTATTTTAATTCCAAGAAATCATATAATTGCTAGAATAATTAAAAAGGCAGTTTTTGAAAATGATTATCAAGAATTTTATGAATTTTTAGAAGCTATAGAAAAGCCATATTTAGAATATAAAAAATATTCTAAATATTATTTACCACCAAAAGAAACTGAAAGGGTAATAAATACTTTTTGTGGTACATGATGCTGGAAATTAATCTAAGTTAAAATTTATATTACATTGAATGGTTTTCATATCTGTCATATCATAAATTGGTTTTTCTGTAGTTTGAGGAGATGTAGCATTTAGATAATTGCCTGAATTTACTGTTTGAAATGCAACATCATTACCGCCGCTAATTTTACCGCTTTTTGGAAGACCATCATTATATTTTGTGTCTAGATTAAAAGCATCTTCAGTTGAGATTATCGGTGAAATTGCATGGGTATAATTACCGTTGTAAGGTTTTCCAACATGGATGACAAATTTTGATATGCTAACTAGATGGTGAATATGCTATTTTGTTAATTCTTGAAGATATGTTCTGCCTGGTATTGTTCATGAAGATAGCAAAATTTTGCCATTAAATGCATTTTCTAGACTAATATTATTTGCTGCCATGTTTTGATCATCCCCAAAACTTCCATCAATTAATTCTGCTAAAGCAAGATGTTGATTGGCAACAGAAGCTTCGTTTTTTCCTGAGGTAATGGTGTTTTATATGTAATTTACATAACCATCATTATTGCCATTTATGGTGTTCCAATAATTGCTTGCTCTGTCAAAATCTCCTGGGAGGGCGTCGTAACTTAGCTTAAAAATATTAATTGATGTTTTATAATTCTCTATATCTAGTATTAGTTTTTTTGTTTTGCTTGCTGAATAAGTTTTGAACCTCCTGCAACTCCTGTAAATAATAAACCAATAATGATAATCACTATTGAGAGCTCAACTAAGCTAAAAGCCTTATTTTTATTCATCAAAATTCTTTTAATTTATGCGTAAGTTAAATAAATAAACGAAATATTTAACTAGAAGTTGAGCTGTTATTTGCTATAATTTAAAAAAAATGTTATATTTAAGTTAGAGAATATATTGGTGATAAAATTATGAGACCTTCATATCCTGATCAAAATATTGAGCAAAAAATTTTAAGTTACTTTCAAAATATTCCAGAGTATCAAAGTGCTGATGAGTGGATGCAACGTAATGTTAGAAGTTATACTGAGCATGCACTTAAAATGCTTAAGGATGTTTTTAGCTCTTTTAGTTTTACTAATGGTGACCATAATTTCAAAACAGACATTATGGAAAATTATTATAGTGATTTATGTAATAATTTTCAAAGATATAGAGATGCTGCTAAAGAATATAAGTTAGCAAAAACATATCCATTAACACAGGACCAACATATTGAAGCTATTGCTGCATTAACAGAAAATAAAGATTTACAAAGTTTTTTATCTGCAAAGATTGAAAGTCAAACACCTCCTGCAGCACCAACTGTTCAAACTACACAAGCAGTATCACCAACAAGGAGTTCATCTTCAGCTCCACAAGATACAGCTAGCGTAGCAGAATTGATAGCAAAAATTCAAGATATTAAAGAAAGAGCTGAGATACTTATAGAAAAACTTGATTCTTTAAATGTGAGTATGAGTAATAGTAGTTCTGTTCATTTGAAACATTTGACAAAAACTAAATTTAGTAGTCAAGAGATTAAACCTCCCAGAGGATTAGGGGGATAAAGTTTTTGTTTTTTAGAAAATTATTTTTCTATTAGAGAAAAAATATTATATTAATATAATAAAATTATTAAAAAAAGGAAACTATGGAAGGAATAAATAAAAGAGAAGAAAAAATAGCACAATATTTAAAGGATAAACTTTCATATGAAAATGATAAGGAATATCCTTTGGAAATAATGGTGATAAATAATGCTATAGGTTCTTTTGAAGAATATTGTGATAATAAAAAAGAAATTGATTACATGAGATTTATAGTTGATTTGAAAAAAGTCTATGATGCGTCAGTTAAAGGTTTCGAGGATGAAAAAATTAAACTTAGGCTTTCATTTAAGCAACTTGTTGACGCAATTACAGATTTATCAGATTTGGATAAAGCAAAAAATTTAGGTTCGATAATATTAGGTAGTAATCAACAATTTCAACGTCCAAATGTTCTATCTGGAACTATATATTCAAAAGCTCAACCTCTACATGTTAAACCTGCAAAAGATCAACCTGCAAAAGCTCAACCTGCAAAAGATCCATCTGGACAAGATCAACCTGCAAAAGCTCAACCTGCAAAAGATCCATCTGGACAAGATCAACCTGCAAAAGCTCAACCTGCAA
>JADHLN010000051.1 GCA_016780625.1 Rickettsiales bacterium
ATTATCAACAGAATAACCACCCCACAACCAAGTAACAATTGAATCACCAATTAATGGAATTGCAGAAAAAAGATTAGTTATCACAGTTGCTCCCCAGAAGCTCATTTGTCCCCAAGGTAAAACATAGCCCATAAATGCAGTGGCCATCATGGCTAAAAATATAAAAATACCAAGAAACCAAATAATTTCACGGGGTTTTTTATAAGAGCCAAAAAATAATCCTCTAGCAATATGAGCGTAAACAACTACAAAAAACATTGAAGCTCCTACAGCATGAAGATAACGAATTAACCAACCATAATTTACGTCACGCATAATGTGTTCTACTGAATCAAAAGCATGATCAGCATGAGGTGTGTAATGCATAGCAAGGAAAATTCCTGTTACAATTTGGATAACTAGAGCAATTCCTGCTAATGAACCAAAATTCCAAAAATAACTTAAATTTTTAGGTGTTCTATATTGGCCTAAATGTTCATAAACATAAGAAAAAACTGGTAATCTTTCGTCTATCCAGCCAGAAACAGGGCCTAATTTTAAAGGTGGAATTTTTGAATTTTTGCTCATTGATTATCCTATTTTAATTATATCATCATTAACAAAACTATATTCAGGAACTAGAAGATTTTTTGGTGCTGGGCCTTTTCTGATGCGTCCTGATACATCGTAGTGAGAGCCGTGACAAGGGCAAAACCATGCCTCATATTCACCAGATCCTTTACCAAGTGGAACACAGCCTAAATGGGTGCAAACTCCTAATACTACTAAAAATTCTTCTTTACCAGATTTTACTCTGTCTGAATCTGTTTCAGGATCAGGTAGTTCATCAAGAGAAACTGAGCGTGCTGTTTGTAATTCTGCTTCAGTTCTTCTTTTGATGAAAACTGGTTTACCCCTCCACTTAACTTTCATTTCGTCACCAGGTTCAAGGCCAGAAATATTAACTTCAATTGATGCAAGAGCTTGAACATCTTTGGCTGGATTCATGGATTTTACAAATGGAATAACCGCAGAAGCAGCTCCAACTCCAGCAACAGCTGATGCTGTTAATGCTACAAAATCTCTTTTATTATTATCTATTTTATTGTGATCAGACATTTTGTTATTAAAAATAAGTGAAATATTTATAGCAAATTACACCTAATTTGCAAGTGAAAATCAATTTTCCAGTAATTTTAATTATCATTTTAATAGATAGTTAAAATACATATATAATTTATTATTTTAATGATAATTGAATAATTTAAGTTTTGGTAGCAAATATAGCAAAATTATGCTATATATAGTAAAAGAGGTATTATGAATATAAATTAGGCAATAAAAAATAATGATATTGAGCTTTATAAACAATCTTTGGAAAGGGGCGTTGATATTAATAAACAACATAGATTTGGTAGAGAGGAATGTTATCCTGTATACGCAGCTGTTAGGTTTGGTCCAGCAGAAATCCTTGAAGATATGATTGAGAGAGGCGTAGATTTGACTGTGAAGGTGGATGGTAGATCGCTTTTATGGTACTCAGATAAAGAAGAAATAACTGAATTGTTATTGAAAAATTCTGAAATTAATTTGGAAGAAAGAGGTAAATATGGAAAAACTCTTTTTATGAAGAATATATTGCTAAGTGTAAGTTCTTCGGATCATGGCAACTTAGATAATGCAAAATATTTGTTAAGAATGGGGTCTGATATAAATGCACAGGATAATATAGGTAATACAGCCCTTCATAAAATGTTATAAACTTCTGACGATATTAATCCTACTTATAATGAACCAATTTTGAAAGCTATAAATTTTCTTCTTGAAAATGGTTCAGATTTTTATAGAAAAAATTCTGCTGGTGAAACACCTGAAGATATGTTGGAAGATCTCCAAAACCCTGCTGTTAAAGCATTAGTGACCAATCATATAGAAGCTGGAAGAAATAAAATATCATTATTCGAGAAATATGTAGGTAATAATTTAAACCAAGATGTATTAGATAAAATAGCATCACATGTTATTGGTACAAATACAGATAGTTATCTACAGAGAATGCAAGAGGAAAGAGCTCAAGCTTCTAAATAGGATGGGAAAGGTCGTTGATAAGACGTTTACTTAAGGCTTATGATTTTTTCTAGATATTGCTGAATATAATTGCTTTAATTTGGATGCTTGATCTAATTTAGATTGAAGCCTTTCTATATCTTTTTCTATCCTGCTCACTTCTTCCATATATTCTTGATTAGAATCTATTTCATCATTTGATGCTATTACCAGTTGAGATTCTTTTTTAACTAGATTTTCTGTTTCTTCTTTTATCTCGTTGGCGATAAAATTAATTTTAATTATTATTTAATTATCGCAAAAATTTTTCACAAATATTTAAGTTTTTATTCAAGTTCTAGCTCTAAAGCTTTGTTATAATATGAAATTTTGTCTTATCATCTTCATAGAAATTGTAAATCATGATTTTATCTAAGTAATAAAGGTTTTTTTAAAACTTCATAGATCATTGCTAGATTGGGAATGGTACACTAACCCGAATGCAATGAGGGTTTTTATCCATTTCTTAATTGTCGCTAATTATGAGGATAAAGAATGGAAAGGAATTATAATCAAAAGAGGGCAGCTAGTTTGTAGTAGAAGTAAACTAGTACAAGAATTAGGAATAAGTGAACAAAATATAAGAACAGCATTAAAGAACTTGCAATCAACAAATGATATAACCATAGCAACAAGTGCAAAATATACACTAGTTGAAATTACTAATTATGATCTTTATCAGGAAAACAAAAAAAGTGGCACACAACCTAACACACAACCTAACACACAACCTAACACACAACCTAACACATGCAAAGCAGCGGAAATACTGACTTTGCGACCAGAGCCAACCCACAACCTAACACACAAAGTAACACACAAAGTAACCACAACTAAAGAAGAAAAAGAAAAAAAGAACCCCCCTATATCCCCCCAGAGGGAGGAGGGAGATTTTTTTATTTCTGAAAAAGCAAATGATCTAGTTTGGGGTCTAACCAGTGAAAATCGAGAGGAAGCAAAACAACACGCAAAAGGCTTATGCCTTCATAAGCTTGCTAATATTTTTCTCAACCGCAAAGAAAAACCAGATTTTCGCAACATAGAAGCCGCTTTTATTGGGTGGATAAAATGCTATACAAAAAAATGGCAAGTTAATTGAGGGTCAAATGCTACTAAAAAATCAAATATTAGATAGTTAAAGCTCTAAGGAAAAAGGGGTTTTAAATGATGTTTAAATCTAGTGTTTTTAAGAATTTGGCTGTTTATGAAGAAAAATTTATTTTTAAATATTACTTTTCACTTGAATATAATTCAATGCAATATTATGTTCATGATGTTTGCAATTTTGGAAAAATAAAAATTAAATTATCATGTCAAATATAGGATCAATTACCCAAGTTATTTCAGCAGTTGTTGATGTAAAATTCCCGGATGGAAAATTACCAAAAATCTTAAATTCACTGGAAACAACAAATAACGGCAAAAAGTTAGTTTTAGAGGTTGCGCAACATATTGGAGAAAACACAGTAAGAGCCATTGCTATGGATTCTACAGAAGGATTAGAAAGAGGGGCTGAGGTTAAAGATAGTGGAAAACCAATTACTGTACCAGTTGGTGAGGCAACTCTTGGCAGGATATTAAATGTGGTTGGTGATCCAATTGATGAGCTAGGTGAAGTAAAAGCTAAAGAAACTGCTCCTATACACGCTTCTGCACCTGAGTTTGTTGAGCAAGCGACAGATACAGAAATTTTAGTTACAGGGATTAAAGTTGTTGATTTGCTAGCTCCATATTCAAAAGGAGGAAAAATTGGTTTATTTGGTGGTGCTGGAGTTGGTAAAACAGTATTGATTATGGAATTAATTAATAATATTGCTAAAGCACATGGTGGATATTCTGTATTTGCTGGTGTTGGTGAAAGAACTAGAGAAGGAAATGATTTATATCATGAAATGATTGATTCTGGGGTTATTAAACCAGATGATTTAGCTAAATCTAAGGCTGCTCTAGTTTATGGTCAAATGAACGAACCTCCAGGAGCAAGAGCAAGAGTTGCTTTAACTGGATTAACATTAGCGGAAAAATTTAGAGATAAGGGTGGTCAGGATGTATTATTCTTTGTAGATAATGTATTCAGATTTACACAAGCTGGATCTGAGGTATCAGCTTTACTTGGAAGGATTCCTTCTGCGGTTGGATATCAACCAACTTTAGCAACAGATATGGGTAATATGCAGGAAAGAATTACTTCAACTAAAAATGGTTCTATTACTTCTGTACAAGCTATTTATGTTCCTGCAGATGATTTAACGGATCCTGCTCCTGCAACTTCATTTGCACATTTAGATGCTACAACAGTTTTATCAAGGCAAATTGCAGAGTTAGGTATTTATCCTGCAGTTGACCCTTTAGATTCAAACTCACAAATTTTAGATCCTAGAACTTTAGGTGATGAGCATTATGAAACTGCAAGAGCAGTACAAAAAATTCTGCAAAGTTATAAATCATTACAAGATATTATCGCCATTTTAGGAATGGATGAGTTATCTGAAGAAGATAAGTTAGTTGTTGCAAGAGCTAGAAAAATTCAAAAATTCTTATCACAACCATTTCATGTAGCTGAAGTATTTACTGGCATGAAAGGAGTTTTTGTTAAGCTTGAAGACACAATTAAAGGTTTTAAAGAAATATGTGAAGGTAAATATGATGATTTACCTGAAAATGCTTTTTACATGGTTGGTTCAATAGAAGAAGCATTGAAAAAAGCAGAAGATCTAAAGAAAAAAGCAGCTTAGTTTATGATTGGTTTAAATTATAAAATAGTTACACCTGAAAAAATATATAGAGAAGATAAAGCTGATATGGTGATTATACCTTCTGTTGACGGTGATATGGGGATTTGTGAGAATCATTTGCCAATTTTAGCAAATTTGCAAACTGGTTATATTGAGATTTATGTAAATTCTAAATTAGTTGAAAAAATCTTTATTAATAGTGCTGTAGCAAAATTTAGTGATAATAATTTAGTTATTTTATGTGAAAAAATAATTGATTTAAATCAGGTTGATATTAAAAAGCTAAAAGCTGAAATTATTTCTCTTGAAAATATGCAAAAATCTGAAAGTGACCTTGAGCGTCATAAATTACAAGAAAAAATAAACTCTAATAATAAAATTCTTGCAGCGCTTGCAGCATAATATATTTGCTTATTAATCACGTTTTTGTGAGTTATTCTAATATTTAAATGATTGATTTGATATTAAAAAGCTAATGGCTTGAATTATTTCTCTTGAAAATATGCAAAAATCTGAAAGTGATGATTTAGAGTCATAAAATTAAGAAAAAATAAACTCTATAATAAAATTCTTGCAGCGATTGTAGCATAATATATTTGCTTATTAATCACGTTTTTGTGAGTTACTCTAATATTTAAATGATTGATTTGATATTAAAAGCTAATGGCTTGAATTATTTCTCTTGAAAATATGCAAAAATCTGAAAGTGATGATTTAGAGTCATAAAATTAAGAAAAAATAAACTCTAATAATAAAATTCTTGCAGCGCTTGTAGCATAATATATTTGCTTATTAATCACGTTTTTGTGAGTTACTCTAATATTTAAATGATTTATTTGATATTAAAAAGCTAATGGCTTGAATTATTTCTCTTGAAAATATGCAAAAATCTGAAAGTGA
>JADHLN010000052.1 GCA_016780625.1 Rickettsiales bacterium
TACTTAACAAAGGTATTTTTCTTATATAGCAATCTAGAATATTACTATAAGCTCCTCTCAATATTACTCTTGTATGACCTTTTGGGGCATTAGGATTTTTTTTACTAAAAATTTTAGATAAAATTCCAGTATAATATTCGCCTACAAATAACTCATCTCTTACATTGCCTTTAATAATAATTCTATTGTTAAAAATTTCATAAGTGAATTTACCAATATTGCCAAGAGAACTAGGATTAATTCTTATTGATGCAACATAATGTGTTTCGCATGCAGATAAATTTAGTAATGTTAAAATAATTATTGCTTTCAGGTTTTTTTTCATTTTAATAATAACTGTATGTATTATAATCCTTTTTTATTTAAATTAGAAGTATCATGAAAAAACTAGCTCTTTTTATATCAATATTAACCTTGACCTCTAATGCTTTTGCTGAAAAAAAGTTAGAACATTTATTTGAAGAATGGCATGTTATAACCGATGTAAAAGAAGGTGAAAAAATATGTTATATTGCCTCTTTAGCATTTGAAGAAGAGGGTAATGTGACTAGAGCAACTGATCCATATTTATTAGTTTCTAAATTTGAGCAAAGAAAACCTGAAGTTAGCGTTTCATCAGGTTTTTCTTATAAAGAAGGCAGCGAAGTGAAGTTTATGATAAAAGAGAAAGTATTTTTGCTTGATAAAATTCAAAATAATATTGCTTGGGCAAAAAATAATCTTCTAGATGCCGAAATTATTGCTGCTATGAAAGCAGGAGCTATGTTAGATGTTAAATCTACTTCGCAAGATGGTAAATATGCTATTGAAAGTTATTCATTGAAGGGTTTTACAAATGCATATAATAAAATGTTAGATGTTTGTGAAAAGCTAGATGTTAAAGAAGCTAATCAAGCTGCTGAGGAAGTAAATGCTGCTGAAGAAAAGGTTAATGAAGTTCTGGAAGAGGATATTAGTGAAGTGTTAGAAGAAAGTAAGGAGAATATAGAAGATAAGATAGGTAATGAGTCAGAAGAAGCTACTATTTTACCAGTTCAATAATTAATATTTACTATAAATAAAAATTTATTATTATTTTTGTTATAAATAATTAAAAATTACTCATGATATTATCAATAGTTGGCCTTCAATGGGGAGATGAAGGTAAAGGAAAAATCGTAGATTACTTATCTGGTGGATCAGATATAGTGGTAAGATTTCAAGGTGGGCACAATGCTGGGCATACTATAGTTGTTGATGATAAAACATATAAACTAAGCTTGTTACCATCAAATATCTTAAGGGATAACAAAGTGTCAATTATTGGTAATGGAGTTGTAATTGATCCTTTTCATTTAAAATCTGAAATTGAAAATTTAAGTGATAGTGGCATTAATATTTCTGCTGATAAATTAATTATAGCTGAAAATGCAAGTTTGATATTACCAATTCACAAAATTATTGATCAGTTAAGTGAAAACTTACGTTCTAATGCCAAAATTGGTACAACAGGTAGAGGTATTGGACCTGCTTATTCTGATAAAGTAGCTAGAAGATCTATAAGGGTTTGTGATCTATATGATGAGGAAATATTAGATAAGAAATTAACTGAAATATTATCTTTTTATAGCCCTTTTATAAAAGAATTATCTGGTGACATTATTAGTAAAAATCAAATATTGGCAGAATTGAAAGAAATTGCTCCTTTTGTCCTTAAATATGCTCAGCCTGCTTGGAAGATTTTAAATGAATCTTATAAAAATAAAAAAGTGATTATGTTTGAGGGTGCTCAAGGTGTGATGTTAGATATTGATAATGGTACTTATCCTTTTGTTACATCCTCAAATACAGTAACTGGACAATGTTTTTCAGGTAGTGGTTTAGGCGTTTGTGAAATTAAGTATAATATTGGAATTGTAAAAGCCTATACAACAAGAGTCGGAGAAGGTCCTTTTCCTACTGAACTTAATGATGAAACAGGAGAGTTTTTACAAGTTGAGGGTCATGAAATTGGTACTGTAACTGGTAGGGATAGAAGATGTGGTTGGCTGGATTTAGTACAATTAAAGCAAATGATAGCGGTTTGTGGTATTAATTCTATATCTCTCACCAAGCTTGATGTTTTATCGAAGCTTAAAAATATTAAAATTTGTACAAAATATAAGGCAATTAATGGTGATTATTATGATTATTTGCCAGCATCATCAAAGTTGCAAGCGGCTTTGTCTCCTATTTATGTTGATTTGCCGGGTTGGGAAGATGATATTACAGCAGTAAAATCATATGAAGAATTGCCAATTAATGCTAAAAATTATATTGAATATATTGAAAAAGAATTAGGGGTTAATATTGATATAATATCTGTAGGTCCTGCAAGGAAAGCAACTATAATCAAGAAGGATTTCTTTAATTAAATTTTATTTTGATAGAATTTTAATTCTTGTTCGTTAAGTGGTATAAGGCCTTTCTCTGTCAGATAACCATATTGACCAATTGCATCTTCACTTGTTAATTCTTTTATAAAAGGTTTTAGAGATTCTATTAGTTCGTAATGCTTGTTCTTTACGTAAATAAATAATGAGCGTGAGATAGGGTATTTCCCTGAAGTGATATTTTTAAATTCAGGTTTGTAATTATCAATTTTAGCAGCTTGGATTAGATGAATATTATCTTCTAAAAATGAATAACCAAAAATTCCTAATGCTATGTTATTATTAACTAATTTTTGAATAACTATATTGTCATTTTCCCCTGCTTGAGCGTATTTATTGTCTTCTCTTAAAATTGAGCATGATTTTTTTCTTTGTTTTTTATCAGGATATTTTATTTTAAATTCTGCAATATTCATGCAGCTTGCCTGCATTACCAATTCGTTAAAGGCATCTCTTGTTCCTGATGTTGGTGGAGGTCCATATATGTAGATTTTTTGCTTGGGTAATTTGGGATTTATTTCATTCCAATAATTATGGGGGTTTTTAATTAATTTACCATTTTGCGGTATTTCTTTTGCTAATGCTAAAAAAAGCTCTTTTTTGCTTAGGTTAAAATTGGTTTCTCCTAACTTATTGGCAATAATTATTCCGTCATAGCCTATTTTAAGCTCTGTGATTTTGGAAATATTATTTTTTTTGCATAGTTCAATTTCATTTGTTTTAATTCTACGTGATGCATTTGCAATATCTGGGAAGTTTTTGCCGATTCCTTGGCAGAATATTTTTATGCCCCCACCTGTTCCAGTGGCTTCTACGATTGGAGTTTTGTATTTTTCCCGACTTCCAAATTCTTCTGCTGCAGATGTAACAAACGGGAATACAGTGGATGAACCTACTATTTTTACTTGTTTTCTTGCAAAGCTATTATGATTTATTGCTAAAAGGCAGAGGGTAATTAGTATAAATTTCATTTTTTTATATAATTATTAGAAATGGTTTTTTTTTAAGCTATAATTTAAAAAAGAGCAATGGAATAATTGCGATTTTTATAATTATATGCTATAATATAAGGCAAAAATTATATGAAATATCCAAATAATAGATTAAGACGCTTAAGAACAGATAAATGGCTAAGAGATTTAGTCAATAATATAAATCTTTCAGCAGCAGATTTGATTTTACCTTTATTTGTTATTAATGCTAATAATAAAAAGGAAGAGGTTTCTTCTTTACCAGATATTTTTAGATATTCACCTGATCTTATATTAAAACAAACAGAATATGCATTAAAATCAGGGCTAAAAGCAGTTTCTTTATTTCCAGTAATAGATAGTAAATTAAAATCAGTAGATGCAAAAGAAGCTGTTAATAAAAATAATTTAATCTGTCGAACTATTAAATTAATTAAAAAGGAATTTAAAGATGAAATAGGGATAATAGCAGATGTTGCTTTAGATCCTTATAATGCAAATGGGCATGATGGTTTGGTTGTTGATAATAAAATTATTAATGATGCAACTATTGAAATATTAGCTGAGCAAGCATTAATATTTGCTGATGCTGGATGTGATATAATTGCACCTTCAGATATGATGGATGGCAGAGTTGGTAAGATTAGGGAAGTTTTAGAGTTAAATAAATTTCATGAAGTGAAGATTCTATCTTATGCTGCAAAATTTTCTTCAAATTATTACGGTCCCTTTAGGGATGCTGTTAACTCAAAAGATGCTTTAAGCTCTGCAAGTAAAGATAGTTATCAATTATCATTTAAAAATGATAAAGAATATATTAATGAGGTGCTTTTGGATGTTAATGAAGGAGCTGATATGTTAATGATTAAACCTGCTTTGAATTATTTAGATGTTATAAAAATTATCTCTGATAATTTTTCTTTACCTATATTTGCATATCAGGTTAGTGCTGAATATGCTATGCTTAAATTAGCAGGGGAAAATAACATTGCTAATTATATGGATATGCAAATTGAAAGTTTATATGCATGTAAAAGAGCTGGTTGTGATGGTATTTTTTGTTATGATGCAATTAATATTGCTAATAGTCTTGAAAGCTAATTTGACATGACATATATAAATAATTATAATAACCATCTTTTTTAAATTAACCATGGATAGCAATGAATAATATAGTTAATATTTCTTTAGATTCTGATATTTCTTCTTATTTAAATAAGATTGCATCTATTCCTATGTTGGAAGCAGAGGAGGAAAAGCATCTTGCTTTGAATTTACAACGTAATAATGATTTATTAGCTGCCGAAAAATTAGTTTCTAGCCATTTGAGATTAGTTGTTAAAATTGCTTATTCTTATAAAAATTATGGCTTGCCGATGATGGATATGATTTCTGAAGGTAATATAGGTTTGCTTAAAGCGGTTAAGAAATTTGATGTTGCTAAAGGTTTTAGGCTTTCAACTTACGCTATGTGGTGGATTAAGGCGCAAATTCAGGAATATATTTTAAATTCTTGGTCTTTGGTTAAAATTGGTACTTCACTGACAAAAAAGAAATTATTCTTTAATTTAGGAAAAATTAAAAATAAAATATTAGATTACGAACAAAATAACTTATCTCTTAAGCAGGAAGAGATTATTGCTAAAGAATTGGGGGTAAATATAAATGATGTTAAAGAGATGTCTTCTCGTTTAAATCAAGCTGATCTTTACTTATATGATAGAGTATCAAATGAAGAAGATTCTGATTATATGATAGATTATATTGCTGATAATAATATTGATCAGGAAAATATCTTAATAAATTCTCAAGAAGAAGAAAAAAATAAAGAGAAATTACAATTAGCAATTGCGAGTTTAAATGAAAGAGAAAAAGAAATTTTAATTGCTAGAAAGTTACGAGATAAGCCAATTACGTTAGATGTTTTAAGTGGTAAATATAAAATATCAAAAGAAAGAGTTAGGCAGATTGAACAAGCTGCCTTTAATAAAGTTAAAGCATATTTTTAGTTAAATAGATGATGAAAATAATTTCTATTTTATTATGTTTTGTTTTATTATCTTGTGCTAATAAATATTCAAAAAATCAAAGTTTAATAGCTGTTATTCAGGATTTTTCTACTAATAAAAATCTAGGCTATGTCAGCTTTACAGAATTAAAAAATGGTGCTGTTAGAGTAAAAGTTAAATTATCAGGGCTTAAAGCTGCGCATGCATTTCATATTCATGAATTTGGAGATTTTACTGATGAAAATGCTAAAACAGCAGG
>JADHLN010000010.1 GCA_016780625.1 Rickettsiales bacterium
AGATGGTAATGCCAGGAGATAATGTAGAATTAACAATAGAATTGATAAACCCTGTTGCAATGTCAGAAGGAATGAGATTTGCAGTAAGAGAGGGTGGTCGTACTGTTGGTTCTGGTGTAGTTAGTAAAATTATTGAATAGTAATAATGTTAAAACAAAGGATTAGAATAAGGCTAAAATCATTTGATCATAATCTGGTTTTTCAGTCGGCAAGTGAAATTGTATCAACTGTAAAAAGAACTGGAGCTGATGTAAGTGGTCCAGTTCCATTACCTAAAAAAATAAAAAAATACACTGTAAATAGATCTCCGCATGTTGATAAGGAGTCGCGTGAACAATTTGAAGTGAGAACATATAAATCAATTATTTTTATTTCTCCAACAGCAGAAACAATAGAAGCTCTCAGAAAGCTAGATTTAGCTGCAGGAGTAGATGTAGATATTAAATTATTAGAGGCCTAAAATGAGAATAGGTTTAGTTGCAAAAAAACTAGGAATGACAAGATATTTTGACGAAAGTGGTGATCATCACCCTGTTACTATTATAGAGTGTCCTGAAGCAATAGTTACTAAGCTTGATGCTAAAAATAATAATGTACAGCTAGCATCATTTGATAAAAGTAAAAAAAATATTAATAAGCCTCAAGCAAAAGAATATGAAAAGCTTAAATCAACATATAAATCAGTTAGAAAAGAATTTAAAACTGATAAAATTGAGGAGTTTAATATTGGTTCTATAATTACATTAAATCATTTTTCAGAAGGGCAATATGTCGACGTTCAAGGCAAAACAATAGGTAAAGGTTTTGCAGGGGGAATGAAAAGACATGGTTTTGGTGGTTTAGAAGCTACACATGGTGTATCTATATCGCATAGATCTCATGGTTCAACTGGTCAATGTCAAGATCCTGGAAAAGTATTTAAGGGGAAGAAGATGGCTGGTCACATGGGCGATGCAAATATTACGGTTCAAAATCTTGAAATATTAAGAATTGATCAAGAAAATGAATTAATATTTATTAGGGGCGCTGTTCCGGGTAAAAAAGGTGCGTTATTAACAATTAAAGATGCGGTTAAAAAATCTTTGCCAGCATCCGTTGCGTATCCTGCTGGATTTAAGGAGAATAATGATGATGCAAAAAAAACTGAGCCAGCTAAAGAGTCTTCTGATAAAATAGAAAATTCAGCTGATATAGTATCAGAAGAAAAAACTGAACATAAAGATAGTTAGGTTGTAAAATGGAACTAAAATTAATAGATATAATTAGTAGCAAAGAATTATCAAAAAAAACTATACCTGCATTATTTTCTATTAAGGAGATTCGCCTTGATATAATTAAAGATGTTATGCAATGGCAAAGAAATAAAGCCAGAGCTGGAACTCATAAAGTAAAAACAATTTCGGAAATTAGGGGTACAACAGCAAAGCCTTATAGGCAAAAAGGTACAGGTAATGCAAGGCAAGGTAGTAGAAGAGCTACTCAGTTTAGAGGTGGTGCTACAGTATTTGGACCAACGCCAAGAACTCACAATACAAATCTACCAAAAAAAGTAAGAAGATTAGGTCTGATAAATTCTATTGCATTTCATGTTAAAAATAATTCAGTTGATTTGATTAGTGAGCCAAAGCTATCAAAGCCTGAAACAAAGAAGATCTGTCATATTAATGGTGATGCAAAAAGTAAAATATTATTTATCGTATCATCTGATACTGATCAGAATTTCTTAAAATCTATTAATAATTTAAAAAACATTAATTTCCTTAAGGCGGACGGAGCTAATGTTTATGACATAATGAATCATGATAAGCTCTACATAACTGAAGCTGCGATAACAAAATTAGAAGAAAGAGTTAGCAATGCAGAATAAAGAAACATATAATATAATTGATAAAATAAGCCCTTTGATAACTGAGAAGTCTCTAAAGATATCTGAGCATGGATTTGTTGCATTCAAGGCACCAATTTACATAACAAAAAAACAAATAGAAAAAGCTATAACCCTTCTATACAAGGATGCTAAAATAATAAAAATATCATCATTACTAGTTAAAGGTAAGAAAAAGAGATTTAAAGGAAAAATTGGCAAAAGATCTGATTTTAAAAAATTCAACATTAAGTTAGAAAAACCAATAGATATTACAACAGGTATTAAATAATGGCTCTTAGAAAATACGATCCAACTACTCCATCCCAAAGACAGCTAGTTCTTGTTTCTGATAAATTATGGTCAGGTAAGCCATATAAAAAATTAACTAAGGGACTTAAAAAAACAGGTGGAAGAAATAATTATGGTCACATAACTACAAGACATATTGGTGGAGGCCATAAAAGAACATACAGACTAATTGATTTTAAAAGAAAAAAATTTGATATTGAAGCAACTATTGAAAGAATTGAGTATGATCCAAATAGAACATCATTTATTGCGTTAATAAAATATAATGATGGAGAATATTCATATATAATTGCTCCTAACAAAATTAAAATAGGAGATAAAGTTATATCATCTATAAAGGCTGAGATAAATATCGGTAACGCGATGCAGCTAAAAAATATACCAGTTGGTACAATTGTACATAACATAGAAATGAAACCAGGCAAAGGTGCGCAACTTGCAAGAAGTGCAGGTGCATATGCCCAGATTGTTGGTAAAGATAACGGCTATGTTCAAATTAAGCTTAGATCAGGTGAGTTTAGGTTAGTTCCTGAAAATGGAATGGCAACAATAGGAACTGTATCTAATACAGATAATCAAAACCAAAAATTTGGTAAGGCTGGTAGAAAAGTATGGATGGGTAAAAGGCCTACAGTTAGGGGTGTTGCAATGAATCCAGTTGACCATCCACATGGAGGTGGAGAAGGTAAAACTTCTGGTGGTAGGCATCCAGTTACTCCTTGGGGTAAGAAAACTAAAGGATTGCGTACCAGAAATAACAAATCCACTAATAAATTTATAATAAGAAGAAGATATAAAAAATAAGGTAAATTATGGCTAGATCAGTATGGAAACCACCATTTATAGACGGATATTTGCTTAAAAAAGCTCAAGAAGTAATAGCATCTGGAAAATTAAATGTAATGATAAAAACATTCTCCAGAAGATCAACTATCATACCAGATTTTGTAGGTCTTACATTCTGTGTGTATAACGGTAAAAAATTCATCCCAGTTCAAATAAAAGAAGATATGGTAAACCATAAATTAGGTGAGTTTTCTCCTACTAGAACATATCGTGGCCACGGTGATAAAAAAGCTAAGAAGAGTTAATTATGAAACAGGCAAAAAATAATAGAAGGGTTCAAGAAAGTGAAGCTAGGTGCTTTGTTAAATCAATCAGAATCAGCCCACAGAAATTGGGTCTTGTTGCAGATCTAATAAGAGGTTTAAAAGCGTCAGAAGCATTAATACAACTTCAGTTCTCTCAAAAAAGAGTGGCAAAAATAGTAAAAGATGCATTAAATTCCGTTATAGCAAATGCAGAAAATAATCACGATCTAGATATAGATAATCTTATAGTGCATAGAGTAAATGTTGGTAAATCAATAGTTATGAAAAGATTTAGAGCAAGGGCAAGAGGAAGAGGTGCGAGAATATTAAAGCCATTTAGTAATTTAGAAATAATAGTTAAAGAGATTAATTAACATGGGACAAAAAGTAAATCCAATAGGTTTAAGAGTAGGTTATAGCAAAACATGGGATTCTCGCTGGTATGCAGAAGGAAAAGAATATGTAAAATCGCTTAACGAAGATTTTAAAATTAGAAAATATATTAATGATAACATTAAAAATGCAGCAATAAGTAAAGTTGTTATTGAAAGGCAAGCTAAAAAATTGTCAGTAACAATACAAACAGCAAGACCTGGTATAATTATAGGTAAAAGAGGTTCTGATATAGAAAAAATAAAAAATAAATTTTCTAAAATAACTGGAGCTGAAGTAAGCTTAAACATAGTCGAGGTAAAAAAACCGGAAACTAATGCTGAGCTAATTGCACAAACAATAGCTAACCAAATTGAAAGAAGGATCTCATATAAAAGAGCTATGAAAAAATCAATACAAGCAGCTACTAGGCTAGGAGCTAAAGGTATAAGAGTTAATTGTTCTGGTAGATTATCTGGTGCAGAAATAGCAAGGGTTGAATGGTATAGAGAGGGAAGAGTTCCTCTTCATACATTAAGAGCAGGAGTGGATTATGCCTTAGCAGAAGCAAATACATCATATGGTGTAATTGGTGTAAAAGTTTGGGTATATAAAGAAGATAATATTAATGAATAGGTAAAAAATTATGTTATTACCAAAAAAAACAAAATATAGAAAAGCTCACAAAGGTAGAATAAAAGGTAATGCAAAAGGAGGTTCTTACCTTAGTTTTGGAGAGTTTGGTCTTAAGGCATTAGAGCCTGAAAGGATTACATCAAGGCAAATTGAAGCAGCAAGAAGAGCGGCAACTAGATGTATGAAAAGAGCAGGTAAAATGTGGATTAGAGTATTCCCTGATATTCCAGTTACTAAAAAACCAACGGATGTTAGAATGGGTAAGGGTAAAGGTTCTGTTGAATATTATGTATTTCGTGTAAAGCCAGGTAGAATAATATTTGAAATTGATGGAATTAGCGAAGAGTTGGCGCGTGAGGCTTTTGAGCTAGCAAGTGCAAAGCTTCCATTTAAAACAAAATTTGTAACAAGAATAGAAAGTAGCTAATGAAATACGCAGATATAAAAACATTATCCGATGATCAATTAGAAAAAAAAATCATTGATTTAAAGAAAGAACTCTATAATATCGGCGTCTCTCGCGCTAATGGTGAGTTTAAAAATCACTCTAAAATCAAGCAGTTAAAGAAAGATGTTGCTAGAGTGTTGACGTTTGTAAATAGTAAAAAAAATAAAAAGTAATAATGCCAAAAAGAATATTGCAAGGCACAGTAGTTAGTAATAAATGTGATAAAACTATAACTGTTTTAATTGAAAGACGTTATAAACATCCTACATATAAGAAATATGTAACAAAAACTAAAAAATATTCAGCTCATGATCCAAGTAATAATTATAAAATTGGCGATATAGTAGAAATTATTGAGCATAAGCCAATATCCAAAACAAAAAAATGGATTGTTAGAGAAAATAAATCAGGTGACCAAAAATGATACAGATGCAAAGTAGAATAAATGTTGCTGATAATTCGGGCGCTAAGGAAGTACAATGTATTAAAGTGCTTGGTGGTTCAAAACATAATATAGCAAAATTAGGTGATATTATAGTAGTATCAGTTAAGAACGCATTACCAAATGGAAAGGTTAAAAAAGGAGATATATTTAGAGCCCTTATTGTTAGAACTGCTAAAGAAGTTAAAAGATCTGATGGAAGTACAATTAAATTTGATGGTAACGCTGTTGTTTTAATTAATAAAACAAAGGAACCAATTGGAACAAGAATATTTGGGCCAATAGCAAGAGAGATTAGAAGCAGAGGTTTTATGAGAATAATATCATTAGCTCCAGAGGTATTATAATGTTTAAATCAAAATTAAAAAAAGGAGATACAGTAATTGTTATAGCTGGCAAGAGCAAAGGCCATATTGGTAAAATAACAAAAATAATTACAGCTAGTAAAAGATGTATCGTTGAAGGTGCTGCAATTGTTAATAGGCACAAAAGAGCAACAAGTAATGAAGAGAAATCTCAAATAATCAAAAAAGAATCTTCAATTCATATATCAAATATTGCCTTTTATGATCAAAAACAATCTAAAAAAGTAAAAATAGGATATGAATTTAAAGATGATAAAAAAATTAGAATTAATAAAAAAACAAAGGAATCAATAAATGCCTAGATTAAAAGATTTATACATTAATAAAATAAAAGCAGAGCTTAAAGAAGATTTAAAGCTTTCAAATGTAATGCAAGTTCCTAAAATAGAGAAAATTATAATTAATATGGGTTTAGGAGAAGCTGTTAATGATAATAAAATTCTAAAAAATGCAGAAGAAGAGTTAATGCAAATAGCAGGTCAAAAGCCTGTTAAAACCAAGGCAAAAAAATCCATTGCTACATTTAAGTTAAGAGAAGGTATGCCAATTGGCTGTAAGGTCACTCTTAGAAAAGAAAAAATGTACGAGTTTATGGATAGATTAGTTAATATAGCTCTACCTAGAGTTAGAGATTTTAGAGGGTTGTCACCAAAAAGCTTTGACGGCAGAGGAAACTATAATTTTGGTCTAAAAGAACAGATAGTATTTCCTGAGATAAGTTATGATAAAATATCATCCATTCTAGGAATGGATATAGCAATAGTAACAACTGCTAAAACTGATGCAGATTGTAAATTATTATTAAGTAAATTTAACTTCCCATTTAGAAAATAAAAGAAATTATGGCAAAAGTAAGTGCAGTAGCAAAAAACAACAGAAGAGAAAAGCTTATAAGAAGAGAAGCTGACAAGAGAGCAAAACTTAAAGCTGTGATAATGAGTAAAACATCAAGCGATCAAGAAAAATTTGAAGCACAAATAAAATTAGCTCAGCTTCCGCGTGATGGCTCAAAAATAAGATATAGAAATAGGTGTAACCTAACAGGAAGGCCTAGAGGTTATTATAGAGATTTTGGTCTGTCTAGAATAGCCTTAAGAATGTATTCTGGTTGGGGATATGTGCCTGGTGTAACAAAATCAAGTTGGTAAAAAAATGTTTGTAAATGATGTATTATCTGACATGATAGCAAGAATTAACAATGCTCAAAATGCTTCACTAGCTGAGGCAAAAGTAATTAATTCTAAGCTTTCAAAGAATGTTCTTAATATACTGAAAAACGAAGGATTTATAGAAGGTTTTTCTGAAGATAAGGAAAATAAAAATCAATTAATTGTTACCCTGAAATATGATCTAGGTAAACCAATTATTAATGTTCTAAAAAGAATATCAAAGCCAGGTAGAAGAGTTTATTCAAAAATAGGTGATTTACCAAAATATTTTAATGGACTAGGTATTGGTATAGTCTCAACGCCTAAAGGAGTTATTGCAGATTATGAAGCTAGAAAGCTTAATGTAGGTGGTGAAATTTTATGTATAGTTTTTTAGATAATTAAGATGTCAAGAATAGGAGTACAACCAATAATAATACCTGAAGGTGTTCACGTAACAATAAATAACCGAACTATAACAATAAAAGGTTCAAAAGGTGAGTTAACTAGAACAATTGACCATGAAGTTGTTGTAGAACATAAAGATAACAGTTTGATTGTTAGTAAAAAATCTAACAGCAAAATTGCTAGAGAGAAATGGGGTTTGTTCAGAAGTTTGATAAGTAACATGGTAGAGGGTGTTTCTTCTGGCTTTAAAAAAACACTTAACATAGAAGGTGTTGGTTATAAAGCGGCTGTACAAGGGAGTTTTCTTACATTAAACCTTGGTTACAGTCATGAAATTAAATTTCAAATACCAAAATCAGTAGAAATAAAATGTCCTAAGGCAACTATAATTGAGTTCACATCATATGATAAAGAAGTATTAGGCCAATCTGCTGCAATTATAAGAAGCCTAAGAAAACCTGAGCCATACAAAGGAAAAGGTATAAGATATTCAGATGAGTATATTATAAGAAAAGAAGGTAAAAAATAGAATTATGACTAATAAACTATTTAAAAAAAGAGCGCAAAGAGTAAGAAAAAAATTAAGAGGCGACAAAATTAGGTTAAATATATTTATATCTAATTCGCACATATATGCTCAATTAATAAATGATTTAGAATCTAAAACAATTGCTTCAACCTCAACATTAAAGCTTAAGTTAAAAGCATCAAATATAGATTCGGCAAAAAAAGTTGGTGCAGAAATTGCAAATATTGCTAAAAAACATAAAATTTCTGAGATTGTATTTGATAGAGGCGGATCTTTATACCACGGTAAAGTAAAGTCATTGGCAGATTCAGCTCGTGAAAATGGATTAAAATTTTAATTATAATAAATAATGATAGATACTAATAATATAGATTTTGTTGAAAAATTAGTTTGCGTTAACAGAGTAACTAAGGTTGTAAAAGGAGGAAGAAATTTTGGCTTTGCAGCAATGGTTGTAGTTGGTGATAAAAAAGGGTTAGTTGGTTATGGAACTGGCAAGGCTAAAGAGGTTACTGAAGCAAGAAATAAAGCAACTAAAATGGCTAAAAAAAATCTAGTAAGAATATCGTTAAGAGAAGGAAGAACGATTCATCATGATTCTACAGGAAAATTTAGTGCTGCTAAAGTAATAGTAAGATATGCGCCCTCAGGAACTGGTATTATAGCTGGAGGAGCAATGAGAGCTGTTTTTGAAGCTGTTGGAATTCATGATGTGGTAGCAAAATCATTAGCAACATCTAATCCATATAATCTTGTAAAAGCAACATTTAATGCGTTAGAATCCATTAATTCACCTAAAAATATTTCTCTTAAAAGAGGTAAAAAAATAGGTGAAATAATCGGTAGAAGAAATAATTCTTCAACTGAAATAGAGGGTTCTGAAAAAAAAGATACTAAAACAGAAGATAAAAACTAAGATTAGCTGAGGCTTACATGGCAAATAAAAAATTAAAAGTAAAATTAACAAGAAGTTTAATTGGTCAAACTAAAGAAACTAAGGGAACTGTTAAAGGTCTTGGTCTAAAAAGACTTAATTCAGAAGCAACATTAGAAGATACTGCTTCAGTACGAGGTATGATCAATAAAATATCTCATTTAGTAAAAATTATAGGATAATGGTATAAAAATGGTTGAGTTTTCTAAAATATTTAAAGATTTGGATCCTGCAAAAAAATCAAAAAGAGTTGGAAGGGGTATAGGCTCTGGTAAAGGTAAAACAGCTGGTAGAGGACATAAAGGGCAAAAATCAAGATCAGGTGTAGCTATTAAAGGTTTTGAAGGTGGACAAATGCCTATTCATAGAAGGCTTCCAAAAAGAGGTTTTAACAATAATTTCTCTGAAGATATTTATGTTATCAATCTTCAAGATATTCAGTACCTTATTGATAAAAAAAGAATAGAATCTGGAAAAGTTATTAGCCTTGAATATTTAAAATCTATTAATTATATTAAAAAAAATATCAGCACAGTTAAATTGCTTTCTAAAGGTGATTTAAAAACTAAAATTGAGGTTGGTTTTGATCTTATATCAAAAGTGGCTAAGGAAAAAATCATAAAAGCTGGTGGTAAAATAAAAGAGTAGAATTAGATGAGTAAAGTTGGTTTAAAAAAAAGCAGTAAAGTACAAGACTTAAAAACCAGAATTATTTTTACTCTCACAATATTAGTTATATATAGATTAGGAACATACCTTCCTATACCTGGAATTGATCCAGTAATATTTCAACAAATTAGCAGTCAGAATCAATCTGGATTACTAGGTATGCTCAACATGTTTTCAGGTGGTGCACTAGGAAGGATGACAATATTTTCTCTTAATGTAATGCCATATATTACAGCATCAATAATAATTCAGCTCCTCTCAGCAACAACTCCGACATTAGGAGATCTAAAAAAATCTGGTGAGCAAGGAAGAAGAAAATTATCTCAATATACAAGATATCTAACAATTTTCTTAGCAGTATTTCAGGGTTATGGAATTTCTGTAGGTCTGGAAAATTTATCTATTGATGCTGGTGCAGCTGTTTTATATTCGGGTGCTTTCTTTAGAGTTACAACCGTTGTTACGCTTGTGGGTTCTACAATGTTCTTGCTTTGGCTTGGTGATCAAATTACTAATCGTGGTATAGGAAATGGTATTTCTCTAATTATTTTTGCAGGTATAGTAGCTGAGTTGCCATCTGCATTATTTAGCACTATTGAGCTTGGTAAAACTGGTGTATATTCATCTCTATTTATAATTTTTGTTGTATTATTAGTAATATTATTAATAGCAACAATCGTATTTTTTGAAAGATCATTTAGAAAAATTACAATTCAATATCCAAAAAGAAATTTAGGTAATAAAATGTCTAATGTTGAAGGTAGTCATTTACCTTTGAAGATAAATACTGCTGGAGTAATCCCCCCCATATTTGCAAGTTCATTACTATTATTCCCTATAACAATAATATCTTTTGGTAATACCACTAATCCATCTGTATTCTCAACATTTGTGAGTTCTAATTTAGCTCATGGCAAGCCGCTATTTATAATATTATATTCATCTCTTATTATATTTTTTAGCTTTTTTTACACAGCGATAGTATTTAATTCAGAAGAAACTGCTGATAATCTAAAAAAAGGAGGGGGTTTTATAGCAGGGGTTCGCCCAGGAAAGCAAACTGCAGATTATTTAGATTTTATATTAACTAGGATAACAGTTTTAGGAGCGGCATATTTATCTCTTATATGTATTATACCAGAAGTAATTATCTCAAAATATTCATTACCATTTTATCTAGGTGGAACAAGTCTATTAATTGTTGTTAATGTGGCAATGGATAGCATAACTCAAATACAATCCTACCTCATGAGTCACAGATATGATAATGCCATTAAGAAAAATAGAATTAAAATAAGAGCATAATGAAAATATTAATTTTGTTAGGAGCTCCAGGTTCAGGTAAAGGAACTCAATCAGCCTTGCTATCAAAACATAAAAACTACAATCATCTATCAACTGGAGATTTGCTAAGATCAATATCTAAAGAAGAATCAGGCTTGGGAAAAAAAATAAAATCAATACTTGAATCAGGTCAATTAGTTTCAGATGAATTTATTATTGAAGTCATCTCTAATAAATTAAATAAATTAGCATCTCACGATAATGTAATATTGGATGGCTTTCCAAGAACGTTAAATCAAGCTATATTCCTAGATAATCTAATTAGCAGTAATCAAAATATTACTAATGAAGATATTAAAATAATAGCTATAAAAGTTGATAATGAGTCTGTAATAAAAAGAGTGAGTGGTAGATTCGCCTGTAAGGATTGTAATGCTGGTTATCATGAATTATTTAATCAACCAAAAGAAAATGGTATATGTGATAATTGCGGTAGTAGTAACTTTATAAAAAGAAAGGATGATAGTGCTGAGATTATTAAAACTAGACTTAAAAAATATGAGCAAGATACCAAGCCAATAATAAATTATTACCAAAATAATAATAAGATTATTGAAATTAACGGGGAGAATAGAATAGATGAAATATATAAAGAAATTGAAAATTATGTATAAATTACAGTATAGAAAAAAATAATACTGTAATATTAATAAATTAGTTGACTTATAGTTCAAAATAAACATAATCCAGTTTCTTAATTTTTAACCATAATTAGTTAAACAAATTGGCTAGAATAGCAGGAGTAAACATACCAACTCAAAAAAGAGTTATAATATCATTAACATATATCTATGGAATAGGTAAAACTACAGCCATTAATATATGTAACGAGTTAAAGATTAGTAGCTCAAAAAGAGTTAGAGATCTTACAGAAGATGAAATTATCAAAATAAGAGAAACAATAGACTCAAAATACACGGTTGAAGGTTCTCTAAGATCAGTTGTGGCAACAAATATAAAAAAATTAATGGAACTAGGTTGCTACAGAGGATTAAGGCATAGAGCAGGTTTACCTGTAAATGGGCAAAAAACTCATAATAATGCACGTACTAGAAAAGGAAAAGCAGTTCCAATAGCTAACAAGAAGAAATAAAATAATGTCTGCCGTAAAAAAAACAAAATCAAAGAAAAAAGATAAAAAAAACATATCTGTTGGTGTTGTTCATATATATGCATCATTCAATAACACAATTGTTACATTTTCTGACCTACAAGGTAACGTTTTAACATGGTCTTCAGCAGGAAAATGTGGCTTTAAAGGAGCTAGAAAATCAACTCCATTTGCAGCTCAAGTAGCCGCAGAGCAAGCAGCAAAAGAAGCTCTTGATTTTGGCGTTAAGACTATAGGTGTAGAAATTAAAGGTCCTGGAGCAGGAAGAGAATCAGCATTAAGAGCATTTCAGTCATTAGGTTATTCTGTAACATATATAAAAGATGTTACACCAATTGCTCATAATGGATGTAGACCTCCTAAAAGAAGGAGAGTATAATTAATATATAACTTTTTTGGTGAATTTATGTTAGCAGAAAATTGGAAAGATTTCCTAAAGCCCTCAAAAATTAGCTATGATGCTAAAGAGAATAAAAAATCGGCTAAAGTGATAGTAGAGCCTCTTGAAAGAGGTTTTGGTACTACAGTAGGTAATTCATTAAGAAGAATATTATTATCTTCTATTTATGGTACAGCTATTACAGCAATTAAAATTGAAGGTGTGATACATGAGCAAGATACTGTAAATGGTCTATCAGAAGATATAATTGATGTTATCTTCAATTTAAAAAAAGTATTTCTTAGAGCAGAAACAGCTACTAGCAAAAAAGCTAAAATTGATATCAAGGGTCCATGCACTGTAACTGCAAAAGATATTGTTTTACCAGAAGGTCTAGAAGTAATTAACCCTGATCATGAAATTTGTCATCTTGATAATAATGCTCACTTTAAAGCTGACTTAGTTATAGAATCAGGAAAAGGTTACAAAGATAGTAACAAAATAGCTAATGAAAATAAAGAAATTGGTGTAATAAATATAGATACGGTATTTTCACCAATTACCAGAGTAAGCTTTAACGTAAATAGCAGTAGAGTGGGTGATGTTATTGATTATGATAAACTAACTCTAGAAGTAGAAACTAATGGTTCAATTGAACCAGATCTAGCAATTGGTATTGCAGCAAAAATAATGAAAGAACAAATGAATCTATTCATTAATTTTGATGATAATATTGCTATTACGGAAGAAAAAGAAGAAGAGGAAACTCTTAGTTTTGACCCTGTATTGCTTAAAAAAGTTGACGAGCTTGAATTATCTGTTCGTTCACAAAATTGCCTTAAAAATGAAGATATAATATATCTTGGTGATCTTGTAAGAAGAAGCGAGAATGATATGCTTAAAACTCCAAATTTTGGTAGAAAATCATTAAATGAGATAAGAGCAATATTACAAACTCTAAATCTAAATTTTGGACAAGATATACCAGATTGGCCGCCTGAAAATTTAGGTGCAGCTCCAAAATCTTCTGAAAATAATAATTAATTTATAATCATGAAGCATTTAGCAAAATCTCATAAAAAGTTAAATAGAACTTCAAGCCATAGAAAGGCGATGTTATCCAATATGGCTAATAGTTTATTCGAGCATGGTAGAATAGAAACTACTCTAATAAAAGCTAAGGCATTACGCCCTTATGCTGAAAAGCTAATTACATTAGCCAAAAATGCAGATTTAAATTCAAGAAGAAGGTTAATATCTAAATTAAGAAATGAACTATCTGTAAAAAATCTTATAGATAATGTTTCCCCTAAACATGCTAGTAGGAATGGAGGCTACACCAGAATTATAAAAACTGGTAACCGTTACGGAGATAACGCTCCAAAAGCAATTATAGAAATTGTAGAATAAATTTAGCTAAAATATTCTTTAGCCAACTCAACATAATTCTCAGCTGATTTAGTAATATAGCTTATCTCGCTTTCGCTCATTTTTCTTAGAAATTTACCTGGATTACCAGCCCATATTTCTCCTCTTTTTATAATTTTCTTTGGAGTAATTACAGCTCCTGCAGCTATCATAGCCTCTGATTCTATATGAGCTAAATCCATAATTACTGAGCTCATACCTATAAAAGCCTTAGAATCTATTTTGCATGCATGTATCATGGCCATATGTCCGATTGTAACATAATCTCCTATTATTGTAGGAGCTCCATTTTTATCTGTTTTATTCTGAGGGTGGTTTGGTCTTGTTACATGAATAATTGTTCCATCCTGAATATTGGTCTTTTTACCAATCCTGATTGGAGCAACGTCACCTCTAATAACCACATTATACCAAATATTTGTATTTTCCATGATTTCAGTATCTCCTGAGATAATCGCATTAGGAGCAATAAGAGCTTTGTCTGAAATTTTTGGTAATATTGATCTGTATTTAATAGGCGTAAAACTCATTATGGATATGTAGCTAAGTTAGTAAGTCCCGTATTAATTTCAAAATTA
This sequence comes from Rickettsiales bacterium, assembly GCA_016780625.1. GTDB lineage: Bacteria > Pseudomonadota > Alphaproteobacteria > Rickettsiales > JABIRX01 > JADHLN01. The sequence continues at coordinate 14,059 of JADHLN010000010.1, forward strand.
TAAATAATATTAAAATTTTGGATAGCTTGCCCAGATGATCCTTTGGTTAGATTGTCTATATTGCTAATAATTAATTTTTTACCATTGATATTAGTATCAAATATAGCTATCTCACAAAAATTTGTGGCTATAATATTTCTTAATTTAGGTATTTCATTAACAATTTTAATAAAAAAAGAATCCTTGTAATAATCAGTTAAAAATTCTGATAACTTAACCGCTGAACTATCTGATTTAACGTAAATATTCGATATTATACCACGAGAAGTTGGTATAATTTGAGGGGTAAATTGAATATTAGATTTTTTTATTTTTAACTGTTCAATTAATTCTGCTAAATGACGATGAGAATTTAAGTTATATGGAATTAAGTTTTCATTTATTTCGCAAAATAAGTTATTTTCGATAACTTTACGACCAGCTCCACTTATACCCGTTTTGGCATCAATAATAATCTCGCTTTTAGAAATCATTCCTTCTTTAATTAGAGGTATTAATGGAAGTAATGCACCAGTTGGATAGCAACCGGGACAAGCTATTATTCTTTTATTTTTTATATCTTCTTTATAAATTTCAGATAAACCATAGGCTATCTCACCTTGATATTTATCATCTAAATTTTCTTTATAATATTCCTTATATAAATTATTATTTGAAATTCTAAAGTCAGATGAAAGATCTATTATTTTTATATGTTTTGGTATTTTGTTTATGATTTTAACAGTTTCGCCATGCGGTAAGCATGTAAAAACAAGTTCGATATCATTAAAATCAATTGAAGATAAATTTTGAATAGGTGGTAGATCTGAAAATTTTAAATATGAATATATATCCTCAATATTTTTACCTGCTTTGCTATTACCTATAAGAGATTTTACTTTTATATTTGGGTGGTTATGAATAAGGCGAATTAATTCACTGGCTGTATATCCTGATGCTCCAATTATAGCTACTGATATAGTTTTACTCATTTTTTAATTTTTCTAAAAGATCCTTATTAGCTACTATTTTGACTATTTTATCTTTTCTATCAATAAAAGATATTGCTCCAGCCATATTTGCAATTAATTCTGCTGCTCTAAAATCTAGTTCATTTTCATATTTAGCAATAAAAACATCTAGTTTTGCTTCAGCTAACATACAAATTTCATGATTAGTAGAGTTTAAATTTATGCCATTATTATTAATTTTATTACAAATATTAGCTCTCTCAATTTCTGTTACCTGGCTTGTTTTTAATTTACGGTTTTCAATAAATGATTGCTCCAAGCCTTTATCAGCCCAGATAATTTTGTTATGAATTGGTAGAAAGATAAAGGACGCTTCGATGTTTTTCACCTGTAATTTACTATCAAGATCAGCTATAAATGCCGAGCAGCTTATAAATGGAATGGATCGAAGTAAATTTTCTAGTTCCGGTAAGATATTCATAATAATAAAATTATCTTTTTCCTCGGGCTCTTTTATAATTGAATTATTATAAATAATACCATAATCAGGCAATAGATATTCTGCTTTATATAGAATAGTTTTTTTTATTATTTCAGGTAATTTATTAGCAAAATTATAGGGCAAATTCTTTGATGATTGTAATAGAGATAATTCATTTAAATCTCTATTTATTTGATCTTCTGCAGATAAAATTATTTTTGCTAAAATATTATAAAATCTTGGCTTACTATTCACCTTTAACTCTTTCTAAATAGGAGAGGTCAGTTGATTTAATTAATACTTTATCTCCTTCATTAATAAAAGGTGGCACCATGATTTTTAAACCATTTGTTAAGGTAGCTGGCTTATATGATGAAGCTGCTGTTTGTCCCTTAACTGTTGATTCGGTAGTTTCGATTTCTACTTGAATATTTTCTGGTAAGGAAATTGAAATAATATTTCCTTCAAAAAATTGTCCTTTCACGGTCACTCCTTCTTCAAGAAATGCTTGTTGTTCATCAGCAATAACATCTTTTTCAAGTTGAATTTGTTCATAATTTTCATTATTCATAAAATGAAAGCTTGAACCATCTTGATATAAAAATTGTAACTCTAACTCTTCAAGAAAAGCTTTTTCGATTTTATCCTCCGATCTATATCTTTCATTATATTTAGTGCCGTTAACAATATCCTTAAGCTCCATTTGTACAAAAGCTCCACCTTTACCTGGTTGTGTATGCATGGTTTTAACAACTGCACATAATTTTCCAGAAAATTTTATAATATTTCCAACTCTTATGGAATTTGCGTTAATCATTTTGATCCTCTTAATTTCTTAAGAAACATAGTTAATATGATATCTAATGTCAAAATTATGCAGTTATTTTAGCGATAATTTTATCACAAGCAATTTCTATTTGATCGAACATAGTTTTAAAACTTTCTTCACCTCCGTAATATGGGTCGCTAAGTTCGCCTTCTTCAGAATCATCTGCATATCTTAAAAATAAATCAATTTCGGCATTAGAATCTTGAGGCTTTTTAGCTTCAAGAAAGCTTAAATGTTCTTCAGTCATGCCTAATATCAGGTCATATTCATAAAAATCATCTAAGATTACTTGTCTTGCATGAATTTCGCTTAAATCTACACCTCGGCTTTCTGCTTCATTAATTGCCCTGTAATCTGGCAGTTCTCCAACATGATAGGCGTAAAGGGCCGCTGAATCAATTATAAATTTTTGTAATATACCTAATTTTTTTAGCTTATCTCTAAATACTCCTTCTGCAGATGGAGAACGACAGATATTACCGGTGCATACAAATAGAATTTTTTTCATTATCTTACTCTATATTAGTTTCTGTTAATTTCATAAATTCTCCTAATTTATCTCCTGGGTTACTATCCAACCAGATTGCTGAAATTAAACAAATAAAATCTGGTTTACAATATAATACATCCTTAATGTTATTATAGTTTATTCCGCCAATAGCTGCAACAGGAATATTTGTAGTGTTTTTCCACCAATTTAAAATATCTAAATCAGCTTTTACAGTATCCTTTTTTGTGCTAGTTGGAAAAAAAGCCCCAAAAGATACGTAATCAGCTCCATTCTCAGCAGCGATAATAGCATTATGTTTTGAATTTTGACAGCTTACTCCAATTATCTTCTGGTCTGAAAATTCCTTTCTTAAATCTTTGATATTGGAATCATCTTGACCAATATGAATACCATCAATATCCAAATCTCTGGCTAGTTCCCAAAAATCATTAATAATAAAAGGTACTCCATAAGCATGGCAAATAGGCAGTAATTTTTTTGCTGCATCAATAATATATTTGGTAGTTTGATTTTTTAGCCTTAACTGGAAAGCTCCGCAACCTCCAGTAACTTTGAAAATATTATCTAAGTTTTTAGCAAAATCATCTAACTCAATTTTTTCTGGAGAAATTAGATATATTTCAGTCAAAATTACTAAGATTTATAAATATCTATTATTTTATTAAGCATGTTTAATGCGTCCTCTCTTTCTCTTTGAAAGCAGTTTCTGCCAATTATTGAACCATTTCCTCCGCCTAAATGAATATGTTTTACTTCGTCATATAATGAGTCTAGACCCTTAGATGCTCCACCAGAAAATATAACTATTCTTTTGCCGTTAAAACAGCTCTCTTTAACATGAGCAATACGGTCTGAAAGAGTTTTGATATTTATATTTTGTTCTAAATATACTTTTTTAGCAGCCTCTAACTCTAAATGCTCAGTAGGAGGTTTAACTTTGATAATATGAGCCCCAATTAAAGCGGCTATATGTGCTGCATATGCACAAATATCAATGGCAGTTTCACCATCTTTGCTAATGTCGCCTCCACGAGGATAAGACCACACAACAACAGCTAAGCCATGAGATTTTGCTTCTAAAGTTAGTTCTTTTATTTCTTCAATCATATCAAATTGTGCGTCTGAACCAGGGTATATTGTGAAACCAATTGCAGAGCAACCCAAGCGAATTGCGTCTTCTACTGATGCTGTAAGAGATTGATGCGGGGCGTCTTTATCTCTTGCTAATGAATTTGAGCTATTAACTTTTAATATTAGTGGAATTGAGCCCGCATATTGATCTGCTGCAAATTCAATCATACCAAGAGGAGCGGCATAGGCATTAAGCCCAGCATCAATTGCAAGTTTGAAATGATATTCTGGATCATAAGCAGCAGGGTTTGCAGCAAAGCTTCTTGCTGGGCCATGTTCAAAACCTTGGTCGACAGGTAGAATAACCATTTTTCCAGTTCCTCCTAATTTTCCTGCCATTAAAATATTGCATAAATTTCTTTTTGTGCCTGGGTTATCGGCTTGGTACCAATCTAAAATTGATCTAACTTTTTTTGTAACTTTCATTTTTTGCTTTTTTATAATTATTTATATTTGCTGTTCATTTTCACTTCTGCAACGTCTAGTATAAAATTATTAGCTATATTAGCAACCATTGCAGATAATTTTTTTTGAATAAACCCTTGTTTTGCAGATAGTTCTTTGAATTCTACTTTTTCACCAAATTTCTCTTTGATAATTTCTTCATAATAACCAATACCATCAATTAAGCCTAATTCTAGAGCTTTATTTCCAGACCAGAATTTCCCTGTAAAAACATCTTGGCTATCATTTAATTTTTTACCACGTTTATTTTTTACATAATTAATAAATTCTTGATGAATATCACCTTGAATCTTTTTAATTATCTCGATATCTTCTTTTTTTGTTTTACTAAATGGGTCGAGAACAGATTTATTTTCTCCTTGGGTATAAACTCTTCTTTCAATACCTAGTTTTTTTATAGCATCAACAAAGCCAAAGCCTTGTGAAATAACTCCAATGCTCCCAATTATAGAAGAGCTAGAGCTATATATTTCATCTCCAATGCAAGCCAGCCAGTAACCTCCGCTAGCTGCAACATCTTCACAGAAGCTGTAAATAGGTATTTTGCTACCGTCTTTTTTTATTGTAAGAGAGGTTATTTTTTTGGCAATCATTTCGGATTGTACTGGTGATCCTCCTGGTGAATTTATTAAAAGAATAATAGCATCTAACTTTTTGAATTTTTTAATTTTTTCTATATGCTTAATGCTATCAATAGTGAGTCCTTTTGATAACCCTACTTTACCAATAACTCCTTGAAGCTTTATAACAGCAATTGTGGCTTTTTTTGATTTAAAAATTTTCATAATCAGCAATTTAATTTGGCCTGAGTTAGTAAATTTAATAAGCTTTTCTGTCAATTATAAAGATTATAACTAACAAATATTTTTGATTTTTAAGATATTACTATATTTTACTTGATTTATAGGATAAAAAACGTTTATATAACCCTCTGATTTTTTGCGGATGTGGCGGAATTGGTAGACGCGCTAGACTTAGGATCTAGTGCCGCAAGGCGTGGGGGTTCAAGTCCCTTCATCCGCACCAATTAAATTTAAATAAAATATAGAATGCAAGTTACTGATAAGAAAGAAAATGGTTTAGAGCTTAGCTTTACCATAAAAATAGCGGCCAAAGAAATAACTGAAAAATTTAATGCAAAGTTAATTGATTTGCAAAAGCAAGCTAAACTTCCAGGTTTTAGACCAGGTAAAGTTCCTACTAATTATTTAGAGCAAAGATTTGGAGCTTCTATTACTGAGGAAATAATAAATGAGGAGATTCAGACATCCAGTAAGAAATTATTTGAAGAAGAAAAGTTAAGAATAGCTTCCAAGCCAGATATTGATGTAAAAGAATATAAAGCAGGAGATGATTTAGTCTTTGATTTAAAATTTGAATCTATTCCAGATATAAAAGAATTAGATTATGCAAAATTAAAAATTGAAAAATATAAAGTTATTGTACCTGAATCAGAAGTTACTAAGCAATTAGAGGTAATGCAAAGCCAACAACAAGATTTTAAAAAATTAGCAGATAAAGAACAGGCAAAAAAGAACCAGGCAGTTTTAATTGATTATGTTGGTTCTGTTGATGGTAAAGAATTTGCTGGCGGAAAAGCGGAGAATCATAAATTAGTTCTAGGAAGTAAGAGCTTCATAGATAATTTTGAAGAACAGTTAATTGGTTCTAAAGCAGGTGATGAAAAATTAGTAAAAGTTACTTTCCCAAAAGAATATCATTCAGAAGAGCTTAAAGGTAAAAAAGCTGAATTTAAAGTTAAAGTAAAAGAAGTTCTAGAGCCAGTTAAAGCTGAGTTAAATGAAGAATTTGCTAAAAAGCATGGAGCAAAAGATATTGCTGACTTAAAGAGTAAAATTAAAGAAAATATTAGTAAATATTTTGCTGATCAGGCAAAAAATCAATATAAAAAAGAATTATTTGATCATATTGAATCATCAGTTAAAATTGATTTGCCGCAATCAATGGTTAATGAAGAGTTCAATATATTAAACCAACAATTTTTAAGAGATAATAATTTAAAGTCTGAAGAAGAAGCTGAAAAAGAAAAATCTAAAGATTTTGACAAAGCAAAAAAAGATAATTTAAAAATCGCTAAAAGAAGAGTTAAATCTGGATTGATTTTATCTGATATTGCAGAAAAGCAAAAAATTTCAGTTTCTGAAAAAGAGCTTAGAGAATCTATGCAAGCTCAATTTGCTAATTATCCTGGCAATCCTGAGGATATTATGAAGTTTTATCAAGGAAATCCTCAAATGTTAGAGCATTTAAAAGGGCCTATAATTGAAGAAAAAGCGGTTAATTACATAATAGAAAAATCAGCTCCTAAAGAAAAAGAAGTTACTATGGAGCAATTCAAAAAAATTTATGATAATTAAAAAAACCATTTAAATTTATTTTTTGTCACTTATCATTGCGATAACCCTAAGGAGAAAATAAATGGACATATTAGACCAATTCACTAATACCCTTGTACCGATGGTAATTGAGCAAACTGCTCGTGGAGAAAGATCATTTGATATTTACTCAAGGCTATTAAAAGAAAGAATTATTTTTGTAACTGGCCAGGTTGAAGATCATATGGCTAGCTTAATTGTAGCTCAGCTTTTATTTCTAGAATCTGAAGATCCTCACAAACCAATTTATATGTATATTAACTCTCCGGGAGGAGTTGTAACAGCTGGATTGTCAATTTACGATACAATGCAATATATTAACTCTGAAGTTTCTACAATGTGTATTGGTCAAGCAGCTTCAATGGGCTCGCTTCTTTTAACTGCTGGTCAAAAAGGTTGTCGTTACAGTTTGCCAAACTCAAGAATTATGATTCATCAACCATCAGGAGGCTTTCAAGGGCAAGCTACTGATATAGAAATTCATGCCAAAGAAATATTAAAGCTTAAAAAAAGATTAAACGAGATTTATGTTAATCATACAGGTAAAAAATTAGACACTATCCATAAATCAATGGAACGTGATAATTTTATGTCTGCTGAGGAAGCAAAATCATTTGGATTGATTGATCAAGTAATCCAAAATAGAAATGAAGTTGAAAAAAATAATAAGACTAAAAAATAATTATGAGTAAAGATACATTATTCTGTTCATTTTGTGGCAAAAGCCAATATGAAGTTAAAAAATTAATAGCAGGTCCTGCAGTTTTTATTTGTAATGAATGTATAGAATTATGCACAGATGTTATAAAAGAAGATAAAAAAACATCTATTGTTAACAAAGAAACTGACAAAATTTCTGCTCCAGAAGAAATTTGTAAAATATTAGATGATTATGTTGTAGGGCAAGATTATGCTAAAAAAGTATTATCAGTAGCTGTTTATAATCACTATAAAAGGCTTGAAGATCTAAATAGCAGCAGTAATAATGTTGAATTAACAAAATCTAATATTTTATTAATAGGACCAACAGGTTGTGGAAAAACATTATTAGCACAAACTCTTGCAAGAATTCTTGATGTACCGTTTGCTATGGCCGATGCAACATCATTAACAGAAGCAGGATATGTTGGAGAAGATGTAGAAAATATTATTTTAAGATTATTACAATCTGCAGATTATAATGTTGAAAAAGCCCAAAGAGGAATTGTCTATATTGATGAAATAGATAAAATTTCCAGAAAATCTGATAATCCATCAATAACAAGAGATGTATCGGGTGAGGGTGTTCAGCAAGCATTACTAAAAATTATAGAAGGAACTGTTGCTGCAGTGCCACCGCAAGGAGGAAGAAAACATCCTCAACAAGAATATTTGCAAGTTGATACTTCTAATATCCTATTTATTTGTGCTGGTGCATTTGAAGGGTTAGAAAAAATCGTTTCTGCTAAGGGAAGGGGAGTTTCTATTGGATTTTCTGCAGATGTTAGAGATGTTAAAAATGTAAAAATGGCTGATATAATTTCAAATATTGAGCCAGATGATTTAGTAAAATATGGTTTAATTCCTGAATTTATCGGAAGACTTCCAGTTATTGCTCCATTATCCGATTTAAGTGAAAGTGATTTAGTTAAAATTTTAACTGAACCAAAAAACGCTCTTGTGAAGCAATATCAAAAATTAGTAAAAATGGAAAATACTGATTTAATATTTACAAAAGAATCCTTAAAAGCATTTGTAACTAAAGCAATTAAAAGAGGAACTGGTGCCAGAGGTTTAAGAGCTATCATGGAATCAACTTTACTTGATACAATGTATGATTTACCAAGCATTAAAGGTAAAAAACAGGTGACTATTGATCAAAAAGTTATTGATGATGGTAAAAAACCAGAAATAGTGATTCTTGCTAAAGAAAAAGCTAAAGCTGCAACTAAACCAGCAGCAGTTAAAAAAGCTAAAAAAACCCCAAATAAAAAAAAAGCTAGCTAATAGATGATAAGAGCCATCAAAAAAGATCTGGTGCAAATTCCAGCACTACCACTTAGAGATATTGTAGTTTTTCCTGATATGATTCTTCCATTATTTATCGGGCGAAATAAATCAATCAAAGCTTTGGAAGAGGCATTAGATAAAGATAAAAAAATCTTTTTAGTTACTCAGAAATCAGCTTCTGTAAATGAAATAACTGGAAAAGATATTTATGAAATTGGTACAATTTGTCATATTATTCAGCTCTTGAAATTACCAGATGGTACCTTAAAAATTTTAGTGGAAACTAAACAAAGAGCAAAATTAGTTAAATTTCATAATGATAAAAGCTTCTCAGCTCAAATAGAATTAATAAATTATTCTGATAATGATACAGGCAAATATATTGCTCTTGTAAGAACATTAAAAGAAAAATTTAAAGATTATATTAAATTAGAAGAGAGAGTTCCTTCTGATTTAGCTACAGCAATTATTGAGATTAATGATCCAGCTAAATTAGCAGATCACATAATATCAACATTGCCATTAAAAATAACTGAAAAGCAAAAAGGTCTTGAAGAGATAGATATAGCTAAAAGGTTAAATTTAGCACTAGAATTACTAAAAGGTGAATATCAAGTTCTTGAAGCTGAAAATAAAATAAAAAATCGTATTAAAACTCAAGTTGAAACATCACAAAGAGAATATTATTTAAACGAACAATTAAAAGCGATAAAAAAAGAATTAGGAGAAGCTGATTTAGAAGAACAAGATGAAATTGAGAATTTTAGCAAATTAATCAAAGAAAAGCTTTTATCAAAAGAAGCTAAGCAAAAAGCAAGTTCTGATTTAAAGAAGCTAAAGGCTATGAATCCAATTTCTTCAGAGGCAGGAATTATCAGAAATTATCTGGAATGTTTATTAAATATTCCTTGGCATGAACCAAATAAATTAAAAATAGATTTAAAAAAAGCAGAAGAAATCTTAAATAACCAGCATTATGCTCTTGATAAGGTAAAAGAAAGAATTCTTGAGTTTATTGCTGTAAATAAAAGAGTAAAAAAAATAAAAGGACCAGTTTTATGTTTAGTTGGACCTCCAGGAGTTGGTAAAACTTCTCTTGCAAAATCTATCGCTGAAACAATGGGTAGAAAATTTGCTAAAATATCTTTAGGTGGTGTAAGAGATGAAGCTGAAATAAGAGGGCATAGAAAAACCTATATAGGAGCAATGCCAGGTAAAATAATTCAGCAAATGAAAAAATGTCAAACATCTAACCCGCTATTTTTATTAGATGAAATAGACAAAATGGGCCAAGATTTTAGGGGTGATCCGGCCTCAGCATTATTAGAGGTGCTAGATCCTGAGCAAAATGCAAGTTTTAGTGATCATTATTTAGAAGTTGATTATGATTTATCAGAAGTAATGTTTGTTACTACAGCTAATTCATTAAATATTCCTCACGCATTAAGAGACAGAATGGAGATTATTAATGTTTCTGGTTATACAGAAGATGAAAAATTGCAAATAGCTAAAAAACATCTTATCCCACGTCAACTTGAAGCACATGGCTTAGATAAAAAAGAATTATCTCTTGCAGATAAAGCTATTTTAGAATTAATAAGAAAATATACTTATGAAGCTGGAGTAAGAAATTTAGAAAGAGAAATAGCTAATATAGCTCGTAAAGCTACACGTAATATTGATGCTGATGAGAAAACTACAAAAATTAATATTTCACCTAAAAATCTGGCTAAATATTCAGGTGTTGCAAAATTTGATTATGGTAGAATTGAAGAAAAAGATTTAATTGGCGTAACAACTGGCCTTGCTTATACAGAATTTGGAGGTGATATTTTATCTATTGAAGCGGTTAAAATACCTGGAGATGGCAAAATTACATGCACTGGAAAATTAGGTGATGTAATGAAAGAATCTGTGCATGCAGCTTATAATTATTTTAAGTCACGTTCACATGAATTTGGTGTTACTACTAAAGAATATCAAAAATATGATATTCATTTACATGTTCCTGAAGGGGCAACTCCAAAAGATGGTCCTTCAGCTGGAATTGCAATTTGCACATCAATAGTTTCAATTTTAACTAATATCCCTGTGAATAGATTGGTTGCTATGACAGGTGAGATCACCTTAAGGGGTAGGGTGCTGCCAATTGGTGGTTTGAAAGAAAAGCTCTTAGCTGCATTAAGAGCAGGAATTAAGCAAGTTATTATCCCTGAAAAAAACAGAAAAAATTTAGCAGATTTGCCAAAAAATATTACCGATAATCTTGAAATTATTTATGCTTCAAATTTAGATGAAGTTTTAAAGGCTGCTTTAATAAAAGCAACAAAGCCTGCTAAATGGAAAGAAGAAAAAGATAAATTAGTTAAATCTGAATCTAAGCTTTCTACTCACTAATTTTAATATAAAAATTAGCTGAAATTTATAAATATAAGATGTTTTTACTTGCTAATTTAGCAAATAAAGAATAAAAACCACCCAAAGGGGCGATTAGCTCAGCTGGCTAGAGCATCTCGTTTACACCGAGGGGGTCGGGAGTTCGAATCTCTCATCGCCCACCATCTCCACAACTTTCTCAGTTTAATATTCATAATAATGACTAACTTTACTTTTTCTTTTAAAGAGACTCATCAAACATCTCAAGATCATAATGATAGGAGGAAGGATAAATGGGGTGAACTAGTTGCAGGTCAAAATGATATAACTATTGAAATTAACTGTGAAAACTTCACAACACATATAAAATGCGACGGCTGGGATTTTAGTAAAGTTACAAAATTTACAATAAAAAAAGGTAAACATATATATTTTAAAAATTGTATCTTTAAGGAAGATGTGAATCTTACCTTAGAGGCAGAAAAAATTACATTTGAAGATTATAATAACAAAAATAGTCAAGAAAATAGAGGGATTAAGATAGATCTTAATGGAAAAAATCCAGAGTTAAATATAATAGGACAAACTTATAATCTAGATGAGGTAAAGATAACAACTTCAGAAAATGCTAAAAGCAAATATGATGATATTACTATTAAATCTTTTCAAAAATCTAAAATTAAAGAATTAACATTAAACAATATTGAGGTTGAAAAATTTATTTGCACTGGCGTTGATATAGATAATTTAGATTTATCAGAGTCTCAATTTAATATTATAAAAATTGCTAATAGAAGCGAAAATAATGAAATAAAAAACATTAATTTAATTAATACGCATTTTATTAATTATGCAAAATTTGATAATATCTTTACTAAAATACCTGATTTTTCTAATATAATTTCAACAGGTGCAGATAATATAAAAATACATAAAATAGATGAAAAAGCAAAATGCGCTGCCAATAAAGACAAGCAGGAGGAAGTTTCAGCAATATATAAATTCTTAAAAAATTGTTTTTCTAATATAATTTCAACTGTTAAAGATAAGATAAAAAGATATAAAGAAGATAAAAAAGAGAAAGGCACTGCTAATCAAGAAAAGCAGGAGGAAGATCCAGAAAAATATAAAGATAATATAAAAATACATAAAATAGATGAAATAGAGAAATGTACTGCCAATAAAGACAAGCAGGAGGAAGATCCAGAGAAATATATATTCTTAAAAAATTATTATATTAAAAATAATAACTATGAAGAGGAAATGAGATTTTTTAGATGTGAATTAAAAGCTAAAAATAAAGATTATTTGATGCGATCATATGATTTTTTTTCCAAATGTGGAACAAGTATTTTTAGGCCATTTATTT
>JADHLN010000053.1 GCA_016780625.1 Rickettsiales bacterium
ATAATTTGGCCAACAGAAATTGCACCTTTTAAGGTTATAATTAATCCTTTAAAATTATCCGATCCAGAAATTGCCAAAACCAGCTTTGCAATATATGAATTATTACAAAACAGAAATATCAGCATAATTATTGATGATACTAGTAATAAATCAGTAGGAGAAAAATTTGCCTGTCACGACTTGATTGGCATACCTTATCAAATAATCATAGGCGCAAAATCTTTAAAAGATGGCCATATTGAAATTAAAGAAAGAAAAACTGGCAAATCTGAATTAATTAAAATCCATCAATTAGATAATTATAATTTTAACTAATTTTTACTAGTTTTTTCTCTTTAATAAAAAAATTATATTTCTCAATAATTTGCAATTCTGGATAATTTGCCCTTACTAATTTTTCATAAAAATCTAATTGCTCTTTATATTCTTGTAAAACTAAAGGGTTTTTACAAAATTTATAATCAATAATCATTGCCTTACCTTCAATTATTAATAATAAATCTAATCTGCCTTGATAATTTTTATTATCTGCAAATAAATTTAAGGATAATTCAGGAAAACCATTATTTTTAAAAAATAAATCACCAATTTCACTATTATAAATCTCATGCAAATTTGTTAAAATTTCTTTTTTTTCATTTTCAGTTAAAAATAAAGCTAATTTATTTATTTCTTTATCCAAAAATTTCAATTCCCCATTAGAAACTAAAAATGCTAATAAATAATGATATACCTCCCCTATCTTTGCTTCATATTTTTCTGATTGCTCATCCAATTCAAATTGCAACTTAGAAGATTTATGATTTTTTTTATTTTCATCAATATAAAATTTTAAATCTGAAACAGAATTTTCTTCTTTTGGATCTTTTTTTTCTATTTTAATTTTTTTAGGAGATTTAACAAATTTAAGATCAGATTCTAAAAAATTGTTTTCATTTACCAAAGATAATAATGAATCATAAATAAAATTATCTTCATTTTTTTTGTTAAAAGAAACCAAATATAATTCATCTCTTGCCCTAGTTAATGCAACATAGATTAACCTTAGCTCTTCAGAGAGTTTTAACTTAGTAAAGTCAGAAAAATAATCTTCTAAAGCAGAAATCTTACGATAATTTACAGCCATTAATAAATTATTATTATAATCTATTTCAACGTAATTTCTTTTAAATGAATTATCCTTCAAACCATCAAAAATCACAAACACAATCGGGGCTTGCAAACCTTTTGATTTATGTATAGTCATAATATTTAAAATATCATTTGCATTTACCATATTAATAGATGCCGAAACATTATAACTATGAATAAATTCTAAAAAATTCTTATTATTCATATCACGCAAATGAAAATCATTAACTATCTTCAAAAAGCAATTAACTAGATCATTAATTTCTTTGCCATATTGCAAAATATATTGTTCCCGCAAACCACAAATATCTAATAAATATAAATAAAATTCATCCAAAGCTAAATTAGCTTCTAATTGCTGCAAACTAATAAGTTTTTGGTAAATTTTCGGCTTACGAGTTTTTATAATATTAATTAATTTTTCTTCTCCCCTATCATGGCATAACTGAAATATATCTTCTTCACTCATTTGGAATAAAGGCGCTTTTAAAATTGCTGCTAAATTTAGATCATCTTCAGGAAAATAAACAAATTTTAAAAAACCTATTAGATCCATTATTAACACATAATCTAATAAATTAAATTTTGCATCACCACTTACTTTAATAGCTTTTTTGCTTAATGCTCTAATAATTGCTTTATAAGTTTGATTTCTTTTTCTACATAAAATTAATATATCACTTGGCTTAATTACCTGACCATTTCCAGGCATAATCTGGGCATTAGTTAATTTTTTTGCAATAAAATCTGCGATTAATTCAGCATTAGCATCCTCTTTATAAATTTTATCAATAAATTTAGTAGGATATGCCCACTCTAATGTTTTTTCTTCATTCTTATCTTCTAAATTAATTTTCCATAATTCAACATTAGAATTTTCAGTTTTTCTCGTAACTAAATGCTGTATTTTACTACCATCTTCAGATAAAGAATCCTTAACCAAATCTAAATTAGCAAATTTATCTACTAATTCTAAAATATCTTGCTGACTGCGATAAGATTTATCAAGAGAAATTTCATATAGCTTACTATCTAATAAATTTAACTTTTCTTTAAAATGAGAACGCATTTTATGAAATAATTTATGATCTGCTCCTTGAAAACTATAAATTGATTGCTTTTCATCTCCTACAATAAAAAAGCTCTGCAATTTATCTTTAATTTTTATATCTTTCTTAGCTGATAAAAAATCTTCTAAAAGTAAATTAATAATCTCCCATTGCCAAGGGCTTGTATCTTGAGCCTCATCAAGCAAAATATGATGAATATTTCTATCATAATTATATAATATTTGCTCCTTAACATTAGAATCTTTAAGTAATTTTATAGTAAATAAAATTATATCTTCATAATCTAACAAATTTTCTTTTTGCTTAATTGCTTGATAATTAGTAATAAATATCCGAGCCAAAAAAGCATAATTCTCCATAAATTCTGCCATTTCATATGTTTTAAACTCTTCATATAATTCTTCATATAAAGAAGCTATTTTAGTAATAATTAAATTATAATTTGGAGTTAACTCAGCAATTTTTTTAGTAACTAATTTTACTCTAAAAACACCATCTTTTTTACAAAAGAAATCTTGAAAATCCTTAAAAGAAAAATCACTGCCAACTTTATTTTGCAAATTATTTAAAGCATCCAACCTAGCTAAATCTGTTTTACTTCCATATTCATTAATTGCCTTGCTTAAATCTTTTAAAAAATTTAAATCTAATTTATCTGCTAATTTATTTAAAATATCTTTACGAAAATCCTTATTTATCTCTAATTTAAAAAATTTATAAATTTCCTTTATATAGGCTGTAAAATCAGGATATTTATCTAAAACAAATTCAATTTTTACTCTTTTAGCAATTATTTCATCAATAATTTCTGCAATAATATTATAATGAAATTGACTAAAAAAATAATCACTTACCTCTTTTACCGCCTTAATTTGAAAAAACTCTTCTTTTGCTAAATCCTGTAATTCTAACGCATAATTATCATCTATAATTGCAAAATCATTAGAAAGACCTGCTTCTATAGCATATTTTTTAAGTAAAGACTGACAGAAACTATGAATAGTTTGGATTTTAAATTCAGTTATTTTTTCATATGCATCATGCAAATTTTCTTTAACTTCATCTAAAGAAAAATCTATTATTTCTAACTCATTTAATAAATTATTTATCTCACTATCTGAGGCTTGAATATATCTCTCTAACATAGATATAACTCTCTCCTTCATTTCCAATGCTGCTGAATTAGTAAAGGTAAGAGCAAGAATTTTAGAAGGATTAACACCAAAAATTAACAAAGAAATAATTCTATCAATAATAATCTTAGTTTTACCTGATCCAGCATTAGCAGATATAAAGCATGATTTATTTGGGTCTGCTATTATTGCATTGCATTTCATTTAAAAAATAATATAAATATTAATTTTACATTTTATTTATGGCAGTTTTTACAAAATTATCCAAAGATGATATAAAAACCATTTTATTAAATTATAATATTGGCAATTTAACTGATTATCAAGCCATAGAAAAAGGTGTTGAAAATTCTAACTTTTTCTTAAATACCGATCAAGGTAAATTTGTTTTAACAATTTTTGAAAAAAAACTCTACAAACCTGATCTGCCATTTTTTTTACAATTAATAGAGCATCTCAATAAAAATAACTTCCCTGCCCCAAAGATTTTTCGTAATAACAAAGATCATCTTGATTTTAATTTCAAAGCAAAAACAGGAATAATAATCTCATATTTAACTGGTAGCTTAGCAGAAGAAACTGAAATAAACCCAATAATAATGTTTAATTTAGGCCAAATGCTTGCTAAATTTCACCAAATTACTCAAAATTTTTTTAAAAAAAGAGAAAATCAATATGGGGTTTTTCAATTAATCAAATTAAAACAAAAATTAAAATTAAAAAAAGCAATTAGCGAACAAGAATTAGGATTAATTGAATATTTTTTTAACAGAATTTCCCAATTAGATCTCTCTAATATTAGAAAATCCATTATTCATGCAGATCTATTTCCAGATAATGTTTTTATCACTAATAATGAAATCTCAGGATTGATAGATTTTTATTTTGCATGTGAAGATTACCTTATGCTTGATATTGCTATAATTATAAACTCATGGTGCTTTGACAAAAACCAAAATATAAATTTAAACTTCCTAAATAATTTTATCAAAGGCTATCAAACAATCACAATTTTAGATAAGAATGAAAAAGAAAATCTGCATAATTTTTGTATTATTGCAGCTCTTAGATTTTATTTATCGCGTGTTGCAGATAAATTAGAATATAAAAAAGATGATTTAGTAACAGCTAAAGATCCTAGTGAATATTTTAAAATATTAGAATTTTACAATAAAAATAAAATAACAATCTAATGAAAAAAATTACAATTTACACAGATGGCTCATCTTTAGGAAATCCAGGCAATGGAGGCTGGGGCGCAATTTTAATTTATAATGATATAAAAAAAGAAATTTCAGGAAATGCAAAAAATGTTACTAATAACCAAATGGAATTATTAGCTGCCATAAACTCATTAAAAACTCTTAAAGAGAAATGTGAAGTTACCCTGATAACAGATTCTACTTACGTTAAAAATGGTATTACTTTATGGATAAAAAATTGGGAAAAAAATAATTGGCAAAGCGCAAATAAAAAACCTGTAAAAAACAAAGAATTATGGCAGGAATTAGCAAATCTTAACAACCAGCATCAAGTGAAATGGCAATGGGTTAAAGGACATTCAGGAGATAAATATAATGATCTTGTTGATAATTTAGCTAGATCAGCAGCAGAAGAATTAAATAATAATTAAGTATTTACTGCTTTAATAATTTTATTATTAGAGTTTATTTTTTCTTAATTTTATTACTCTAAAGGTCACTTTCAGATTTTTGCATATTTTCAAGAGAAATAATTCAAGCCATTAGCTTTTTAATATCAAATAAATCATTTAAATATTAGAGTAACTCACAAAAACGTGATTAATAAGCAAATATATTATGCTACAAGCGCTGCA
>JADHLN010000011.1 GCA_016780625.1 Rickettsiales bacterium
TCTTTAGAAATAACCAGAATTAGCAATTTACTAGATGAGTTAAAGGCAAGAGCTCAAAATATTAATAAGTTTAAAGAATCGGTTTTATTTTTAAGAGAAGCTTTTAAAGCTAAAGAATCTTTAACAGAAAAAGCGGCATCTGACTTAAATAAAATATCCTCTTTGCAACAAGATGTTATTTCATTCATTGAATCTCAAAATGATTTTAGTCATGATTCTTTATATTCAGCTTGCAAAATATTTGCAGAGAAAGCAGATCTTAAAATGAAAAACATAGCGGGCTTCATAAGAATTGCTCTTACAGCATCGCATATCTCTCCTAGTATATTTTCAATTATGGAAGTGCTTGGTAAAGAAGAGGTCTTAAATAGATTAAAAAATATTATTTAAAAATTAGCAATAAATTGCCAATGCCTAAATTTTTAAAATATATATTAATATCTCCTTTGATTATTTATCGTTATTTTATATCTCCTTTATATCCTCCATGTTGTAAGTTTGTGCCAAGTTGCTCTAGCTATGCTTTAGAAGCCTATCAAAATTATAATATTATTAAAGCTAGTTGGTTGGTTTTTAAGAGGCTTATAAAATGCCATCCATTTTCAAAAGGCGGCTTTGATCCGCTTCTTAAAAAAACTAAATAGCTTTAACTCCTAATTTTTCAAATAATTCTAAATCTTGATTTTCTTTAGGATTATTTTGAGTTAAAAGTTTTTCACCATAAAAAATTGAGTTTGCGCCAGCTAAAAAACACATTGTCTGAGCTTCTTCACTCATATTTTGTCTGCCAGCAGAAAGCCTAACAAAAGCATCAGGAAACATAATGCGGGTCACCGCAATAGTTCTAACAAATTCAAAAACATCAAAATCTTTAGCATCTTCAAGAGGTGTGCCAGATATTTTTTCTAGCAAGTTAATAGGAATAGATTTTGGTGATTTATCTAATTTATTGAGGGTTAAAAGCATTTTTATACGGTCGGTTCTGGTTTCTCCCATGCCAATTATGCCGCCTGAACAAATATTTATATTATTTTTTGCAATATTTTCTAATGTATCTAAGCGGTCTTGATAATTACGAGTTGTAATGATTTTTTCATAAAACTCTTCTGATGAATCAATATTATGATTGTAAAAATCTAAGCCAGCTTTTTTTAGTTTTAAAGCCTGAGAGTCGGTAATCATCCCTAAGGTCATGCAGGTTTCTACTCCAGTTTCTTTAACTTTTTCAACAATGTCACAAATTTTGCTAACATCGCGGTCATGTAAATTACGCCAAGCTGCCCCCATACAAAAACGTGAAGCGCCATTTTTCTTAGCTTGTTTTGCAGCTTCCACAATTAAAGAGACATCCATAAGATCTTCTTTTTCAAGTCCTGTATCATAATGTGCAGATTGCGGACAGTAAGAGCAATTCTCTGGGCATCCTCCTGTTTTAATGCTAAGTAATGTAGAGATTTGAACTTGATTAGGATCAAAAAATTTTCTGTGAGTTTGTTGGGCATAAAAAATTAGATCATTAAAAGGCAAAGAAAATAAACTAGATACTTCAGATAATTGCCAATCTTTTCTAATAGCACCAATCTCAAAATTAATAATTTGCTTAGTCATAAAAATTATATAGAATGCAGCCTTTTAATAACTAAGTTTTAGTATAATGACAAGCTTAGATTTATTTTGTGATAGTAAAATTAAAGAATTAGAGGAAAAAAATAGCCTGAGATCACTTAAAGAGGCCAAATTTTTAGATGCTAATTACATTAAAATAAATAACAAAAAATACCTTAATTTTGCCAGTAATGATTATTTTGCTATGGCTAATAATAAATTAGTAAAGGCTCATGCTATAAAAGCAATAAAGCAATATGGAGTGGGTGGAACTTCATCAAGGTTAATTTCAGGTAATCATCACTATTATAAAATTTTAGAAGAAAAAATTGCTAAAATAAAAAATACCGAATCAGCGTTAATATTTGGTAGTGGTTTTTTAACTTCAGCAGGAATTTTGCAAGCGCTCATAGATAAGTATGATCTAATAATTGCTGATAAATTCATCCATGCTTCGCTTTTAGATGGTGCTAAATTAACTAAAGCTGAGTTAAAGCGTTTTAATCATAATGATTTGGAGCATTTAGAATATATCTTAAAGAATAATAGCAAAAATTATAAAAAAATAATTATTATTAGCGAAACTATTTTCTCAATGGATGGAGATAAAGCAGATCTTAAATCAATGCTAAAAATAGCCAAAAAATATCAAGCTTATTTATTGGCGGATGATGCTCATGGTTTTGGAGTTGTTTCATGTAATCTCAAAGATGAATCCTATATTCAAATGGGTACTTTATCAAAAGCTATAGGCTCTTATGGAGGTTATGTGGCTGGCTCTAAAAAGCTAATTGATTATTTAGCTTCTAGCGCAAGAAGTTTAATTTATACTACATCCTTACCTATACCAGTTGTTGCAGCTGCATGTAAGGCAATTGATTTAATTGCAAATAAAGATAAATATAAAGTTCTTTTACATAAAAATATAAATTTATTTGCAGAAAATTCAGGTTTAAAAAATAATAAAAGCCCAATTTTTATAAAAGAATTTAAAGATATAAAAGCTGCAGAAAAAGCTCATTCCCTTATTTTAAAAAATGGGTTTTATACTGCTTTTATTAGGCCTCCAACTGCCAAAACAGCAAGAATAAGGGTGAGTGTAAATTCTTTGCATAAAAAAAGAGATATTAAAAATCTAGCATTATTATTAAAATCTCTTTAATTTTCTAAAATTTATTACCAAAAAACATTTGGAAATCTTATAGAGATATCAAAATAATATATTTGTAGCGAGCTGCAGATAATGCGGTGGAATCGATTCTCAACATCAGCAAATTACAAGAAGAGATAACTTGGGCAAAGTCATTGACGCAGCTGAATTAACAATTGCTCTTTTAAAAAACCTTGTGAAGAGGTGAAAGCTCGTTATTAGAGGGTCGTAATCCTATTGAGCGTCATAGCGGTTCGTCAACTATTAATATAGCTATAAGAGAACAAGATGAAACAAGCATAAAGATATTTATAGATTATGGCTATGCAGAGCATATTAAAGGCTTAATAACAGCTAAAACAGCTATTATTCATAATTTTGCCGATAAGCAGCGTAAAAGTTATCAGAGGCAATAAATGAAAATATAATTAATGCCTCACAAATCTGGAGTTTGTTTATTTAGATAAAATATGCTAAAATATAAATCAAAGATTATAGAATTATATAAGATATATTCAGAGATTACAAGCAAGATATAGAACAAATTTTCAAAGAGTACGAAGAGATTTAGAAGTTTTAATGGGTTTTAGAAGCGGAGAGGTAGAGACAACAATTTCGCCTTCTATTAATCAAGGTGCCGGTCATGATCCTGATCTCCCTAATACATTAAGCAAGCTTCTGAACAAAATTAATCTTCAAGAAATTAATCTTCATACAGTTAGTACTAAGGAAATGCAAGATTTCTATGAGGCAGGTTTGATAAACCAAGAAAATCTGCATCTCTTAAATGAAAAAGGGCAAAATGCTGTTGTGAGTAAAATACAAAATGGGGACATAGAAGCTGCAAGATTTCTGTTGTATCACGGTTTTAATCCGAGTATGAGAATTTCTTCTAACAGCAGAGATGCAACTTCTGTTTTTATAAAGGAATATAGAATAAAGAGTAGGCCTATTATACATCCTGGAGGTGGACAAAATGATGAAAATTTACTCCCTGCCCTTGATTTTGCAGAAAGAAGATTATCTGCTATAGATGCTATAAATAAAGGTGATAACGCCTTATTAAAGATAAGCTATCGAGTTTTAAGAATAAGCAAGCTAAATTTATAATAGATACAGAAGAAATTACAAAAAATGAAATTGATATTGTGCAAAAAGATTTGCTGCAAGAAGCAATTTATAAAAAACCTGAAATGATTATTGTTTTATTAGAAAATGGCATTAATAAAAATGCTCAAATTAAAGATTCTAAAGGAAAGGATATAACTATTTTAGATTTTTTAATAAAAAAGCTAAGATGGTTTACAGATAATGAAGATGTAAACAAATATATTGATAGTCAAAACGATAATGAGGTTGATTCTTGGAAAGAAAAAGTTAGTGGTGGCGTGGCATCTAGGTGTTTGAGCGCAGCTTGATAGATAGCTTTTTGCTTTATTTGTAAAATAAGATAATAGCTTAATTTGCTGATATAGCTAATTTTGTAATTCTCAAAAATCATCTAATGATCTCTTGATTATTGCTTATCTTTATAATTTCTTTAACTATATAAATTAATTAATATATAAGCTGCGCTTTATTTTTATGTATAAAAAAGGAAAAACACAGCTTATGCTAGTATCATCTAAAAGCAAAAAAAGCACTGGCAAATTAGATTATTTAAGAATATGATAATGGCAATTTTTTGAATAATTATATTGTGGAAAATATTGTCTATAGCTATTTACCAGTATTAATCTTCATAGCTTTTGCTGTTGCTATTGCTTTTGCTCTTTTAGCTATACCATTTATTGCGGCTCCTAGAAAAACAGATGCTGAAAAATTATCAGCATATGAGTGTGGATTTGAGCCTTTTGGAGATGCTAGAGCTAAATTTGATGTCAGATTTTATTTGGTAGCAATTTTATTTATAATTTTTGATCTAGAAATAGCTTTTTTATTTCCATGGGCTGTATCTCTTGGAAAAATAGGGGCTTTAGGATTTTGGTCAATGATGATCTTTCTTACAATTCTAACAGTTGGCTTTATTTATGAGTGGTTTAAAGGTGCTTTAGAATGGGAGTAGATATAAATAAAAACCAAGATTTGCTTTTAAAGCAAGCAATCAGTCAAATTGATAATAAAGGTTTTGTTACGGCAAGATTAGACCAGCTAGTAAATTGGGCTAGAACAGGCTCTCTTTGGCCTATGACTTTTGGTTTAGCATGTTGCGCTGTAGAAATGATGCATAGTGCAGCGGCGCGTTATGATTTGGATCGTTTTGGTTTAGTATTTAGGCCATCACCAAGACAGTCCGATGTTATGATTGTTGCTGGAACTTTAACAAATAAAATGGCTCCAGCCTTGCGTAAAGTATATGATCAAATGGCTGACCCTAAATGGGTTATTTCTATGGGCTCATGTGCTAATGGTGGAGGTTATTATCATTATTCTTATTCAGTAGTAAGAGGTTGTGATAGAATAGTGCCGGTTGATGTTTATGTGCCTGGCTGCCCTCCAACTGCAGAGGCTTTATTATATGGTATTATGCAATTGCAAAATAAAATTAAAAGAACTGGTAAGTTAAGAAGAAGCTAGAATGGAAAATAATCTTTTAAATCTAGATGAAAAATTTTTAAAAAAACACCAGGCAGATCAACATATTGCAGCTGGTGATGAACTAGTTTTATTAGTTCCTAAAGAAAATATAAGAGAGTTATTAAGAGGTTTGCGTGATGATACTAACTATTTATATTCAATGTTAATAAGTATTTGTGGGGTTGATTATCCACATTTAGAAAAAAGATTTGAAGTTGTATATAATTTGCTAAGTCTAAAATTTAACCAACGAATCAGGATAAAAGTTAAATTAAGTGAAAAAGAAGAAGTTCCGACAATACAAGATTTATTCTCAGCCGCTAATTGGTATGAAAGAGAAATATTTGATATGTATGGAGTTAAATTCACAGATAGCAGCGATCTTAGAAGGATATTAACAGATTATAATTTTAGTTATCACCCTTTGCGCAAAGATTTTCCTTTAACAGGTTATGAAGAGGTAAGATATGACATTGAAGAAAAGCAAGTTATATATGAGCCGGTAAAACTAGATCAAGAATATAGAAATTTTGATTATTTAAGCCCATGGGAAGGGCAAGATGCTGCTCAATTATTGCCTGGTGACGAAAAAGCTTTAGCTAATATAAGTAAAGAAAAAAGTGAGCACAGAGAATAAAAAAAACATTAAAAATATGACTCTAAATTTTGGGCCGCAACATCCAGCTGCCCATGGAGTTTTGCGTCTATTATTAGATTTAGATGGAGAGGTTGTAGAAAAAGCAGATGCTCATATAGGTTTGTTACATAGAGGGACTGAGAAATTAATAGAACATAAAACATATTTACAAGCTATTCCATATTTTGATCGTCTTGATTATGTTTCTCCAATGAATCAAGAGCATGCTTTTGCTTTATCGGTTGAAAAATTATTAAAAGTAAAAGTTCCAGAAAGAGCTCAATATATTAGGGTTATTTTTTCAGAGATAACTAGAATATTAAATCACATATTAAATATCACAACTCAAGGCTTAGATGTTGGAGCAATGACTCCATTTTTATGGTTATTTGAAGAAAGAGAGAAGATGATGCAATTTTATGAAAGAGTTTGTGGTGCCAGATTGCATGCAAATTATTTTAGGCCAGGCGGTGTTGCCAAAGATTTACCAGCGGGTCTTCTTGAAGATATATACAGATATTTTACTATTTTCCCAAAATATATTGATGACTTAGAGGATCTTCTAACAGAAAATCGTATTTTTAAACAAAGATTAGTAAATATAGGTGTAGTTTCCAAAGCTCAGGCACTAGATTGGGGTTTTACAGGGCCTATGTTAAGAGGTTCTGGTATTGCCTGGGACTTAAGAAAATCTCAGCCATATGACATATATGATAAGGTTAATTTTGATGTAGCTATTGGTAAAAATGGAGATTCATATGATCGTTATCTGGTAAGAATTGAAGAAATGCGGGAATCTGTAAAGATTATCATGCAATGTTGTGAAGAATTACCAGATGGAGATTTTCAAACATCAGATAAAAAAATCTCTCCACCCTTACGCGATGAAATGAAAAATACTATGGAATCTCTAATTCATCATTTCAAATTATATACAGAAGGTTATCACGTTCCTAGTGGGGAGACTTATCAAGCAGTAGAAGCGCCTAAAGGTGAATTTGGCGTGTTTGTAATTTCAGATGGAACTAACAAACCTTACAGATGTTATATTAGAGCGCCAGGTTTTGCTCATTTGCAAGGAATCAATTTTATGACAAAAGGCCATATGATAGCAGATGTGGTAACGGTTATAAGTACAATGGATGTTGTTTTTGGAGAAATAGACAGGTAAAAATGAGTAGTTTTGAATTTACTAAAGAATATCAAGAAAAAGCAAAAATATTAATTGCTAAATATCCACAAACTAAAGAAAAAAGCGCTGTAATGGGCTTGCTTGATTTAGCTCAAAGGCAAAATTCAGGTTGGATAACAGTTGAGGCTATGGATTACATAGCAAGTATTATAAATTTAGCTCCTATTAGAGTATATGAAATTGCTACATTTTACAGCATGTATAATCTAAAACCAGTTGGTAAATTTTTAATTCAAGTTTGCACAACTACACCTTGCATGTTAAGGGGTGCCGAGGAAATAGTAAAATCATGTGAAAAACATTTAAAAATAAAGCTTAATGAAACCACTTTAGATAAATATTTCACTATTAAAGAAGTGGAATGTTTAGGTGCTTGCGTTAACGCTCCAATTGTACAAATAAATGATGATTATTACGAAGATCTAAGCGAAGAAAGAATAGTAGAAATTCTAGATGCTCTTAAAAATGGTAGGGAAGTAAAAATAGGTTCGCAAACAGGCAGAAATTCATCTGAACCACAAAAAGAAAATAAAATAAAGAAAAATGGCTCTTAAAGAAAAAGATAAAATATATCAAAATTTATATGGCTTTGAAAGCGCTTCTCTTGAAGCTGCAAAAAAAAGAGGTGACTGGCAAAATACTAAAGATTTAATCGCCAAAGGATCAGATTGGTTAATAGAAGAAGTTAAAAATTCTGGTTTAAGAGGAAGAGGTGGAGCAGGATTTCCAACAGGTGTAAAATGGTCATTTATTCCTAAAAATAATGACAAGCCACATTATCTAGTAGTAAATGCAGATGAGTCTGAGCCAGGAACATGTAAAGACCGTGACATTATTCGTCATGAAACTCATAAATTATTAGAAGGAGCAGTTTTAGCTTCAAAAGCAATTGGTGCAAATAATTGTTATATTTACATAAGGGGTGAATATTACAATGAAGCACAAATTTTAGAGCAAGCAATTACCGAAGCAAAAAAAGATGGCTTAATAGGTAAAAAAGCATGTGGATCTGATTGGGATATCGAAATACATGTTCATAGAGGTGCTGGCGCATATATTTGTGGCGAAGAAACAGCAATGCTTGAATCTATTGAAGGAAATAAAGGTCAGCCAAGATTAAAGCCGCCATTTCCGGCTATAATAGGCTTATATGGTTGCCCAACAATAATTAATAATGTTGAGTCTATAGCTTCAGTGCCAACCATTTTAAGAAGGGGGGCTAAATGGTTTTCCTCGCTTGGTAAGCCAAATAATACAGGCACAAAAATATTCTGTATTTCAGGCCATGTAAACAAGCCTTGTAATGTTGAAGAGGAGATGGGGATACCTCTTAAAGAGCTAATTGAAACACATGCAGGAGGAGTAATAGGTGGATGGGATAATTTGCTTGCCATAATTCCTGGTGGTTCTTCAGTGCCATTATTACCAAAAGAAATATGCGACGAGGTTACTATGGATTTTGACAGCTTAGCAAGCCATAAATCTGGTTTGGGAACGGCAGGGGTTATAGTAATGAATAAGCAAACAGATATTATAAAAGCAATAGCAAGATTATCTGCATTTTATAAGCATGAGTCATGTGGTCAATGTACACCATGTCGAGAAGGTACAGGTTGGTTAATGCGCATGATGAATCGCTTTGTAGATGGCAATGCAGAAAAAGAAGAAATAGATCAATTATATGATTTAACAAAACAAATTGAAGGTCATACAATTTGCGCTTTAGGTGATGCAGCAGCTTGGCCTATACAAGGTTTAATTAGACATTTTAGACCATTAATATTAGAAAGAATTGAAAATTACAGCGCCGACTAAAATGAGTGAAACAGTTAAAATAAAAATTGACGGAACAGATTACGAAGTGCCAAAAGGCATAACTCTAATTCAAGCTTGTGATTTAGTTGGTGTAGAAATACCTCGTTTTTGCTATCATGACCGCTTATCAATAGCTGGAAATTGTAGAATGTGTTTAGTTGAGCTAAGCGTTGGACCTCCTAAGCCTCAAGCTTCTTGTGCAACTCAAGTTTTTGATGGGTTAGAAGTAAAAACTAAATCAGATATGGTTAAAAAAGCTCGCGAAGGTGCAATGGAGTTCTTGCTTGCTAATCATCCGTTAGATTGTCCTATTTGTGATCAAGGTGGAGAATGCGACCTTCAAGACCAGGCAATGTTTTATGGCTGCTCAGAAAGCAGATTCCTAGAGGATAAAAGAGCTGTACCAGAAAAATCCTTTGGGCCGCTAGTTAAAACTCACATGACTAGATGTATACATTGCACAAGATGTGTTAGATTTTCAACAGAAGTTGCAGGGGTAGAGGAATTGGGTGCGGTAGGTCGAGGAGAGTCTATGGAGATTTCTACTTATGTTGAAAAAACATTATCATCAGAATTATCTGGAAATATCATTGATTTATGCCCTGTGGGAGCATTAACATCAAAACCATATGCTTTTACTGCAAGGCCATGGGAGTTAACAAAAACTGAATCAATCGATATTCATGACGCAGTAGGAAGTAACATAAGAGTTGATGCAAAAGGGTCAAAAGTAATGCGTATTCTGCCAAGATTAAACGAAGATATAAATGAAGAATGGATAAGTGATAAAACAAGATTTGCCTGTGACGGGTTAAATATGCAAAGAATTGATCAGCCATATATCCGCAAATCTGGCAAGTTAGTACCTGCAAGCTTTAAAGAAGCAATTAATTTAATTGCTAAAAAAATAGAGCAAACTCAACTTCTCCACAAAGAAGTAGCAGCCTTAGCCGGTGATTTAGCAGATATAGAATCACTTTATATTTTAAAAGAGTTTCTAGATGAGATAGGTTGTAAAAATTATGATGCTAGACCATATGGCTCAGTCATGAAAAGTGACAAAAGAGCAGATTACTTATTTAACAGTAAAATAAGTAATATAGAAGAAGCTGACTTATGCTTAATTATTAGCGCCAATCCACGTAAGGAAGCTGCAATATTAAATTCTAGGATTAGAAAACAATATGTTACAAATAAAAATTTTATCATTGCCAACATTGGAGTTGAAAATGATTTAAGCTATCCATATGAGCAATTAGGTAATACAGGGAAAATTTTAGAAGACATATTATATGATAAAAATGATTTTTCTAAAAAATTAAAATCTGCTAAAAAACCATTAATTATTATAGGAGAGGCATTATTTTGTAGAAATGATGCAGAAAGCTGCCTTAACATAATTCAAGAAATTTGTAAAAAATATAATGTTATAACATCTGATTGGAATGGTTATAATATTCTGCATAATTCAGCATCTAGAGTGGGCGCTCTTGATATTAATTTTGTTCCAGCCAAAGGTGGAAAAAACACAAAAGAAATTTATAAAGCCATTGAGAATGAAAAAATAAATATTTTATTTTTATTAGGCTATGATGCAGAAAATATAGCGCAGATAAAAAATAGTTTTAACATATATATTGGTACACATGGTGATAGGGCTGTAAAATATGCAGATATAATTTTACCAAGTGCTTGTTACACTGAAAAACATGCTCACTTCACAAATTTAGAAGGGGTGGTGCAAAATACTAATAAAGCAGTAAAAGCCCCTGGTTTGGCAATGGAAGATTGGCAAATTATAAATGAGCTCAAGAAAGCTATGCAGTTAAAAATTTATAAATCATATAAAATTCTATATGAAGAAATGCTAGAAAAAAATCCTAAATTAACAGAATCTGCAAATGATAATAAATTAACAGAATATAATTCTGGCATTATGACCGCAAAAGAATTTACTAATTATATTGATAATTTTTATCAAACAAATGTTATTGCTAGAGCCTCAGTTACAATGGGAAAATGTGTTAATGAAATAGAAAATAAAAATAAAAATGGCTGAAGCGAGTTTCTTAAATGATTTAACATTAATAATTGAAATTATAACTAAAATTATCTTATTAGTTGGCCCTCTTATTGGTTGTGTAGCTTTCTTAACCTTATTTGAAAGAAAAATAATTGCAGCAATGCAACTAAGAAAAGGCCCAAACATAGTTGGGCCATTTGGTTTATTTCAGCCACTAGCTGATGGGTTGAAGTTAATGTTAAAAGAGCCAATTATTCCAAATGGTGCAAATAAAATTATCTTTCTACTTGCTCCAGTTATAACCTATAGCTTAGCTTTAATTGCCTGGGCTGTAATACCAATTAGCGATAATTTTGTAATTGCTGATGTTAATCTCGGTTTGCTTTATCTAATAGCAATATCTTCATTAGGGGTATATGGCATAATAATGGCTGGCTGGGCAAGTAATTCAAAATATGCATTTCTTGGAGCAATAAGATCATCAGCCCAAATGATTTCATATGAAGTGTCTATGGGAATAATAATAGTTTGTATTTTATTATTAACGGGAAGTTTAAATTTAAAGGAGATCGTTTTATCGCAACAAGATGGTTGGTATATATGGCCATTATTTCCAATATTTATAATATTTTTTATATCCATACTTGCCGAGACTAATCGCCATCCATTCGATCTTCCAGAAGCTGAAGCAGAATTAGTTGCTGGATATAATGTAGAATATTCATCAATGCCATTTGCTTTATTCTTCCTTGGTGAATATGCAAATATGATATTAATGTCAGCATTAACCACAATTTTATTTTTAGGTGGTTGGTTAGCACCATTTAATATTGAATGGTTAAATATTATTCCAGGGCAGATCTGGTTTATTCTAAAAGTTACATTTCTGTTATTTCTATTTATTTGGGTAAGAGCTACATTGCCAAGATATCGCTATGATCAATTAATGCGTCTAGGTTGGAAAATATTTTTGCCAATAACTCTATTATGGTTAATAGGACAGGCATCATTTTTATATATATTTGATAAATTACCCACATAAATTATGACTAGAATTATATCATTAATAAAAAATTTCTTCCTAATAGAAATTATCAAAGGTTTAGCAAAAACACTAAAATTTATGTTTAAGCCAAAAGTTACTATAAATTACCCTTATGAAAAAGGGCCTGTTAGCCAAAGATTTAGAGGAGAGCATGCTTTAAGAAGATATCCTAATGGTGAAGAAAGATGCATTGCTTGTAAGCTATGTGAGGCAATATGCCCAGCTCAAGCTATTACAATAGAAGCAGAAGAAAGAGAAGATGGGCAAAGAAAAACAACTCAATATGACATAGATATGACTAAATGTATTTATTGTGGTTACTGCCAGGAAGCATGCCCAGTTGATGCAATTGTTGAAGGTCCAAATTTTGAATTTGCTACCGAAACAAGGTCTGAATTAATGTATAATAAAGAAAAATTGCTAGAAAATGGAGATAGATGGGAAGACGCATTATTTAGTAATATAGAAGAAGAAAACACATATAAATAAAATGAATTTAATAGCCTTTTACATATTCTCATTTTTATTAATTAGCTCAAGCTTATTTGTTATTACTGCAAGAAATCCTGTACATTCAGTTTTGTTTCTTATTTTTGCATTTTTTAATTCTGCTGGTTTATTTTTACTGCAAGGTGCAGAGTTTTTAGCTTTAATATTAGTAATAATATATGTAGGAGCGGTGGCAATATTATTTTTATTTGTGGTGATGATGTTAAATATTGAAATTAAATCAATAAAAAAAGAGCTACTAAAAATATTACCATTCACGCTTATAATCTCTTCAATAATTTTTGCAGAGATTTACTTTGCCACTACAATTTCACTTAATTCATTGAGCGAAAATATTAAAGCTTCATATCCAACTAAAGAAGGGGAGGCTGATATATACAGCCTTGGTAAAATATTATATACAGAATTTTTCTTTCATTTTCAAATAGCTGGGCTTATTTTATTGGTCGCAATGATGGGGGCAGTAATTTTAACATTAAGACAAAGAGAAAATGTTAAAAAACAGAAAATATCAGAGCAAGTATTACGAAGCAGAAAAGATTCAGTAAAGCTAGTAAAAGTTTTAACAGGAAAAGGAGTATAAAATGGAATTATTTACTTATCAGGAAATACCAACTCAATATTTTATTACAATATCAGCAGCAATATTTGTAATTGGCTTTTCAGGAATATTGATTAATCGTAAATCAATAATAAATTTTTTAATGTCACTAGAATTAATTTTGCTAGCTGCAAATATTAATTTCATCACCTTTTCAGCCATGCTTCAAGATCTTGTAGGACAAGTATTTGTAATGTTTATATTAACGGTTGCTGCGGCAGAAGTAGCCATAGGAATAGCAATATTAGTTATATATTTCCGACAAAAAGGAAATATAAATGTTGAAGAAATTAATATGATGAAAGGGTAGAATGTTAGAAGCAAAATTAGCAATATTTCTTCCTTTAATATCTACTCTGATTAGTAGTTTTTTTGTAAGAGCGGAAAATAGCAAAATAATTCAATATTTATGCAGCACATTAATTGCGGTTTCAGCAGCTTATTCTCTAATTTTATACAGCCAAATTATAAATAGTGACATTGTTATTATTAGCAAAATTTTAAATTGGATAAATATTGCAGACTTAAAAATCAATTGGGAGATTCAAATAGACAGCTTATCAGCTACCATGCTGGTAGTGATTAATTTAGTATCAGCTATAGTACATTTCTATTCAATAGGCTATATGGAGGGAGAAAAAAGAGTTAACAGATTTATTTGTTACTTATCTTTATTCACATTCTTCATGATAATATTAGTAACCGCTGCAAATTTATTGCAATTATTTGTAGGTTGGGAAGGTGTTGGTTTATGTTCCTATTTATTAATTGGTTATTGGTTTAAAAAAGAGTCTGCAAATAAAGCAAGCTTAAAAGCATTCATTACAAACCGTATTGGGGATTTTGCCTTTATCATAGGAATGTTTGGTATATATAGCCTTTTTGGCTCTCTAAATTTTATAGATATTTTAGCGCAAACAAAAAATCTAGCTCCTGCAGAAATTAACATATTTGGTACAAATTTTAACTATATAGATTTCATCGCAATGACCCTATTTATAGGTTGTATGGGTAAATCTGCTCAAATTGGTTTACATATCTGGCTTCCTGATGCAATGGAAGGGCCAACACCTGTATCCGCATTAATTCATGCAGCAACAATGGTAACGGCAGGAATCTTCTTGGTGGTTAGATTATCTGGAGTATTTGAGTTATCTCCATTTACTTTAAATTTTATGACAATTATTGGGGCTATAACATGTATTTTTGCAGCAACAATAGCTATTACCCAGAATGACATAAAAAAAGTAATAGCATATTCTACTTGCTCCCAATTAGGTTATATGTTTTTTGCTTGCGGAGTATCAGCTTATGCGGCAGGAATGTTTCATCTAGTAACTCACGCTTTCTTTAAAGCATTATTATTTCTTGCAGCTGGTAATGTAATAATTGCAGCGCATCATGAACAAGATATGCGTAAAATGGGAGGGTTATGGAAAAAAATACCATTAACCTATATTTTAGTATGGCTTGGTTCATTAGCAATAGCTGGAATACCTCCATTTGCAGGTTATTTTTCCAAAGATGTTATCCTAGAATCAGCTTTTATGGCGCACAGTAAATATGGTGATTTTGCCTATATAGTAGGTATTACAGCAGCATTTTTAACAGCTTTTTACTCTTGGCGATTATTATATTTAACCTTTCATGGCAAGCCAGAACATGAAAAAATACACAAAGTTCCAGCAATAATGAGTTACCCTTTAATTATTCTTGGATGTGGAGCTGTTATTACAGGTTATTTTGGCTATAAAATATTAGAAATAGTCGATCCAATTTCATATTACTGGGGTAATGCAATTCAGAATTACCAAGAAGTAAATATATTAAGTCAAATTCACCATACTCCACCACTTATAAAATATTTGCCATTAATTTTATCACTATCTGCAATTATTACGGCAACATGTTTTTACATTGTAAAGCCAGATTTGGCAAAGTCTTGTAAAAATCAATTTCATAAAATTTATCAATTATTTTTAAATAAATGGTATATAGATGAAATATATCAAAAATATATAATAATCCCATATTTAAAGTTTGCTGAATTTTCATCACAAATATTAGATAAAAAAATCATAGATGGTTCATTACCGAATGGTTCAGCTGCAATAACTAAATCATTATCTAAGTTAACAAGTAAATTTCAAACAGGATTTATATATCACTATGCTTTCGTATTTATTATTGGCTTAGTAATATTATTAACCTGGATTATCATTAAAAATATAAGCTAAAATGAGTTTAAATTTTCCTTTTCTAACAACATTAATCTTAATCCCTGC
Organism: Rickettsiales bacterium; assembly: GCA_016780625.1. GTDB lineage: Bacteria > Pseudomonadota > Alphaproteobacteria > Rickettsiales > JABIRX01 > JADHLN01. The sequence goes on from JADHLN010000011.1 coordinate 15,441, forward strand.
ATTAAGTGCTCTATTTATTTTATTATTTATTAAAAATGATTCTGAATATTCAGTAAATAATATCAACACAATGGGTTTTTGGGCTACATTGCTTAACTTCGCTATTTCATTAGTAATATTATTCAAATTTGATTTTCAAGATACATCCTTTCAATTTAATGAGTCATATTTATGGATAACAAATCTAGATATAGGTTATAGAGTTGGGGTGGATAGTATATCTCTTTTACTAGTAATACTTACTACATCAATCATGCCGCTTTGTATGATATTTTCCAAAAATTCTATAAAATTTAAACAAAAAGAATATGTAATATCATTTCTATTACTGGAAAGCTTTATAATAGGAACCTTTATTGCAACTGATTTACTGCTTTTTTATATATTCTTTGAAACAACATTAATACCAATGTTCATAATAATAGGTATATGGGGCGGTAAAGATAAAATCTATGCAGCATATAAATTTTTTCTTTATACATTCTTTGGTTCAATCCTATTCTTACTAGCAATAATAACAATTATTATATCTGCTAAAACATCAAACTTAATAATGCTATATGAAATCGTACCAAATATGTTTCAGGGGCAAACAGCAAATTATTTATGGCTTGCATTATTTATCGCATTTGCAATCAAAATTCCTATGTTTCCATTTCATACATGGTTACCTGATGCACACGTTCAAGCACCAACCTCAGGTTCGGTAATATTAGCTGCAATTTTACTTAAAATGGGAGCCTATGGTTTAATAAGATTCTCTTTGCCGCTCTTTCCAGAATCTTCATATTTATTTAAAGATCTAGTATATTATCTAAGCATAATTGCAATAATATATACCTCGATTATTGCCTGCAGCCAGAATGATATAAAAAAATTAATCGCATATTCATCAATTGCCCATATGGGATATGTGACATTAGGTATATTTACATTTGATAAAACTGGTATGATAGGAGCAATTTTTCAAATGATTAGCCATGGAATTATCTCTGGTGCAATGTTCTTTATGATTGGTATGATCTATGACAGATTACATACAAGAGATATTAAAAAATTAGGTGGAATAGCCAATATAATGCCAAATTACAGTATATTTTTTATGATTCTAACATTTGGTTCAATAGCATTGCCAGCAACAAGCGGATTTATTGGTGAGTTTTTAATATTATTAGCAGCATATAAAGTAAGTCCAGCAATCATGATATTTGCTGCATTTGGTGTTGTTTTAGGAGCGGTATATATGCTAAGGCTTGCAAAATCAGCAATAATGGGTGAGGTAGAAAATAAAGAAATATTATCATTAAAGGACATAAGTAAAGATGAATTTATAATATTACTGCCATTTGCTATTTTGGTAATATTGCTAGGAATTTACCCAGCAATAATTAACGATATCCTAAACCCAGCAATTAGTGATTATTTCCAAGAATTAATACCGAATAAAATATAAAAATGATTGAAAGCCTAACAATTAACCAATTATTAAAATATACAGAATTACCAGAAATATTTTTGGTTATTTCATCATTATTACTAATTGTCATAGGAGTAATAAAAGGCAATAAATTTACAGCAAAACTAACAATATTTTCAATAATAATACTAGCGATTTCATTCTTTTTTCTTTTAGGAATAACTGATCAGCATCTCAAATATTTAGATTTATTTTATCATGATGATGGCTTTACCAAATTGGTAAAAATTATTATTATAATATCCGCTATAATTGCACTTATTTTATATGTAGGTCATCTAGAATATAACATAGTTAATTCACGATTTGAGTTCCCAATATTAATAATATTTTCTGTTATAGGGATGATGATTATGGTATCTGCAAAAGATTTTCTTACCCTTTATATGGGGTTAGAATTACAAAGTCTTGCGATATATATATTAGTTTCAATTAATTCCAGCAGTCTTAAATCATCAGAAGCGGGTTTTAAATACTTCATATTAGGAGCATTAAGTTCAGCCATACTTCTTTATGGAGTAAGCTTAATTTATGGTTTTACAGGCTCGATAAATTTTGCAGATATTGCCCTAATAGTTAAAGAAAATGAAAGAAATATAGGGATAATATTAGCTTTAGTATTTGTTTTTATTTCTTTAGCATTTAAAGTTTCCGCAGTTCCATTTCATATGTGGACACCAGATGTATATGAGGGTGCTCCAACACCAGTAACGTTATTTCTTGGAACAGCACCAAAATTAGCAGCATTTATTGCCTTATTTAGAGTGTTAGGGGAAGCATTCCCTAATCTCTATAAAGATTGGCATATATTAATAAATGTAATTGCAGTAGCATCATTATTTATAGGTGCCTTTGGAGCAATAATGCAGCAAAATTTTAAAAGATTATTAGCCTATAGTAGTATTAACCATGTTGGTTTCATATTATTAGCCATATCAGTATTTAATAGTGAGGCAATTGAAGCCATGCTATTTTACATCATAATATATATTACTCTTATATTCGCCTCATTTGCATTTTTAATGATTGTAAAACAAAGTCATGCTTCTGCTGATACCGCGGATAAAAAACCACTAGAAGAAATCTATGCATATTCAGGAATAGCCAAAACCATGCCAATAACTGCATTAGGCATGATGATAATCTTGTTGTCAATGACAGGAATTCCTCCATTTGCTGGTTTCTTTGCAAAATTTTATTTGTTTAAAGCGATTCTTGCTAGCGGGCATTATAATTTAGCAATTCTTGCGGCAATATCAGCCGTGATTGCAACATTTTACTATTTAAAAATTATTAAAATTATGTTCTTTGATGAATTAAACGAAACCTATAATAAAAAGCCAACTCTAGCAACTACATTAATATTCACTTTAATGTTGATAATTAATTTATTATATTTTGTAAAACCTACAATTATAAAAGAAGTTACGGAGCAAGCTGTACAAACATTATTTTAACATTTTTACTGAATGTCACAATTCTTTGATCCATTTGATCCCAATATATTAATTTTTGATAAATTAGATTCTACATCATTAGAAGCAAAAAGAATAATAGACGCTGGTAATGCTGAGCATGGTTTAATAATCTGGGCAAAAGAGCAGATAAAAGGCAAAGGTAGAGGAGATAAAATATGGCATAGCTATAATGGTAATTTAACTATGTCAGTAATAATTAAGCTTACCAAAAATTTTGCCAATTATTCTCTCTATCCTTTTATTGTTGCAATTGCAATAAAGGAAGCTCTAGAAAAGGAAGGTGTAGATGGATTAGAGTTTAAATGGCCTAATGACATATTACTTAATCATAAAAAAATAGCGGGCATACTTTTAGAAAGTAAAATAAAATGGTCAGAAGAAAATTTTCTGATTTGTGGCATTGGCTTAAATATAGCTAATTATCCAAAAGATATAAAAAATACTACATGCTTGGAAAAAGAGAAGTTCAGAATAGATGATATAGGAAAAATTCTATTTTTAATAATAGCAAATATTGGAAATTACCTAGATAAAATTGATCAAGCAAAATATCACAAATCTATTTATGAAGAATGGTTAAAATCTGCTTATAATTTAGGAAAAGAAATTACGGTAATTGATGGCAATAAGAAAATCAGAGGTGTTTTTGAGACTATTGACCACGGTAATCTAATTTTAAAAAATGCAGATAAAAAACATATTATCTCAACGGGAGAAGTGTTTTTTAAAGATGAGTATTCTGACACTGGTAATGACAATAATAACATTGCCTACCTTAATAGAGATAAATAATGATTTTAACAATTGATATAGGAAATAGTAATATCTTAATAGGCGTGTTTAATAAAAACTTAATAGCCAGTAAAAGATATATAACAAAAAAAGATATAACAAAAAAAGAAATTACTAATAAAATATCTGTGCTTCTAAATGAATATTCAATTAAAAAAGAAAATATTTCTGCAATAATAATCGCATCTGTTGTACCTGATTTAAATAAAATTTATGCGATAACAATTGAAAATATCCTTAATAAAAAATGTTGTTTTTTAAAAGATTTTATTAATGACTTTCCCCTAAAAATTTCAATAGATAATAAAAATGAGGTTGGAGATGATAGGCTTGCAAATTCATTAGCTGCCTTAGAAATTTATCAAGATAATGTAATAGTGATAGATTTTGGCACAGCTATAACATTTGATATTGTAACCAAAAAAGAGGGTTATATAGGAGGGGTTATTTTTCCAGGGGTAAGGCTTGCTTTAAAATATTTATGTAATGATACAGCTCAATTAACAAAAGTTGATATTACAAAAATAGAAAATATTACTGGTAAAAATACGAATGATGCTATAAAAAGTGGAATGTTTAATGGTTATTTAGCCATGCTTGAAGGCGTAACAGCAAAAATTATCAAGGAGCATAATCTAAATTTCAAGATCATTATCACTGGAGGAATAGGCAAAATTTTTGCCGATAATACTATATTAAAAAATGAGTATGATGAGAATTTAACATTAACCGGATTAAAAATTTTATATCATAAAAAGTGTCTGTAAATTTAAGAAAATATCAAGATAAAGTAATTTTTATACCTCTAGGAGGTGCTGAAGAAATAGGTTTAAATTTTAACCTCTATCAATATGACGGCAAATGGATAATATTTGATTTGGGGATAGGCTTTTGTAATGAGGTTCCTGGTATTGATGTAATGGTTCCAGATATTAGCTTTTTATCTGAAATCAAAAAAGACATATTAGCCTTAATAGTAACACATGCTCATGAAGATCATCTAGGTGCTATTCAATATTTATGGGAAAATATTCAAGTTCCAATATATACATCTAAATTTACAGGAACATTTTTGCGTGAAAAGCTAAAAGAATATAAATTAGATAAAACAGTGCCAATTCACGTAAAGGAACAAAAAAAACCTTTTAAATTAGGTAGTTTTACTATTGAGTTTTTTGAAATAAGCCACTCAGTTCCTGAAATGAATGCTGCAATAATAAGCACAAAAATCGGTAATATAGTTCATACAGGAGATTGGAAGTTTGATAATAATCCAGTAATTGGTAAGCCAGATGATTACAATTTTTTAGAACAGGTTGGTAAAAGAAAAATCTTAGCATTAGTAGGCGATTCTACAAATGTATTTAGCGAAGGTCATTCTGGATCAGAGGGTGATTTACAGAAAAACCTTATAAAATTAGTAAAAGAACAAAATAACCTAATAGTTATAGCAACATTTGCTTCAAATCTAGCTAGAGTTTTATCAATAATTGAAGCTGCTAAGCAAACTAAAAGAAAAATAGTGGTTTGCGGCAGAGCGTTAGAAAGAATAATAAGGATTGGTGTTGAGCTAGGCTATATTAAAGATATGGATAATTTTATTCATCGTTCCCAAATAAAAAAACATCCTCGCAATAAATTATTAATATTAGCAACAGGGTGCCAAGGTGAAGAAAGAGCTGCAGTTAGAAGAATAGCTTATGACATATATCCGCAAGTTAAGTTACAGAAAAATGACACAGTGATTTTATCATCTAAAATCATTCCTGGAAATGAATTAAAAATTGGTAAGGTTCTTAACCAACTTGCAAAAAAGCAGGTGAATATTTTAACAGAAAGAGATCAATTTGTTCATGTTTCAGGTCATCCTCACAGAGAAGAGTTGAAAAAAATGTATAGCCTTATCAAGCCTAAAATTTCTATCCCAGTTCATGGAGAAATTATGCATATAAATGAACATGCAAATTTTGTTAGTAAGTTAGGTGTAAAAGAAACAATAAGGGTAAAAAATGGCTCTATTGTAATTTTAGATAATAACAACTCGCAAATTATTGGGGAGGTTCCAACTGGATATTTGGGCGTAGATGGAAATAGCCTAATTGATATAGAAAGCAATGTTTTTAAAGAAAGAAAAATTATATCTCAAAATGGCATAATTATCATTCAATTAAATTTTGATAAAAATGCAAAGCTAAAAGAAAGTCCTAATATATATGGTCCGGGTTTATTTGATCATCAACAAGATCAAGAAATTATCTCATATTTAAGTGAAATGATAGAAGGAAAAGTAAAATCATCTGAAAAATATTACACTGAAAACAAAGATAAAAAAGTAAAATTAAAAGAAAAAGCACTAAGGAATGATATTAGCATTTATCTAAAAAAATTATTATATGATAGCTTGCAAAAAAATCCTATTATTCAATTAATTATAAATAGTTAATAGCAGTAAGGACAGCATATGAAAAAAAGGTTGATAGTTTAGGATTAATTAGTATTATCTTTCTCCTTTACAAATATTAATAAATTAAAAATTAAAATTATGGCTTTATACGAGTCTACATTCATATCAAATCAAGAGTTAACTGAAAAGCAAGTTGACGGTTTAGTTCAAGATATTGCTGATTTGCTAAAACATCAAGGTGGCAAATTAGTTAAAAAAGAATATTGGGGAATTAGAAATTTTGCTTATGAAATTAAAAAGCAAAAAAAAGGACATTATGTTATGATGTGTCTTGATGCATCTGCTGAAGCATTAGCTACACTAGAAAAAAAACTAAAATCACAAGAAGAAGTTCTTAAATATTTTAACCTAAAAGTTAATAGTTTTGCTGAAAAAACATCAATGCTAGAAAAAACAGAAGAAAATAATTAGAGGTTACATGAGTAATATAACAGAAGATAAAAAACCAGCTGATAATATAAAATTAATAAATAACGCAGCTAATATTCTTTACATGAGAAAAAATAACTTCTCATCTAAAAAAAGAATATGCCCATTAGAAGGTGTATCTGATAGCATTATTGACTATAAAAACATAAAATTATTAGAGCAATTTATTTCAGAAAGGGGAAAAATACTTCCAAGTAGAATAACTGGAGTAAAAGCAAAAAGACAAAGATTGTTAAAAACCGCTATAAAAAGAGCTAGAGTATTAGCTCTTCTTCCTTTTGAAAATATATAGGTAAAAAATGGAAATTATTTTAACTGAAAAAATAGAAAAGCTTGGTGATATAGGTGATTTAGTAAAAGTGAAAAATGGTTATGCCAGAAATTTTCTTTTACCTAATGAAAAAGCATTAAGAGCAACTGCTGATAATAAAAAATTATTTGAAGAGCAAAAAAAAGAAATTATTGCTAAAAACGACACAATTAAAAAGCAGGCAAAAGCTATTTTTGATAAAGTTAACAGCAAAGAAACACTAATAATTGTCCAAGCAAGTGACGAAGGACGTTTATATGGCTCAGTAATGCCTAAAGATATATCAAAAAAAATTAGCGATGATTTTAAGGTAGATATAAAGAAAAGCCAAATAATTCTTAACTCAGCCATTAGAGAAATAGGCCTATACACTGTTAAAGCAAGAATTCATGCAGATTACCTTGCAGATATAACAATCAATATAGCAAGAAGTGAGGCTGAAGCAAAAGAAAATCATAAAAAATCAAAGCAGAAATCAGTTGAAGATACGGAAAGCATAGCAGAATCTGATGTTTCTTCTAATTCTGAAAATGATAATCAAGTTCCTATAAAAGAAGCGGAAGCTAAATAAAAATAGCTTAGATTAATTCTAATCTTATAAATATCTGTTAATAAAAATTAAAGACATTTATTAATGGTAAATATTAGGCTCTATTAACAAAGTAATGACCTTAAAATCACCATATGATATTCTATAGTTTTGCATAACCATAATGCAATATTTGCAATAAACTCACGCCTTTATGCTGTCACATAGTCTAATTTTAACCTCCGCCTTTCTCAACTAATATCATCTTTGAGGAATCGTTCTGGTCACTTACCTAAATCTTGTAATTACGAAGCATTTTATGGTATATTTTTGTTCTACGCTCAGGAATACGGTGAAGAGACTTAGCCAGTTGCTATGGCAAATGGCATATTATCTATAATAGTTTCACAAGATGGAGTGATAGTGTTGTATTGTGGAATATAATAAGAGATTATCATAAAAATAAAGAAGCAAATTTTAATATAATTTAGCTAGATAATACGGCAATAAAGATTCATATACATTGTACTAGAGCATTAAAAAACGGAATGCAATCCATAGGAAAAAAATTCAGGTTGGAATAGCAAGCTCAATCTTGCGGTAAGTAAGACAGGAATTGAATCATTCAGCCTATCACCAGGAAACCATACTGATAGTACTTACTTTAATTATTTACAAAGCAACAATGCTATATCATTACTAATAATGGATATGAGATAGCTGCTATTCATGAATATATCAGAGCATTAGATCGAATAGCACCTAATACCCTTTAGAAAAAAAAGAAAGAAAAGAAAC
>JADHLN010000012.1 GCA_016780625.1 Rickettsiales bacterium
GTTAAAAATATTTATATTTATCTGAGAATATTTTTTCTGCTTTTTTTAAGGTTTCTAATCTACTCATAATTATTAAGCGATCATTTGCAACAATTTCTGTATCTCCTTTAGGAATGATAATTTGATTATCTTCTCTTACAATCATACAAATATAAAGACCTTCAGGTAAATTTAAATCTTCAATAGTTTTACCAACTGAATATGATGATTCAAATGCGTCCGTTTCTATTATTTCTGCTTGAGATTCACAAATTGAATGAGCATTTCTTACTTTAAAATTCTTAATATATTGCAAAATTGAGGATACAGTTATCTCTCTTGGGTTAACAATAACATCAATTCCTAATGATGAAAAAAGAGGAGCAAATGATATGCTATTAACCAGTGATATTGCCTTTTTACAGCCAAATTTTTTGGCAAGAAGTGCTGAAAGAATATTTACCTCATCATCATTTGAGACTGCAATTATCGTATCACTTGATGAGATATTTACTTCATGTAAAATTTCTCTATCCAGAGCATCACCATTAATGATAGTAGTATATTGCAATTTTTCAGCAATCATATTTGCTCTATTAGTATTTGATTCAATTAACTTAACATTGTGGTGATGTTCTTCTTGTTCAATTTTATGAGCTAAATATAAGCCTACTCTTCCTCCACCAACTATTCTTATTTTACTTGCTTCTTTATCTTGGTGGCCAAAAATACCCATTAATTCTTTAATATCTTCAACACTAGAAATTACATATACTTCATCTTTTGAACAAATATTTAGATCACTTTCTTTACTTATAAAGTCTTGTTCACGATTATATCCTATAATATTAGCTTTTAAATGAGCTATTCTCTCATTAGCTTGCTTTATAGTTAAATTATTTATGATACTATCATCAGATAATTTAACAGATATTAATTTTACCTTATTATCTGCAAAAGCTATTGTTTCTATGGCTCCAGGAACATGAAGCTTTTCAAAGATTGCTTTAGCTACCTCTACCTCTGGAGAGATAATTACATCAATTGGCATATCTTCTGGCGAAAACATCCTTTCCATGCCTTGGGTAAAATAATTTTGACTTCTAATTCTAGCTATTTTTCTTGGTATTGCATATAATGAATGTGCTACTTGGCATGCAACCATATTAATTTCATCTGATTGAGTAACTGCTATTATCATGTCAGCATTTTCAGCACCTGCTTCTTCTAAAACATTAGGGTGAGAGGCATAACCATTAATAATTCCTACATCTAAAGAATCTTTAATTTTATTAATTAGTTTTTCTGATTGATCAATAACTGTTACGTCATTATCTTCTAATATTAATTGTTTAGCGATACTTGTTCCAACTTGCCCTGCCCCGCAAATAATAACTTTCATATATAATGTTTTAATTTATTGAATTATTTGTTAATCTTACAAACCAATAAAATCAAGATAATAAAATAACTTAAAAAATTATGAAATTTATAGATGAAGCTAAGATCTGGATAAGAAGTGGTGATGGAGGAAATGGCTGCCTGAGCTTTAGAAGAGAAGCTCATACTCCTATGGGAGGTCCAGATGGCGGAAATGGTGGTCGTGGAGGCCATATTATTTTTAAAGCAGTTAAAAATATTAATACTTTGATAGATTTTAGATTTAAAAAACATTTTAGGGCTAAAAATGGAGAAGCTGGTAAAGGTAAAAATAGATTTGGTAAAAATGCTGAAGATATTATTCTAAATGTTCCTGTTGGTACTTCCATTTATACTGAATCTGATAATTTAATAATAGATTTGGTTGAAGAAGGTCAGGAAGAAATTTTGCTAAGAGGTGGAGATGGAGGCCTTGGTAACGCAAATTTTAAATCCTCAAGAAATCAAGCGCCCAGAACCCATACTTCTGGTAAGGAAGGAGAAGAAATGCAAATATCTTTACAGCTAAAAATTATTTCTGATATCGGTATAATTGGCTTTCCAAATGCAGGTAAATCAACATTACTGACTAATTTATCAAGAGCTCATCCTAAAATTGCTGATTACCCTTTTACAACTTTAAAACCAGAACTTGGTGTTGTTTATGTTAATCAAAATGAATTTGTAATGGCGGATATTCCAGGTCTAATTGAGGGTGCAAGTGAAGGAGTAGGACTTGGCCATAAATTTTTAAGACATATTGAAAGATGCCGAGCTGTATTGCATCTTATTGATGTAACTTCAAATGATCTTTATAAGGATTATTTAGTTATTCGTAATGAATTAAAAAATTATAATATCTCTTTGGAAACAAAAGCTGAAATTATCGCCCTTAGTAAATGTGATTTAATGCTTGATTCTGAATATGAAGCAAAAAAAAATCAATTAGAACAGAAATTAAAACAATCTATCTTCACGATATCTTCTGCTAGCAAATTGAACCTTGAGGAATTAAAATCTGCTTTATATGAGGTAATTAATAATAAAGAAGATGCCTGATAATCTTTCTATTTATATTCATTATCCTTTTTGCAAAGCTAAATGCCCCTATTGTGATTTTAACTCTCATATTATGGAGGTAAATAATGATGCTGATTGGCAAAAAGCTTATATTTCAGAATTAGAATATTTCTTGGAATTTACCAAAAACTCTAAGATCTCTACTATTTTTTTTGGGGGAGGCACTCCGTCTTTAATGCCAATTTCATTAATTGAAGCAATCTTAAATAAAATTTATGCATTATATAAAGTTGCCCCTGATGTTGAAATAAGTTTAGAAGCAAATCCTACTTCAAGTGAGGCACTTAAATTTCAAAATTTTAAGTCATTAGGTATAAATAGATTATCAATTGGTGTACAATCCTTAATTGACGAGGATTTAAAATTTTTAGGTCGAAAGCATTCAGCTTCAGAAGCTTTAAAAACGATTGAAACAGCTAAAAAATATTTTAATAATTTTTCTTTTGATTTAATATATGCAAGACCAAAACAAACTCTTAAATCTTGGGAAAAAGAATTAAAGCAAGCTCTTAAATTAGATCCCCCTCACCTGTCTCTTTACCAATTAACAATTGAAAAAGGTACAGAGTTTTTTAACTTATATCGTGATAAAAAATTTAAATTAGCAGATCAAGAGAAATTGGCAGATTTTTATGAATTAACAGATTCTATTTGCGCAAATGCTAATTTAATTAAATATGAAACCTCTAATTATGCTAAAAAGGAATTTGAGGCAAAGCATAATTTAAATTATTGGTTATATGGAGATTATATTGGCATTGGTGCAGGTGCTCATGCAAGAATTACTCAATTTGACAGTGAAAAACATTATTTCATGACTTTTCACAACCCTCTTAAATGGCTAAATAAAACTTTAGAAAGCGGTAATGGAATTCAACAAAAAAAAATATTAACTAAGGAGGAAATAATTGAAGAGATATTAATGAATGGCCTTAGAATTAATAAAGCTATAAGCAAAAATATTTTTGAAAAATATATTGGTAAAAATCATATTGTGCTATTTGGAAGCAAGCTTGATGACCTCCGAGATGAAGGTTTGATTTTATATGATGCAGATAAAATATTAACTACTAATAAGGGAGCAAAAATTTTAAATTCAATTATAACATATTTAGTTAGCTAAATTATTTAAAATATATATTAACTGCCTTAACCATATCTCGCATCAAACTATTTCTGTAATGCATGCTTTTTAATTTTTTTGTATCATAACGATTTGTTAAATATCCAAGCTCAACTAATATTGATGCCATGTTAGAGTTTTTTAAAACTACAAATCCTGCCGAATGCATACTATTTTTTCTCACAAGATATTTACCTCGTAATTGCTTCAAAAGCAACCTTGCGAATGATTTTGATTTATTTTTAGCTTCTCTAAATGATAGATCTATTAAAATATCAGATGTTTGACTATCAAAATTTGTTAAATCTATTCCTGCTACAATATCTATTTTATTTTCTTTTTTGGCTAATTCAGCAGCTTCCTTATCAGAGGCTATTTCTGATAAAGTGTAAATTGACAAACCTCTAGCTTTTCTATTTCTAGCTGCATCTGCATGTAAAGAAATAAACATATCTGCATTATACTGCCTAGCAATTTCAATTCTTCTTCTTAAAGGCAGAAATTTATCGTTTTTTCTAGTTAAAACAACTTTATATTTTTTTTCATTTTCTAGATATTTCTTTAATGTTGTGGCATATTTTAGTACAATATCTTTTTCGTAAACCCTACCATAGCCAATAGCTCCTGGATCTTTTCCGCCATGACCAGCATCAATTACAATAACTGGAGGTTTTACTTTTCTTTTTAGCTTTACAGCTTTAGTTGGTGGTTTAATGTTTTTTGGTTTTTCTTCTTGAAAATATTCTTTTATGTCTATTTCTTCGGCAACTGAGTCAACTATATCTTGCTGATTTTCTATGACCTCTCTTTGCTTTAAATTAATAGTTTTTAATTCCCCTATAGGTTTTTTTAACGGTGTAATATCATCAATTTGATTTTGATATATATTATTAAGCAAACCACCAAAATCTTCAAATGAATAAAGAGTTTTAGGAATAGAAAATAATAATATGGCCAAGATTATTGGGCTAATTTTTTTTATATTGAAAATATATCTTTTAGTAATATGCTTATTGATAATTATTCTCAAAATCACTTTATGAAAAAATTCTATTTAATAATATTTTTAGCTACCATCTCAGCTATATCATATTTTTCATATAGCCTGAATAAAGAGAGCTCAAAAACGATAAATATTTATTCTGCTAGAAAAGAACAATTTATCAATGAATTATTACAAAACTTTTCAAAAGATACTGGTATTAAATATAAGCTTTTGATTGATTCGGCACCAAAATTACTGGCAAAACTTGAAAGCGAAGGAAATAAATCTCCCGCAGATATTCTTATTACATCTGATGTGATCTCGGTTTTAAAAGCCAAAAACAAGAATTTGATTAAGCCTATAAAAATTGCTAATCATAATTTAATTAATAAAAATTTATATGATGAATCATATTTTTGGTATGGATTATCACTTAGAAAAAGATTGATTTTTTATAATAAGGAAAAAATTAATTCTTTATTAATAAAAAATTATGAAGATTTAGCTTCAGCTAAGTTTGGTAAAACATTATTAATTAGATCTTCTAACAATTATTATAACCAAGCCTTGGTTTCACAGCTATTATATAGAAATGGTCCTGAAAGAACTAAAATTATTCTTAAAAATTTAGTAGCTAATTTAGCAAGAGATCCATCAGGTGGAGATAGCGATCAATTAAAAGCTTTAATTCGTGGCGAAGGAGATATTGCAGTTGCTAATTATTATTATTTTGCCAGATTACAAAATTCTACTGAGGCTATTTACAAAGATAATATTCAAAAAATAGCTATATTATATCCAAATCAAGATTTTTCAGGAGTTAATATCAATTTAAGCACAATTTCAATGCTTAAAACTAGTAATAAAAATCTAGCTGCGCAAAAATTAATAGAATATTTACTTAGTGAAAAAGCACAGAAATTTTTTATAAATAAAAATTATGAAGAATCGGTTTTAAAGTCATTTAATAAACTTAATTACCGCAGGGATTACCAGGCTTTAAAAAATTATAGCAACTATCCTGAACTTGCTAAATTAATAGAAGAATCAGGTTGGAAATAAGAGTCAATTTATGAGAATTAGAACTTCTTTAATCTTAAGCTTGTTAATTGCCTTAATTTTTCTGGCTCCATTTATTTTTTTAGCATCAGAAGCCATATTTGCTTTAGAAGATAAAAATAATATATTTTTTGCTAACATTATATTTGTAAATCTAAAAAACAGCTTATATTTAGCTTTCCTTACTTGTATTATAGCAAATATAATAGCAGTCCCTACTGCATGGATAATGAGCTATTATAAATTTCCATTTCAAAAATTATTTAATTTTTTTTTATTATTACCAATTGCAATTCCAGCTTATATTTTAGGAATTATTTATGCAGAAATAGTAGAAATAAAATTTTTATATTCTATAAGAAATATATATGGAGCAGCTATTATTTTGGCCTTGGCTTTATATCCTTACATATATTTATTTTGTAAAAATTATTTTAAACATTTTGCTCCGCAAATTTTTCAAGCTAAAATTTATGGTATATCTAATTTAAAGGTTTTTTTTAAAATTGCGCTTAGATTTGTAATACCTGCATTAATAACCGCTAATATTTTGGTAATGATGGAAGTTATGGGAGATTTTGGTTTATCAAGCTATTATGGAGTTAATAGTCTTACAACTGAAATTTATAAGGATTGGTTTATTTCAAATAACTATAATAATGCTAGCTTGCAATCAGCTATTCTTTTAATTGTAGTTTTATGCTTTTTTTTACTAGAAATTATTTTAAAAGGGAAAAAAAACTATAATGATCTAAAGAATATAAATATTCCTATTTTGAATAAGATGAAAAAAATACCATTAATAGTAACCTACTTAATATTATGCTGTATTTTTCTTTTTGCCTTTTTAATTCCAGTTATACAGATAATTTTATGGTGTTTAGATAAACCTTATTTATTAGTTGATGAAAAATTTACTAAAGTTTTTTTTAATAGCTTTTTCCTTTCTTTGCTTGGCTCAATAATAATAATATTTTTGGTTTTCTTTATTTTTATTACTACAAAATTATATAATTCTAAATTAATGAGATTTGTTAATTTTATAACTGCAACAGGCTATGCAATACCTGGTTCTGTGATTGCTGTAGCTATATTATTTGTTTTAAATAATTTTATGAATTACCTAGATTTATCATATAATATGTTCACTAGCTTATCTGTGATTGGACTATTATATGCTTACCAAATTAGATTTTCTGCCCTAGCATATAATAATTTTAATATTGCCTGGAATAGAATTGATCATGATTTATTGAATATGGTAAAAATATATAAAAAAAATGATTTTATTCTTATCTATAATTATTTTATGCGTTTAATGACAAGCTCAATTGGAGTTTCATTTATTTTGATTTTTATAGAAATTATTAAAGAATTGCCAGCAACATTAATTTTGCGACCATTTAATTTTGATAGTTTAGCAACAAGAACATATATGCTTGCATCTGACGAGATGGTAATTGAATCGGCAATATCAGCATTAGCAATAATCTTATTTAATGTAATTGCCTTATTTATTTTTTCTAAATATTTTGAAAAGAACAATGTCTATAATTGAAGTTAAAAATCTATCTTATAAATATGCTAATAAATTAATTATTGATAAGGTTAATTTTAGCGCAAAATCATCAGAGATAACTGCTATATTGGGGCCATCTGGTTCTGGTAAATCTACTTTTATAAAATTATTGGCTGGTTTTATTTCTTCTCAAAAAGGAAAGATTTTATTAGATAATAAATTAATAAATAATCTAGAACCTCAATATAGAGAAATTTCTTATGTGTCTCAAACGCCCTCTTTATTTCCCTTCCTTAATATTTATGAAAATATAAATCTTGCAATAAAGGGAAAAAATAACAATGAAAAAAAACTACTAGTAAAGAAGCTCTTAGCTAAATTTAATATGGCTGATAAAATATCGCTATACCCTCATAATCTTTCCGTAGGAGAACAGCAAAGAGTTTCAATAATCAGGGCTATGGCATCTGAGGCTAAAGTCATGCTTTTTGATGAGCCTTATGCTAATATTGATAGCATCAATAAAGATAATTTAATATCTGAATCATTAAATCTTCTAAAAAACTCTAATTTAATTAAAATTATGATTACTCATAATATTGAAGAAGCATTATTATTTGCAGATAAAATTTATGTTCTTTATGAGGGCAAAATCTTGCAAGCTGGAACAGCTTCTGATTTATATCATCAGCCAAAAAATCAATTTGTTGCAAGATCTTTTGGTTTGATTAATAAGCTACATGAAAATAATAAAAAATATTTTATAAGAGCTACAGATTTTAAAATTAGCAAAAAGGAAATTAAAGGATCATTTAAAGTAAACATAATTGATAAAAAATTTTATTTTGGCAGATTTTTATATCATGTACAAAGAGTGGATTTACAAACATTAAGAATCATCTCAGATATGGATCTTAAAACATCTGATATTATCTATGTTACTATTTTAAATAAATTAAAAATCTAATATGAGTTTTTGAATTTCAGCTAAAAACTCTTTGATATTTTCTTGTTCTTTTTCTGTTGAAATTATTTTCTCTTTATTATTGTCATTTAGGATCTTCTGTGGAGCTATTTCATGTATTTTAATATTATTATTAACATCTTTAGCGATCATTTTGCTTAATTGTGAAAGAGATTTTTTACTGAGATTATAAGCAAAAAATTTACTAGCTAATTTATTTACCATGGCATCAGTGACATTTATAATGCGAGCATTATTATTTATTTTGATAAATTCTTTACATAAAATAAATGGCGCTCTTACATGCAAAGCATAATTATTATCTAAGTCTGCAATTGATGTGTTTAAAAAATCCTGCTCTTTAAATTCTGAAGCATTATTTATTAATAAATCAATTTTATGAAAATCCTTATTAACTTTTTCAATTAAATTACTGGCTGTTTCTGTTTTTCTTAGATCTGCTTTATAGGCTTTAATTTTATTTTGGCCATTAAGGCTTTTTATTAATATCTCTGCATGAGATTTAGATTGATGATAAGTAAAAGCAATATCCCATTTTTGTTTAGCAAAATATTTAATTATTTCGGCTCCAATTCTTTTTGCTCCACCTGTTATAAGTAATACTGGCATTTATAAAAATTTTTAATATTTATATAGTTATGGATAAAAATATATTAGTACCACAAGAAATTAGCAATAAATATAAAGATCATAGGATTTTTATTGATAATAGCTATTTCGATAATCTTGAAACTATCTTAACAAAATATAATAATTATTTAATAGTTACTGATAAGATTATTTATCAAAAATTAAATAATTATCTGAGTTTTGCTTTTAATAATATTCATATTTTTGAAGAAAATATCAAAGCAGAAACTATTCATGTAGAAAAACTAATAGATATTGGCAAAAATTACGATATTTTAATTGCAATTGGAAGCGGTACTATCAATGATATAGTCAAATATTCTAGCTATAAGTTAAATAAAAATTATATTTTATTTGCAACAGCTCCATCAATGAATGGATTTCTCTCAGATTCTGCCTCATTAATATCAAATAATTATAAAAAATCTTTCAAAGCAAAATTACCTTTACATGCATATTTTGATTTAAATATAATAGCTAAATCTCCTAAAAGATTAATCCAATCAGGAATTGGTGACTCTCTTTGTTCCCATATTTGTAGAGCTGATATGATTTTGGCCAATTTTCTTTTAGCTGAAGATTATAATGCAGATCTTTTTGAGATGAGTTATGAAATTGAGGATAAATTATTTCCGCATATTGAGGAAATATTTAAAAATGACCAAGAAAAAATATATCTTCTTTTAAATCTCTTAATTAATTCAGGTTATGCGATGAGTATTTATGGCAAATCAAGCCCAGCTAGTCAGTCAGAACATATGATTGCGCATTTATATGAAGCTTTAACAGATAAAAAACAAGATTTCTATCATGGTGAAATTATTGCGGTAACTAGCTATTATTCTAATGCTTTATGGGATAATTTTCTTATGAAGGATATAGCACCAAAATTACGAGAAAAACCTAATAATAATAATTTTGTTAAATTTGATATTATTGATAAAAAATTAGATATAAATTCTGCTAATAATATTTTATCTGAGAATTTTGCAAATATTAAGAAACAGGTAAGTAAAAGATATAAAACAATAGAAGAATTAAAAAATATTTTGTGCAAAAGTGATTTAGCTTATTTACCAGCAGATTTAGGTCTAGATTCAGATATATTTTACTATGCTGCAAAAAATGCCTATTTAACCCGCGATAGATTCACAATTCTTGATTTAAATTAATATTTTCTTTCTTTAGCTTGCAATTTTTTAGCTAGCTCCCCTCTTATTTTACGGATTTTTTTATAAGATATTTCTAATTTTTGGTTACATCTTGTATGTTTTAGATAAATTTTATCATTTCTATCAGGATAATCTTTTCGATAATGCGCACCTCTTGATTCTTTTCTTGCAAGGGCTGATTCAATTAAAATAGGAGCAATTATATTTAAGTTTTTTAGCTCATATAAAGAAATTACAAGCTGAGGGTCATTAAAATTCTCTATAGCTAAATCATTAATTTTTTTGCTTATTTTTATATATTCTTTTTTTAACTTCTCTAATGATTTTTGATCTCTAGTTACTCCTAAATATTTATCAAAAATTAAACCTAAAGCTAGCTTCTGATTTTGAATATCAGAATAAGTATTTTTACCAGATTTTATGGTATAATTAGTTTTGCTAATATAACTATGTGGCTTATTAGGTAATTTATTTAAATTATTTGCTAATATTTCAGCAAAGACAAATAACTCTAATAATGAATTACAACCTAATCTATTTGCCCCATGAACAGAGGATGAGGCTACTTCACCAACAGCATATAAGCCTTTAATCTCAGTTTCAGCATTTTTATTAGTTGGAATGCCACCCATTACGTAATGAGCGGATGGTTTTACTGGAATAGGCTCTTTAGTTGGATCAATTTTTGCAAATTTCATACATGTATTATAAAGATTGGGCAAATATTTAGTAATTTTGTCTTTCTTTAGGTGCATAATATTTAAGTGCACATAATCTTTATGCTTACCACAGCCATTTCCAAGCAGAATTTCATTAGAAATAGCTTTTGCCACAATATCTCTTGAGGCTAGATCTTTATAAATTGGTGCGTAAATCTCCATAAACCTTTCGCCCTTTCTATTTGTAAGATAACCACCTTCACCTCTAGCAATTTCTGATATTAAGAGACCATTATTTGCAAGTGTTGTTGGATGAAATTGAATAAACTCCATATCCTGCAATTCTAAACCTAATTTAAGCGCCAAGGCTAAACCATCTCCTGTACATGAATTAGCAGCAGTGTTACTTGCATATAAACCTGCACAACCTCCTGTTGCAATAACTATATTATTACTATTAAATTGGATTATTTTTTGTTGCTTAATATCTAAAGCTATAACTCCAGTTACTTGATCTTGCTGCTGTAAAATTTCTAAAATAAAATATTCAGAAAAAATATCTATATTTTTTTCTAAAGCTTTTTTGTAAAGTATTTGCATGATATTTTCTCCAGTTCTATCAGCTACGCCACATGCTCTATATGCTGTTTCTTTACCAAAATCTATGGTTTGACCTCCATATGGTCTTTGATATATTTTTCCTGATTTATCTTTAGTAAAAGCTACTCCTAATTTACTTAAATTTTTTATAGCCTTGTTAGCATTTTTACATAATATTTTAACTGAATCTTGATCTGCAAGATAATCACTTGCTTTAATAGTGTCATAGATAAACCAATCGGCTTTATCATTAATAACATTACCAAGAGGAGCATTTATTCCGCCTTGAGCAGCATATGTATGGCTATTTAACGGATGTAGCTTTGAAATTATTGCTAGTTTCTTTTTCTTATTATCTATATTTAATGCAGTATATAATCCAGCACCTCCTGCACCTAAAATTAGAATATCATAATTTTTTTGCTCAATTTTCATAGATTGCTTTGATTTTTAACTTTAAATATTTTAAAAAACTTAAATATGATATATAAAAATATAAATTAATTAAAACAATGATCAATCATAAACCAGACGTAATTTACGGTACTACTATCTTATCTGTAAGGAAAAATGGTAAAGTTGCAATTGCAGGTGATGGACAAGTATCTCTTGGTCCAACCATTATGAAAGGAACTGCAAAAAAAATTAGGAAACTCGCAGATGGCTCAATTATTGGTGGCTTTGCTGGCGCAACTGCTGATGCATTTACATTATTTGAAAGATTAGAACAAAAATTGGATAAGCATCCTAAACAATTAACTAGAGCATGTGTTGAACTTGCCAAAGATTGGAGAATGGATAAATATCTTAGAAGATTAGAGGCAATGATGATTGTAATTGATAAGGATGTATCCTTATTACTTTCAGGAACTGGAGATGTTATTGAACCAGAAGATGGTATAATAGCGATAGGATCTGGAGGTAATTATGCCTTATCCGCTGCAAGAGCGTTAAACCAAACAAATATGAGTGCAAAAGAAATTACCAGAAAATCATTGGAAATTGCTGCAAGTATTTGTGTTTATACTAATGATAATATTATTTTAGAGACTTTATGATCAACTCACTGACCCCTGCCCAAATTGTTTCTGAACTTGATAGATTTATTGTCGGTCAAGAAGAAGCCAAAAAAGCCATTGCTAATGCCGTAAGATATAGAGCAAGAAGAGAAGCGATAACGGATGAAGAATTAAAGGCTGAGATAATGCCCAAAAATATATTAATGGTTGGACCAACAGGAGTTGGTAAAACTGAAATATCTAGAAGATTAGCATCACTAGCAAATTCACCTTTTGTAAAAGTTGAAGCAACTAAATTTACAGAAGTTGGTTATGTTGGAAGAGATGTTGATTCAATTATTAGAGATTTAGTAGAAATTGCTATTAAAATTGAAAGAGAAAATCATCATGAAAATGTTAAGGAAGCAGCTAGAGAAAACGCAATTAATAAAGTTTTAGATATAATTGTAGGCCCTTCAGCTAGCTTAGAAACAAGAAAAAAATTTAAAAAGAAAATTTTATCTGGCGAAATGGATAATAAAGAAATAGAGGTTCAGATCAATGAGTCAAGACCTCAAAATACTCCTATTGATATTTCGGGTAATGGTGCTTCTATGGGCGTTATTAATTTGAGCGACATGATTGGCAAGGCTATGAGTGGTAGCGGAAAGAAAAAGCAAGTTAAATTAAAAATTGTTGAAGCTATTGAATCGCTAACTCAGGATGAAAGCGAAGAAATGTCTGATGATGATTTATTGATTAGAAATGCCTTAAAAGCAACTGAAAATAATGCTATAGTTTTCATAGATGAAATTGATAAAATTATAGTTCGACAATCAAGTGGTAAGGAAGTAAGTCGCGAGGGTGTACAGAGAGATTTACTACCTCTTCTAGAAGGAACAACAGTTCAAACTAAATATGGCTCTATAAAAACTGATCATATGTTATTTATTTGTTCTGGGGCATTTCATTTGGCTAAACCATCAGATTTACTCCCAGAATTACAAGGTAGATTACCTATAAGAGTAGAGCTAGATCCATTAACAGAAGAAGACTTGCTCAGAATTTTAAAAGAGCCTTTTGCAAGCCTTCCTTTGCAATATAAAGAGCTTTTAAATACAGAGGGAGTAGAGTTAGAATTTACTAATGATGGCTTGAAAAAAATTGCCTCTTTAGCTGCAGAAATTAATAAAAAAATTGAAAATATTGGTGCAAGAAGATTACATACAATAATTGAGAAGATACTTGCTGGTATAAGCTTTAATGCTGACAAATTACAGAAAAAGAAAATTAAAATTGATGAAAAATTTACTATGGATAATCTAAAAGATATATCCCTTACTTCTGATCAGGATTTATCTAAATTTATCTTATAGAAAATTTTTTTGATTATTTTATCAGCTACTTCTATTTTGCTACCAGAAATATTATTCTGTTCATTATTTGATATTAAAGTAACTGAATTATTATCTTTACCAAATACTTTACCGTTACTAACATCATTTAATATGATATAGTCACAATTTTTTTCTTTTAATTTTTTGCTAGCATTTTTTATAAAATCTGTAGTTTCAGCAGCAAAACCAACAAGAATATTTGGACGGTGCTTTGAAAACCCTATATGTTTTAATATATCTTTATTTTTAATTAACTTTATAATTAACTCATCATTATCAGATTTTTTAATTTTTTCACTTTGCGGCTCCTTTACTCTGTAATCAGATATTGCTGCAGCACAAAATGCAATATCATAATTTTTATTTTTTAACTCCCTATTTATTATATCATACATATCATTAGCTGACTCTCCTTCTATTATATGAAGGTTATTTGGTATATGGCAATTTGTATTGGCTTTTATTAAAGTAACATTAGCACCATATTCGCTCAATTTTTTAGCAATTGCAACAGCCTGTTTACCAGAAGAAAAATTGCTTATAAATCTTACCGGATCAATTCTTTCTATTGTACCTCCTGCAGTAATTAATATATTTTTACCTTTTAATGATTTTTGATATGTTAAATTCTTTAATATAATCTGCAAAACATCTTCTGGCTCAGCCAATCTTCCATAACCAGTTTCGCCACATGCTAAAATGCCTTTATTTGGGTATATAGTTTCATATGATAATGATTCTAATTTTTTTATATTATTTTTGGTTAGTTCATTATCCCACATATAACTATTCATTGCTGGAGCAATAAAGATTTTTTTGTTAGCAGCAAGAATAGAAGCAGATGCTAGATTATTAGCTTTACCTGAAGCAATTTTAGCAATAAAATTTGCAGTTGCTGGATATATAATAACTAAGTTATTTTTTCGAGATAAAGCAATATGACCAAATTTTTTTTCAAGATCCTTATTAAAAATATCACTATAAATATTTTTAATATCTAAATTTCTAAAACCCTCTTTTTTTACAAATTTTAATGCTGATTGAGTTAATATTATATCAACTAATATCTGTTTTTTTATTAATAATTTACAAAGATCAATAGATTTTGTAGCTGCAACTGATCCTGTAATAATTAATAAAATTGATGGCATTTAATCCTTATGCAGAAATCTTATGTAATGCTTTTGAGCATTTAAAAGATGGAATAGATTTACTAGGAACTAGCTCTAATTGCTGTTTATGAGGATTAAATATTTTGCGTTCATCTAATTTTTTTAATTTAAATACCCCAAAATTTCTTAATTCAATTCTATTTTCATCTTTTAACTTTAATGCAATTATTTGAAAAAATTTATCTACAATAGATTCAATGTAAGCTGAATCTAGTGATGGGTATTTTTTTAGTAAATATTCTAATATTTTTTTCTTTTCCATGTCTAATACCTATAAAATTGAATAAAGTTTGAAACCCTCATTGAGGAAATTAATATTACTAATACCTTGAAAGAGTTTTTTTAGATTTTCATTGGGCTTTTGTAATTTTATATTAATTATTCTTTCATTGTTAATATTCTTACTTTTTAACCAATCTAATGCATTTTTTTCATCACCTATTGCATCAATTAAATTTAATTCTTTAGCCTGCTTACCGATAAATACTTTCCCTAGGCTTATTTCCTTGAGTGATTCAGCATTTAAATTTTCTCTTTCAGACTTTACGATATCTAAAAAAATTTCTTTTGATTGAGAAACAATTTTACTAAGATAATTATAATCAGCTTGATTAAATTTTTCAGCTGGATGTGGTGTTGCCTTAAATGAACTTGATTTAATTATAATGGGTTTTATACCAATTTTTTCTGCAAGATTTGTAGCCTCAAATGCTTGCAACAAAACTCCTACAGAACCTGTAAGGCTTCCATTACTTGCAATTATATAATCAGATCCAATTGCTGCTAAATATGCAGCACTTGTAGCTTGATCTCCTATTATAGCAATCACTGGCTTTTTTTTAGATATTTTTTTTATTGTGTTATATAATCTTTCCCCCCCAACAAATGTTCCGCCAGGACTATTTATTTTTATAATTACAGCCTCAACATTATCTGAGTTTTTAAGCATGTTTAATTTATTAATACGGTAATCATCATCATTAATCATGCCTGTTATTTTTACTTTTGCAATATATGGCTTTTTTTTAGATATAAAGTTGTTTTTGCTTATATTTGTAATAATTATCAGAGCTAAAAATACTACTGCAGCTATACGCCATTTAGATAAGTTTTTTAGAAGGTTTTTACGTTCAATAAGAAAGCTGATATCTTGCTTCACTGGAATATTTTTTTTGATTAATATTCTTTTTAAGCATCAGGAATTGTTTCGTCAAGAGCAATTCCTAGAATATATTTATTATTTATCTTTTTTAGCTTCAGAAACAGTTTCATCTAAAGCATTACCAAGAATATCTCCAAGACTTGCACCGCTTGTTACAGAACCATATTCTTTAATAACATCTTTTTCTTCTTGAATTTCAAGAGCTCTAATTGATAAACTTACTTTTCTAGTATCTTTATCAAATTTAGTTACTTTAGCATCAATTTTTTCACCCACAGCAAATCTATCTGTTCTTTGATCATTTTTATCTTTTGCTAAATCATTTCGCTTAATAAAGACATCAACTCCGTCTACTATTTTAACTAATATACCATCATTTCTAATTTCAGAAATTTCACATGTAACTTTTTTATCTTTATCAAAACCTTTAATTTTTGCAAAAGGATCTTCCTGTAACTGTTTAATTCCAAGACTTAGCCTTTCTTTTTCAATGTCAATTTGAAGGATTTTTGCTTCAATTTCTTGACCTTCTTTATATTTCTCAGACTCTTTTTTAATGTCACCAGACCAAATTAAATCAGAAAAATGAACCAATCCATCCATGTTATTATTCATTGAAACGTAGAAACCATAATCAGTAAAGCTTACGATTTTTCCTTTTACTATATCTCCTACTTTATTAGATGATGCAAATTCATCCCAAGGGTTTGGATTACATCTTTTCATACTAAGTGAAATACGATGTTTATCTCTATCAATTTCTAGGATAACTACTTCAACTTCTTGACCTTGATTAATTTCTTTCAATGGGCTCTGATTACCTTTAGTCCAACTCATTTCAGAAAAGTGAACTAATCCTTCTATGCCTTTTTGTAACTCAACAAAAATACCATAATCTGTAATATTAGTAATTTTACCTTTCAGCTTCTTACCTTCATCAAGGCTTTTGGAAATATCTGCCCATGGATCATTTTCAAGCTGTTTTAAACCAAGCGAAACTTGTTTTTTCTCAGCATCATATTTTATAACTTTTACTTTTATTTTTTGACCAAGTGATAATACTTCAGATGGATGAGTAATTCTTGACCATGAAATATCGGCAATATGGATCAAACCATCAATAGTTCCTAAATCTATGAATGCACCATAATTGGTAATATTCTTAACTATTCCATCAAGTTGCTGCCCCTCAGAAATACCAGATAATATTTTATCTACTTCATGTCTGTGGCTTTCTTCTAATATCGCCCTTCTAGATACTACTACATTACCTCGTAATTCATCCATTTTTAAAATTTTGAATCTCTCGCTGTGTCCAACTAGAATTGACATATCTTTAATTGGCCTTACATCAATTTGGCTACCTGGTAAGAATGCAGTTAGGTGACCTACTTGAACGGTAAAACCTCCTTTAACTCTTCCGTTGATATCTCCTTCTATTTCTTCTCCTGCTTCAAATTTCTTTTTTATTTCATCCCAGCTTTGTTCTTGCAGAACTCTTTTACGACTAAGCTTTAACCTACCATCATAGCCTTCATATGATTCTAGGAATACTGATATTTTATCACCAACATTTAATGATTTTGCTTCATCATCTGAATCTAATTCTTTAATATCTATAAAACCTTCAGATTTCAACCCAACATCTATAATTAAATGTGTTGAGGTTTTTTCTTGTATTAAGCCTTCAACTATTTGATTTTCACTTACTTGCTTTTTAAATGATTCTCTTAATAAATCATCGAAATCATTATCTGGGTTTTTTTTGATGTCAGTAGATGCATTAACCATATTATGTCCTAGTTAATTATTTTAAAAATTTGTTAATAAATAAAGCGCTACCATAGGGTTTTTTTACGAATAGTCAATTATATCAGTTATTTTTTTTATAATAACTTCGATATTATCGCTACTATTATCAATAATATGTGCACCTTTTGGAATAATAAGCGGTGAATTTTCTCGCTCCATATCTCTTTTATCCCTTTCTGCTAGGCTTTTTTCTAAATCTGAAACTTTTATGTTATTTTTTTTGTAATATGCAGTATTTTGCATGTAACGTCTTTTAGCTCTTACTTCTAAATTTGCTTCAACATAAAATTTAAAATTAGCCTCAGGACATATCACACTACCTACATCTCTACCATCTAGAACTATTTTTTGAGATGATTTTATTAAATCTCTTTGATATTTATACAAAGACTTCCTTACAGTTAAGTTTGCTGCAATAATTGAAGAAAAATGTGAAATATCATCATCTTGTAGTGACTCATCTGCTATTAACTCTTCGGTTATTTCATTGCATAATTTCTCTAATTGATCTTCGTAACCATCCTCTAATTTACTTTCCTTAATTAATTTTGCCAACGCTCTATATAGCTTACCCGTATCTAGATAAACAGTGTTATATTTCTTAGAAATTATCCTAGATATTGCCCCCTTGCCTGATGCTGAGGTACCATCAATTGTTATAATTAGTTTTTTATCTGGCAAAATTTATACCTAATTGATTTAATTTATCAAAAAATTCGGGAAAGCTTGTATTAATCATAGAAGCATCGTCAATTGCCAACCCTTCTTCGGAAACTAATCCTAAAATTAAAAAAGACATAGCTATTCTATGGTCATCATATGTTTTTATGATATTTTTTGCTTTAATTTTTTTAGTATATTCAACAGTAAGCCAATCTTCACCTGATTTTGTTTTTACACCACAAATTTCCAAGTTTTTAATAATTGCAGCTAATCTATCACTTTCCTTAACTCTTAGCTCTTTTAAACCATACATTGTTGTTTTTCCTTCTGCTTGCGTAGCAATTACGCTTAATATGGGATATTCATCAATCATAGAGGCTGCTTTTTCAGCAGCAATTTCAATTCCATTTAATTTGCTATATTTAGCTCTTATATCCGCTATTTCTTCACCTGACTCATTACGAATATTTAAATATTGAATTTTAGCACCCATCTCTTTTAGAGTTTCAAAGAACCCTATTCTATGAGGATTAATAATTACGTTATTAATAGTTATATCTGATTCTGGAGCTAGCAAAGCTGCCGCTATTAAAAATGCTGCAGATGAGGGATCCGAACTAACTTTTATATTTCTTGCCTTAATATTATCTTGATTACCCTTAATTTTTATAATTTTTTGCTTCTCAACTATTTTGCAATCAATTGGAAAACCCAAATATTGCATCATTAATTCAGTATGATCTCTTGTTAATTTTGTTTCAATAATTTCTGAAGTTCCATTTGCATGCAATGCTGCTAATATTAGCGCTGTTTTAATTTGTGCAGAAGGAATATTAATTTTATAATTAATTGCAATTGCATCGGCATTACCATTAATATGAGCTGGTAAAAAATTTCCGTCCCTTAAATTAAACTTGACCAAAAATTTAGATAATGGATCTGTAACTCTTGCCATCGGCCTTGAAGAAAGGCTATTATCACCTGTAAAAGTTACCTGAAGATCTTGAGTAGATACCAAACCCATTAATAACCTAACTCCTGTGCCTGAATTTTGAAGATTTAATTCTTGCTTAGGCGAAATCAAGCTATGAAAACCAGAGCCAAATATTTCATAATTATCTTCTTTTTTATTAATCGGAACACCCATTTTTTGCAAAGCATTTAAAGTGGCTAAAACATCCTCAGATTCCAAAAGACCATAAATTTTTGAAACCCCTTGCATGAGTGATGCAAAAATTAAAGCTCTATGTGAGCATGATTTATCTCCTGATACAGAAATTGAACCTTTGATGCTATTTTTTTTTGGAAAAATCTTCATCTTGATGATAATTTAATTAATTTTACTGTATTTTTACCTTAAAAAGTAATATAAGTTGTTTACTTTTAAAAAAACTACCCTTTATTAAAGTAAAAATCTTGAAGTGATTATAAAGGCTTTATTAATAATATCATCATTTTTATTAACATCCTGTCAAAATTGGAGCGTGCCAGATGATTTATATTCTTACCCATCTCCTTCAAACAACTATTATTATCAACCCCCCTCAGGATATTATCCGCAGCAGCCTGCTCCTAATATAAATCAATATCCTTCTAGAAATATGCAATATTATGATTATGATAACTCTTACAGGGCTCCAGATAATATTTATCAACAGCCCACAAGAAGAGCACCTAGGGTAAGAAATATGGCACCAAGTAATAATTACAGATATAATCGTAGTCGAACTAGACAAGATAGATACAGAAACAACCAACCAAATTATTACAATAGACCAAGCGATAATGACTCCTTATATTATTATAACTATACACCAAGGAGTAATTCTGTAATAGATAAATATGATGTTGGAAGGTAAAAAAAAAGCTTGGATTTTAAATGATCATCGCATTGGCAATATTAATCAGCTAAGATCTATAGCATTTTATTTAGATGATCATCTAGAATTCTTGGAAAAAGAAATAATCTTTGATTGCAAGATTACATTGCCAAATTTTTTACATTTTTTTATAAAAAATCCTGGCAATATTAAAAAATTTCAAAATTGTGAAAAACCAGATTTTATTTTTTCAGCTGGCAGAAGATCAGCACTAGCCGCAATAAAACTAAAAAGAATATATCCCCATAGTAAAATCATTCAAATAATGCGCCCTAATATTAACGCCAAATATTTTGATTTTATATCAACTCCTATTCATGATAATTATAATTATGCTGATTATGAATCATTAATAGCTCCTAATTTAATAAATGAATCTACCTTAATTAAGGAAACAGAAAAATTTCCAGCAATTGCCAAAAGCAAATTTCTTGTTCTTATTGGTGGTAGTAGTAAAACCAAAAAAATTGATGATTATATGGCATCTGATTTTTATGAATTTATTGATAAAATCTCCAAAATTTATCAATGTGAATTTTCATTTGTTACCAGTAGAAGAACCGATAAAAACATTCAAGTAATAATTCAAAACAACTTTAAGTTTAGCAAAAAATATTTTTTTGAACAAATTAAAGATAATAATCCATATCTAGCCTTAATAAATAAAGCTGAAAATATTATAGTAACAGGTGATTCTGTATCAATGATATCTGACTGCTTGGCAACTGGTAAGCCTTGTATAGTTTATGAAAAATTTGCAAGCGCTAAACATTTAAAAATGATAAAAAATTTAAAAAATAATAACCTTGTAAAACTCTCAGCAAATATTGGTGACTCAGATTTCACAAGCTATAAATATAACAAGATAAATGAAGCTAAAAAAATAGCAGAAGAGATAATAACTAAATTTTCCTTACAATAAAATATTTCTTTTTACCAAGTGATATTTTAAGATCACCTGCAGCGTTAAAAGACTCGCTATTAATTTTATAAAAAGGATCTGTGATTTTCTCTTCATTTATTTTGCAACCACCACCTTTTATAACTCTTTTAGCCTCGCCACCTGATTGAACTATTTTTAGATTAAGAGCAATTTGACTTAGAGAAATTTCTTCATCCTTCTTTAATTCATAAATTGGTAAACCAGCACCAACCTCCTTACTGACAAAAACTTTTTTTGCTGTTTCACTTGCTTTTTTAGCAGCATCTTCACCATGGCATATTTTTGTTGCTTCATATGCTAATATTTCTTTTGCTTCATTAATATCTTTTCCCTCAAGCTTTGCAAGCGAACTAATTTTATCTTCTGAAATTTCTGTAAATAAATTTAAAAATGAAATTACTTTACTATCAGCTATATTTCTAAAAAATTGAAAATAATCATATGCAGAAAAGAGATTCTCATCAAGCCATATTGCGCCTGACTCTGTTTTACCCATTTTTTTTCCATTATCATCTGTAAGCAATGGAGTCGTCAAACCTATAAGCTCTTCTTGTTTAGGGTTAGTTTTTCTGTATAATTCAATACCATTAATAATATTCCCCCATTGATCACTACCACCAATTTGCAGGGATACATTATAATTGTTTTTTAAATATACAAAATCAAATGCTTGAAGTAACATGTAATTAAACTCAATAAAGCTTAAATTTTGCTCTCTATCCAATCTTTGTTTTACTGATTCATATCTTAACATTTGATTAACAGAAAATTTACTCCCTACTTCTCGTAAAAAATCTATATAATTATAATCTTTTAACCAACTATCATTATCAACTATTATAGGTTTATTATCTGCTTCAAAATTTAAAAATTTTCTAAAGATATTAATAATTGAATTTTTATTATTATTAATTACCTCAGGAGTAAGCATTTTTCTTGTTTGATCCTTACCTGATGGATCTCCTATTTTGGTGGTTGCAGAGC
Source organism: Rickettsiales bacterium (assembly GCA_016780625.1). Classification (GTDB taxonomy): domain Bacteria; phylum Pseudomonadota; class Alphaproteobacteria; order Rickettsiales; family JABIRX01; genus JADHLN01. The sequence continues at coordinate 22,222 of JADHLN010000012.1, forward strand.
CTAGCAAAATTATAGGTTGATGACCATTATTTTGTAAATATCTTACAAGCATTAATGGCAATAAACTACCTATATGTAATGACTGAGCTGTAAGATCAAAGCCTATGTAAAAATTAAGTTTTTCTTTTGAAAAGATTTTATCTAATCTATTGGGGTCAGTAATTTGGTGCAAAAATCCTCTTTTATTTAAATAAGTGAGAATATTAGATTTTAAGTTCATTTATTAATTCCTGTTATATTTACAATTCCAACTAAATACCACTCATCTTTATATTCCTCATATGCTAAGCGAAGCACTGACCAGTCTTTTTCTAGATTATTTGGATTAGTATCATTAAGCTGGAACTCTACTAATATAGCTTTTGGGTAATATTCTCTTATGTTATCTATAACATTTTCACTCTTATAGGGATTATTAAAACTTATTTTATCATAATTTGCATAATCATGAGGATATATATAATTTTGATAATATTCCTTAAATGATTGACTTACTAGTCTTCTTTCTCTGTCCATATTTTCTATTTTAATATTTTCATCTTCATATAAAGAGAATATTTCATTTTGTTTTATAATGATATCCTTTGCTATTATATAGCTATAAGGGCTTAATCTGAGACCTTTTTTTGGGTGAATCAGTTGATTTAATGCGCTGAAATTCTTAAATTTTAGAGCCCTGATAGTAATCTCTGCTCTGTCTTTAATAATTTTTTTTGCATCATTTTCATTAATGTAATGGATTTTACCAATGCTATCAAAATTTACTTTTTGCTTTTCTTTACTATATCTTTGCAAGAAAAATAATGAGATAACAATAATTATTATTAGAAAAAATATTATATTATTTCTTAATTCAATATTAGAATCTTCTGACATTATTTACCTTTACCAAATAACAAAACATAATCTATAGAATCCTTAATTGCTAAATAAGAAGCCGCTATAAT
>JADHLN010000013.1 GCA_016780625.1 Rickettsiales bacterium
AGTTTTTCGTATTAAATTTGACGATTGGATGTGGCAACTAAATGACGGGGTTGTAATTAATAGATCATATTTAAAAAAATTCGGCTTCACCATTGCTGAACTTACTTTATTTATGCAAAAAACAAAATAAATTTTACAGCATCTTTTTTTTGTGATATATTATCTGCATAACTTTAATATAGGTAGGATATGCCATATACAACTAAACCAAGAAGTTCACAACAAGATTACACACCAGAAAGAAGACACTTTACGCAAAAAAATGTTAGTCAAGTATTTGCAGAAGATCCAAAAGCTAAAAGTACTAAAGAAGGCTTACCAACAAACCCTACTTATAAAAGCCAAGAAATGGGTGATATATTATCAGGTACTCCAGACCACAATAATACAACATATCGATCTCCCAAAAAGCAAGTAGAACCTCCTAAAGAAAGAGAACCTGCTACACCTGGAAGAAAAAAGGTTGTTGATAAGCCTCAAGGTCATGGATATGAAGAAATACTCAATCCTAAACCAGCACCTTTAGAAGATAGAAGAGTTAAAAAAACCCAAGTAGGAACACTTCTTGAAAATAATGAACACCCCGACACAGAAGCTCTTCAAGAACCTCCAAGAAGTGAAAGAAAACATTTTAAAACGCCAATACAACCAGACGAAAACTATTTTTCAGAAGCAAAAGCTCTTGCTTATGATAGAAGAAATAACTCTAGAAAAGTTATAATTGCATCAGACGAAACTCCTTATTCAGAAAAAAAATGTATAGATGAATTAGATAGAAAATTAGCTAAGGCATTAGGAAGAAAAAAACCTGTTCAACCACCTCAAACTCATATGCTTTATACTCATTTTACAACTAATATTAAATATGATCCGCACAGCAATAAAAAACAAGTAGAATATCAGCCACAAAAAAGCAAAAGAGGAGCAGCAAGTACACCAGCACTGCCAGAAAGAAAAAGTGTACAAACATTATCAGATGTAGCAGCAAGGAGATTACCAGAAGAAGAAAATAGTGCAGAAGCAGGATCATCAAGAGCATCATCAAGAGCACCATCAAGAGCAACATCAAGTGCAGCAAAACAATTATTCCAATATAAAGAGAATGCTTCTACAACCCATCCATCAGGAAGTGCAACATCAGCAGAAGCAGCTGCATCATCAAGAAAAGCAGGATCAGAAGCAGGAGAAAAAGAAGCAGCGATGAGATTAAGAGAAGAAAATAGTGCAGCAAAAAGAGCAGCAAGATTAGCAGACAATGCACAACCAGGCTTTGACCCTAGTCCCAAACCACGTTCTAATACAAGTGTAACATCAGCAGTAGCAGGATCATCAAGAGCACCATCAAGTGCAACATCAGCAGAAGCAGCTGCATCATCAAGAAAAGCAGGATCAGTAAGATCAGAAAGCTCTATCTTTAGCACCCAACTGAGTTCTAAAGCAAGTGCAACATCAGCAGAAGCAGCTGCATCATCAAATTTAAGTGGTTATGAACTTTATGGAGATACATCAAGATTCGAAAATGATGAGCTTACTAGTGCAGTTAATAAAATAATAAAAAGATATAAAACTCCAGACCAACCAGAAGCAGGAGCAAAACCAACAGCATTAAGCACAACAGAAGAAGAAGAAGAAGCAAAAAAACCAACAATACAAGAAAGAATAAAAGCACAACAAGAAAGATTAAAAGAAAAAGCAACAGAAAGAACAGTAGAGGAGGTAAAAAGACAAGAAGCAATAGAAAAAGCAAAAATAAGAGCAGAAAGAATAGAAAGAGTAAAATCCTTAGCAGGTTTTTATTCAAGACACACAGCTGATACAATAGAAGGTATGAACAAACAAATAAATGACTGGCAGCAAACACACGAAACAGATTCAAATAAATGTGATAAAACTGACCTATTTCTAACAAAAACAAAAGAAGAAGTAGGTGAAGCAAAAAAAAATAAACGAAACTGGGATGAACAAATAGAATGCTTGGATAGAGAGCTTGAAGCTTTTAAACAAGCTATTAGAAAAGCAACAGGAAGTGCAATATCAACACCAAATACAAGTGGAACTCATGAAATATTAGGCTGGCGTGAAAAGGTTAGTCAAGGAACTGGTTCAGCTGCACAAGAAGGAGATCTAAGTTTAATAAAGAGGTTAGAAATGCGTAAAGAATCAATAGAAGCAGGAACAGACCCATCACAAGGAAGATGAAGTGCATCAGGAATAATTGATAAATACTTAACTGACTTAACAAAAAAAGAAGGAAAACAACATGTTTATCTATCTGTTGATAAAACTTCAGAACTTGTAGCAATGCGACTAAAAAAGCAAGGCAAAGTTAGAGACCTAGCCAGCCGCAGCAGTGAACATAAATAATAAACATATCAATCAAGTGCTGAAGAAGGTATGTCTGATTTGAGACAAAGATAGAGTATGCTATCATTACAAGATGATAAAACAACACAAAACAGAAGTCTCTATTAACAAATAATTTAAATATATTTTAAAAATAAAATTAGAAACAAAATATTAAGTATGTTTGCTCTTTTTCTAACTATAATTTTATGATATAATAAGCGCATAACTCAAATTATAGGTAAGGATATGACAAAGAAACAAAAATCATCTAAATTTGATAACAAAAAACCTTATAACGAGCCTCCAACAGAGGAAGAATATAAATTAATGAAAAAAAGAGCTAAAGATTTTTCAGAAATAGTTCAAAAAAATCTTTACATGAGTCGTGATAATTTAAGACCAGGAAGTGCAATAAAAACAGGAGTAAGAGGGACAAAATGGTTAAAAGAAGCAATAGAAATATGTCGAGGCAAAGATAATAAAAAACAACAAAAATTTAATCCTGAAGCAACTACTGACAAAAATGCCCCACAAGACCCAAATCATCCTGTATATCGTCATCGATTTAATTTTAATATAGACAAATTCATTTTAAGTCAGAATAAAATAGGAAATAATGGTTATCCAGACAAATTTACATATAACAGACCACCATCAGATGATGAATATGCAAAACTTAGAAATCAATCTAGAGAATTTTCAGAAGAACTACGAGCAAAAAATCGTAAGCTTCTAAGACCAAAAAGCGCAATGGAAACAACAAAACAAAGAACCGCAATAGAAACAAGACCAGGAAGTCTGTTAAATGCAGTACGTGAAATATATCTAGGAAAAACTGATTCAACTACACAAAAAAGAAATCCAAGTTTAACAGAGAGGTTAAATATGCTTTCATCAAAAGAAGAACACCCCCCATCACCAGGAAGATGAAGTGCAGCAGGAGTAATTGATAAATACTTAACTGACTTAACAAAAAAGAAAGAAAACAACATGTTTATCTATCTGTTAATAAAACTTCAGAACTTGTAGCAATGCGACTAAGAAAGCAAAGCAAAGTTAGAGACCTAGCCAGCCGCAGCAGTGAACATAAATAATAAACATAGACGTCCACAAAGCCGAAGCTCAACCATAGAAGAAAATATAAACATTAAGTTAGATACAACATAAAACTAAGCATATGAGATTTTTTAAGATTTAAATCTATAACTATATAAATTCTAATGCTTGACCCTGATTTTTAGTTAGTTATGTTAAATTTATGCAAAATTTTAAAAATAAAACAATCTGGATAATCGGGGCAAGCACTGGCATTGGAGCTGCGCTTGCAAAAAATTTAGCAAGCAAAAACAGTAATCTTATTTTATCAAGCAGAAACCACAAAACATTAAAAGAATTAACTAAATCACTTAAAGGTAATCATCAAATTATTGATTTTGATGTGGCAAATTCAAAATCATGTCAAACAGCTACAATTAAAGCATTTAAACTATGTAAAAATATTGATAGCATTATATTTTTAGCAGGAATTTATGAACCTAAATCTATTAGTAATATTGATTTAGAATTAACAAATAAAATTATCCAAACAAATTTAATGGGCGCTATCAACCTTACTCATTTTATTTTACCCTTCCTTAAAAAACAAAAAAAAGCACAATTAGCTTTTTGCGCATCTGTAGCAGGTTACAGAGGCTTACCAAATGCCCAAATCTATGGTGCTAGCAAAGCAGCATTAATTAATTTTTGCGAAAGCCTATATATAGAAAACCAAGAAATTGACATAAAGCTAATTAATCCTGGCTTTGTAAAAACAAGATTAACAGCAAAAAATAATTTTAAAATGCCCATGCTAATTTCCAGTGAATTAGCAGCAGAAAAAATCGCAAAAGCTTTATTAAAAAAACAATTTGAAATAACTTTTCCAAAAAACTTCACCTATATATGCAAATTCTTAAGGTTACTACCTTATAATATATATTTTAAAATTATAAAAAAATTGCAATAAATTTAAGCTATTTGTAAATATCAGCAATATGTTAATTTCCAGTTAAATAGCTTTATTTCATAGTAATTCTTTGCCCATCTGCTTTATGGTTGCGGGCGCCCTCAGTCCAAGATGCTGCTGATCCTGGTGTTTGTAGATTATAGTTCCCGCCCGCAAACCTAGATGCAGCTGATCTTGGTGTTTGTTGAGCTTCTTCTGCCATTCTTGCATGTATAGAGGGAGAATATCCTTGTTGATCTTTTTCTGCCTCAACCCTTGCTTTTTCTTCTGCTGCCTTAGCTCTTGCTTCTTCTGCCACAACTCTTACTAATCCCGCTGCCACAGCTCTTGCTTCTGCTGCTTCCGAATTTATTGCTGTTTCTGTATATTGTTCCGCCCTAGCTCTAGCTCTTTGTTCTTTCTGGAGTTCTGCATTTAATGCCGCATTAGCTGCTCTTAATCTCTTAACTTGTGCTTCTAGTGCATCAGCTCTTGCTTTTTCTGCCTCAGCTTGTTTTAGAGCTTTCTCTTTAGCTGCTTCTGCTGCCTCAGTTTTTACTTCTAATGCCTTAACTTTTTCTTCTGCTGCCTCAGCTCTTGCTTGTGTTACCTCATCTCTTACTTTTTTTACTACCTCATAGGCTGCTCCTGATTGTATAGTGTTTTCTGTATCTCCCAACCCGCCTAAATCTTTACCATCAGCCATGCTAGCTACTTCAAGAATCTTATTCATTTCTGCTAGCATATTATTAATTTCTGCTATAATTTTATCTGCTATTGGTCCTAGAGCTCTATTTGAACTATTTGAACTATCTGAACTTTTTTCCATATTTCCTACCTAAATTTTTATATATTATAACAAATTTTTATAAGTAATGAAAGCATAAAATTAATAAAAATTTAAATAAATATAATAAGGAAATTATGCAAAAAATCTTTTATATCTAATTAAGAAACTTAAAAAGCATCCACCTCAACAGCATCATCAAGAAGTTTCTTAATCTTTAAAAGAAGATCATATTCTTTTTTATTAATTATTTTAGCCTTAATGGCATTTTCATATATAGAACCAGACTTATCTATCACTTTATCTCTTAAAGCTAGTTTAATCTTTTTATAAATATTTTCATATTTTTCTGTTTCTCTAAATGCAATTTCCAGTTTATGTAATTGATCATTTTTATCTTTAGCAATAAAAACATCTTCAGTTAAACGATCTCTTCTTTTATCTGAAATCATTAATGTTTTAGCAATTTTATGATTAAGAAAATTATTAGATCTTTGTCCAATAGGATTTAAACGATTATAAAAATCCAAAATCATCCCTATTAAAGAGCCAATTTTACCTTTAAATAAATTCCTAAAAATTGCAGAAAAACCTTCTTGTATTTCAGAAAAACAATAATTCATAGACCATTTAAGATAGTCTAAATCCTCTTTTTTAGAACCGTCAGCTTTAAATCTTCTTAAAACTGAACTTGCCAAATACATATATGATAATATATCACCAAATCTAGAAGTTAAGGCCTCCTTCCTTTTGATAGAGCCACCATAAAGAGCAAGAGCAACATCTGCTAAAAATGCAAAGCTAGCAGAGCTCCAAGCAAGATGAGCCTCATATTTTCCAATAACTCCAACATATCTTCTATGATATAAATAACCCCTTGATAAGCTAAGCAAAATTGACCTAGTCATATTTCTTAATAAATGACCTATATGTTTAAAGAAATTATCATCAAATTTATCTAAATCATTTTCAGCTAATGCTTTCATTTCATTATATGAATATGGATGACATCTTATAGCCCCTTGACCAAAATGAATCAAACTTCTAGTCATGATATTTGCACCTTCAACAGTTATGGCTATTGGTGTTCCAAAATAAGCATGTGCCAAAATATTTTTAGGACCCCTACAAATTGCTGCTCCACCTAAAATATCCATACCATGATTAATTATTTCTCTAAATTTTTCAGTAAAATGATATTTCACAATCGCATTTGCAACAGCTGGTTTATAACCATTATCAATTGCAGATGCAGTAAAAATTCTGGCAGAATCTAACATATAAGTAAAACCAGCAATATTTGCCATTGGATCTAAAACTCCTTCAAACTTTCCTATTTCAGTACCAAATTGCCTTCTAATTTTTGCATAATTTCCAACAGTTCTAGCAACCATTTTTGCCCCACCTGTACTTGTTGCAGGCAAAGAAATACCTCTACCAATTGATAGACACTCCATTAACATCTTCCAGCCTGATCCTGCTTGAGAAACCCCTCCTATAATATCATCTACTGATATTATAACATCCTTTCCTATTAAAGAAGCATTCACAAATGGCACACTTAATGGGTCATGTCTTTTAATTTCAATATTGGCATTTTTGCTTTTAATCAAAGCACAAGTTATTCCTAAATCATGGCCCTTATTAAGCAAATTTTTCGGGTCTTTTAATTTAAATGCTAAACCAATTACAGTAGCAACAGCTCCTAATGTGATATATCTTTTTCTGAAATTTAGCTTAATTTTAAGCTTACCATCCTTATCTTTAAAAACCTCACCATAAGATGAAATAGATGTAGCATCACTTCCAGCCAATGGCTCAGTTAAACCAAAACAAGGAATTTCTTGTCCCTTTGCAAGCCTCGGTAAATAAAAATCCTTTTGTTTTACAGTTCCATATCTAAGCAATAATTCAGCTGGCCCTAAAGAGTTAGGAACCATTACAGTAATTGCCAAAACTTGTGATCTTGTCGCTAATTTTTCAACAACTTTTGAATGAGCTAAAGCCTGAAAACCAAGTCCTGAGTATTTTTTAGGAATTATCATACCAAAAAACTTTTCTTTTTTTAGGTAATCCCAAACCTCTTTTGATAAATCCTTATCTTGAAAAACCTGCCAATCATTTGTCATTTCACAAACTTTATCTACAGGGCCATTTAAAAAATCTTTCTCTTCTTTTGTTAATTTACCATAAGGCTCTTTTAATATCTTAGCCATATCAGGTCTTCCGGAAAACAACTCTCCTTCAATCCAAACATTCCCTGCCCTTAAAGCAATTTCCTCAGTTTCAGAAATTTTAGGAATCATACCAGATTTTTTAAGTAGTGATATGATGTTTTTAGAAATTAAATATTTTCTTACAGGCCTAAATAAAATAATAAAATTAAGAATTAAATATGATAAAATAAATAAGGGCTCAACATTCTTCACCAGTAAAAATAACAAGCCAAATAAAGAAAAAATAATTAATGGTGACCCCTTATAAGCAAAATATAAAACAATAATTAAAGCAAAAAAACCAACAGCTCCATTATTTAAAAATTGTAAAAAATCAAACATATATTACCTCCTTAATTATAAAAATTTTGTTTATTCTTAACTAACTTAACAATATATGGCGCAGGCTCAAACCTATCTCCATATTTTCTTGCCAAATATTTTAATCTTTCTGAAATTTTTTCTAAGCCAATTGAATCGGCATATTTCAATATACCACCTCTAAATGGTGGAAATCCTGTGCCCATAATCATAGCAATATCAAGCATATTTGGCGCAGAAACAACTTTTTCATCAATAGATCTAGCTGCTTCATTAACCATGATTAATAATAACCTATCTAAAATATCAGCATCAGAAATTTTTTGCTTTTTACAAAGAGAAATCACCTTATCATTAATAAATTTATGCTCATTTTTATAGAGATAAATTCCTTCATTATTTTTCTTACCAACTAAATTTAGATCATTATAAATAATCTCAATTAACTTAGAAACCTGCATCCTGCTTCCATATGATTTTTCTAAAACTTTAGCAACTTTATAACCAACATCTAACCCTACTACATCAGCTAAATATAAAGGACCCATTGGCATACCAAATTCACAGGCAATTTCATCAATATCTCTTACCATAGCTGTTTCATATAAAATATGAAAAGCCTCATTAATATAAGTAAGTAAAATTCTATTAACTAAAAAGCCAGGAACATCAGCAACAATAACTGGTGTTTTACCAAGCTTTTTACATAAAGAAACAATATTTACCAAGGTTTCATCACTAGTCTCCTTACCAGGAATCACCTCAATCAAAGGCATACGATTGACTGGGTTAAAATAATGCATTCCTATAAATCTTTCAGGATTTTTAAGAGATTTAGCCATCTCAGTTATGGATAAAGAAGAAGTATTTGATGCAATAATTGTTTTTTTATTTAAATAAGGCTCAAAATCAGCTAATAATTTCTTTTTTAGTTTAATATCTTCAGTAACTGCTTCACTCATTAAATCACAATTTTTAAAACCTTCATTAGCAGTTGTTAATGAAATTAATGATAGCTTATTAGTTACCTGATTTTTACTATATTTTCTAATCTTAAGTAATTCTTTATAAATTTTATTAATGTGACTATAAGCAAGAGCTAAAGAATTATTATTTATGTCTTTAATTCTTACAGACATATCTAATTTACTATAAAGCCAAGCTATCCCCCCTCCCATTACACCTGCTCCAAGAATAGCAGTATTTTTAAAACTTTTTAATTTAAAATTTTCTTTAGAACCCTTATTTCTTTTAATTTCTTCAGTCGTAAAATAAATATCTATTAGATTCTTACAAACATCACCTATCACTAATTTCGCAAATTCCTTATGTTCAATTTCCAAACCTTTTTCAATAGGCAAATCTATAGTTCTTCTTATTACATCAATAGCAGCAAGTGGAGCTGGATAATGACCAGATGTTTGTTTTAAAATATTTTTCTTTGCTTTATTAAAAATAAAATCTCTCAATATTTTCTTTTGTAAAAACAGAAATTTAGGCTTACGTCTTTTTAAAATTTTGAACTTTTGCTTTTCATCTAAAATTTTCTTAATAAATTTATCTAAATGAGTTTTCTCATATTTTATGGGAAAATAATCATCAATTAAACCAATTTTATAAGCTTTCTTAGCCACTATTGCTTTACCTGTTAAAATTAATGGTAACGCAGCTATTATACCAATTAATCTAGGTAATCTTTGCGTTCCACCAAAGCCAGGAAAAATTCCCAATTTAACTTCTGGTAGAGCTATCAAACTTTTTTCAGATTCCGCGGCAACCCTAAAATCACATGCTAAAGCTAATTCAGTTCCACCCCCCATTGCAGAGCCATTAATATAGCATAATGTTGTAAAAGGTAGATTGGCAATTTTATTCAGAATATCTTGTCCTTTTTTAACTTTATTTATTGCTTCTTTTTCGTCAGTCAAATCTTTGATTTCATTAATATCAGCTCCAGCAATAAAATTTCCCTCTTTAGCACTTTTAAAAATTAATAACTTTATTTTTTTATTATTTTTTAGGAGGTCTAATTCTTTTTCTAATTCTAACAAAATATCAGAACGTAAAATATTTACTTTTTCATTCTTCAAATCAAAAGTTAAATTTGCAATATTATCTTTACCAGTTTCTAATTTAAAATTACTCATTAATTTGCCTCTAATAATAATGCTCCTCCTTGCCCCCCACCAATACATAGAGAAATTATTGCTCTTTTTTTATTTCTTCTTTTTAATTCTCTAAGTGCATGAATAACCAATCTCATACCAGTCATTCCAACAGGGTGGCCTAAAGCAATAGAGCCACCATTAACATTTAATTTATCATCAGGAATCTCTCCTATTTTATCGGCTAAGCCTAGATTCTTCTTACAAAAATCCTTTGAATCCAAAGCCTTAACACAAGCAATTACTTGAGCTGCAAAAGCTTCATTAATTTCAAACAAATCAATATCTTTTAGAGTTAATTTATTCCTTTTTAAAATATCAGCTATTGCAAAAGCAGGCCCTAAACCCATATGAGATGGTTCCAAACCATTATAAATAAAATCTGTTACATATCCTAATGCAGGAATTTTTTGTTTCTTAGCTCTTGCCTCGCTCATAATAATTGAGGCAGCTGCAGCATCGGTTATTTGTGAGGAGTTACCAGCAGTAACTGTTCCATTTTTTCTGTCAAAAAATGGCTTTAATTTTCCTAAAGCAGCTAAATTTTGTTCATATCTTATTCCTTCATCAATCTCTAAAATATTTTTTTTCTTATCATTTAAAGGAAAAGGGATAATTTCTTCCTGTAATAAAGATTTCTTAATGGCTTTCTCTGCTTTATTATGGCTATCACAAGCAAATTTATCTTGATCTTCTCTAGTAATTGAAAAATCTTGTGCCAAATTTTCCGCTGTCATCCCCATAATTAAATTACATACAGGATCAGTTAGACCTAATTTTAAAGCAATTTCTGGCTTTAAAAAACTCAAGCGGAATTTAAGTAAATTTTGTAATTTTTCAGTAAAATTTTTAGCACGCATCATTTGCTCCAAAAATTCTTTCATCGAATCATTAAATAATAAAGGAATATTACTCATAGATTCAACACCTGCTACTAAAACAACTTCAGCCCTACCCGCCTCAATTTTACAAATGGCAGAAGTGATGGCCTCAATTCCTGAAGCACAATTTCTATGCACTGTAAATGCCGGTACTTTCTTATCAATTCCAGCACGTAGGGCAATTACTCGAGCAATATTTGCAGCATGAGCTGGCTGAGATACATTTCCAATTATAACTTCTGAAATATAATCATCATAATCAAGATAACGCGTGTAAATTTCACGAACTAAATAAGCTCCTAAAAAATCAGCTTTAACTTTAGCTAATGATCCTCCCATTTTTCCCATGGGAGTTCTAAATCCATTAATTACTGCAAACCTATCTTTGATCATTTTATTCAAGTTATTATTAATTTATAACATATTTTTAATAGCCAGTAAATATTTAATAACAATTAATATAATTCATTTATAACTTTTTCGTAATCCTCAAGAATTTTATGCCTTCTAATTTTCATTGATGGAGTAAGCTGAGCATTTTCAATTGAAGGAGAAATTTTTGCAATTATAAATTTTTGTATTTCTTCCCAATGGTTAAAGTTGCGATTAATCTTTAAAATTTCTTCCTGAATATCTAATTTTAAATCCTTAAGCTTAATTTTATTTTCTTTAATGTAATTAAAATCAGGAAATATGATAGCTGAAACAAATTTTCTTCTATCTGCAATAATTACGACCTCATCAATATAAACTAATTCTTTCAAAGCTGACTCTAACCTTGTAGTTGCTACATATTTACCATTAGAAGTTTTTTGCAACTCCTTAATTCTTCCAGTTACATATAAATATCCAGATTCATCAATCCTTCCCATATCGCCTGTATATAACCAACCATCTTTAATTGCCTCTTTAGTATTCTTAACATCCCTATAATAACCTTGCATAACATTTGGACCTTTAACAAGAATCTCCTGATTTGCAGCAATCTTAACTTTTACCGAAGGAAATAATTTACCAACTGAAGCAAATTTATTATTTTGCAAATTATTAGCAGCAATAACTGGAGAAGCCTCGGTTAAACCATATCCTTCCAATAAATTTAAACCTATATTTTTATAAAATAATGCTAATTTTGTATCTAAAGGAGCTCCTCCACAAATCATCATCTTAATTCTTCCTCCTAAAATAGCTAAAATTTTACTGTAAATTAATTTTGCAAATAGCTTTCTTACAAAACAATTTTTATACCACCATTCAGGAGTTTTTTTAGCATAATAAATAGCAAATGAAGCTATAATTTTTTTACTAACTGGCAATGATGTTTGCTTTGCTTCAATTTTATTATAAATTTTTTCAAGCAATCTTGGCACAGTAGTCATCATTGTTGGCTTTATTTCTTGCATTAGATTTGCAATATTTTCAATATCATCAACAAAGTAAATTTCAGAATTTTTACTCAAATAAAAATACATAACCATTCTCTCAAAAATATGAGCAAGCGGTAAATAGCTTAAAATAACATCATCAGAATTAACTGGAAATGACTTATCGCTATCCTTTATCTGACTTACCAAATTTTTATGAGTAAGACAAACTCCCTTAGGCATTGCCGTACTTCCACTTGTATAAATAATGGTAGCTAAATCATCAGGCTTTATTTTTTTAGCATTATTAATTATTTTGCTAAAATTACCATTAACTGGCTTAAACAAATCATTTAAATTTACTGAGTTTTTCTCTTTTATTCTTAGCTCATGAATAAAAATCTTTTTTAAAGATCCTACATATGGTTTTACAGCCTTCCATTTATCACTTCCTATAATAAAAGCATATTTCACTTCACTATGCTTTAACTGGTAAGCTAAATTTTCTTTAGAGATATTGGTAAAAATTGGCACAGTTACAACACCAATCATTTGGCAGGCAAAATCGCATATCAACCAATTAGGTGAAGAATCACAAAAAAGAGCAATTTTATCACCCTTTTTTAAACCATGCAAAATTAAATTTTCTGACAAAGAAAAAACCTTGCTTGAGAAATCTTTAGTAGAATTTGCAAGCCAAGAACCATTTCTAAGATAATTTGTGAATTTATTATTATTTTTATTTTCTGAAATAAAAATAGCTAAATCAGCTAAGGTTTGAATTGCAGTAAATTTCATTTTTTAAATATAATATTAAACTCTATATCTTAGAGAAAGAAAAATTCAATTGAAAAAACTATTTTTTTTTATTAAATAAGGCTTGAATATAACTTAAGTAATCATGCCTTTAAAATGCGGAATAGTTGGCCTACCTAACGTTGGTAAGTCTACATTATTTAATGCTTTAACAAACACACAAAATGCCGAGGCCGCAAACTTCCCTTTTTGTACCATAGAGCCAAATTCTGGCATTGTTAATGTTCCGGATACAAGACTTCACAACATTGCAAAACTTGCAAATTCACAAAAAATAATTCCAACCACTCAAGAATTTGTAGATATAGCAGGATTAGTTGCAGGAGCATCAAAAGGTGAAGGATTAGGCAATCAATTTTTAGCAAATATCAGAGAAACTGATGCAATAATTCATGTAGTTCGCTGTTTTGAAGATAATGATATAACTCACGTTTCAGGCTCAATTGATGCAATGCGTGACATTGAAATTATTGAAACCGAATTAATTCTAGCCGATTTAGAATCATTAATTAAAAAATCAGCAAATTTAGAGAAAAAAGCCAAGAACAACCAAGATGCTAAAACAGAATTAACTTTAATTCAAAAAACCATTACCCTACTTGAACAAGGAATAGCTGCAAAAAAACTAGAACTATTAGAAGAAGAAAGGAAAATTTTTAAACAATTACAATTACTAAGCAGCAAAAAAACACTCTATGTTTGCAATGTTGCAGAGCATGAAATTAACCACGGAAACACTGAAAGTAAGAAAGTCAAAGAATATGCAGAAAAAAACAATGAGCTCACTGTAAATATCTCAGCAAAAATTGAAGCAGAAATTTCTCTTTTAGAAGATGAAAGTGAAAAACAAGAATTTTTAAAAGAAATAGGACAATCAGAAACAGGGTTATCCATTATAATAAAAGAAAGCTATAAATTATTAAATTTAATTAGTTTTTTTACCGCAGGTGAAACAGAAGCAAGAGCATGGACAATAAAAAAACACTCAAAAGCTCCTCAGGCAGCAGGAGTAATCCACACAGATTTTGAAACAGGCTTCATTAAAGCCGAAACAATATCATATGCTGATTACATAAATTTTAATGGCGAAAAAGGTGCCAAAGAAGCAGGTAAATTAAGACAAGAAGGAAAAGAATATGTAATAAATGACGGTGATATATTACATTTTAAATTTAATAATTAAAGATAAGGCCTAACCCTAAAGGAAAGACCTTATAACCCATAGCAACTTTCTCAAGCTTATAATCAAGCTTTCTTACAATTCAACCATAACTATATTTTTTTTAGTTGTAAAAACAACAACTTCACACCATATAATTGCAGCTTAACTTTTAGATAGAACTATTAAAGAAGGTAAAGGTGGAATATTTTCGGTGAATTTAGGCCATCTTGTACTAGGTTTTGCAAAGCTTGATCCACTTGCTGGATGTTGAATTGCTAAAAATAAACTTTGGTTATCTGGTGAAAATTCAGGACCACAAACTTCAGAGCCAATTGGTGTATTAAGATAACGAGTTAAACTATTATTTTTTAAATCAAACTTATAAATGCTATCTGAAATATTTCGAGTTTTTTCCATTCCATCTGTAGCGATCCATAAGTTACCTTTTTTATCAAAAGTTAAATTATCAGGATTAGCAATTACATTATCAGACTCTTTATAATTTGAGGCATCTAAAGCAATATTCCAACTCATAATATCTGCATCATGGTCATTAATTGGATCAATCTCTAAAATATAACCATAAATATTAGGAAAATTATCTTTAAAAATATCCTTCTTAAATTTTTTAAAATTATTTGTAAGAGATATATAAATCTTATTACTCTCAGGTGAAATAACAATCCCCTCAGGCCTGTCTAGAGCAGTAGCACCTACCAGCTTAGCAGCGATTCTAGTATCAATGTAAATATCTGCTTTATCCTCAAAGCCATTTTCTTTTATTAAGCCATTTTGACCAAAAATTAATGGTAGCCACTCCAATTCTCCATTTTCATAGAATTTTGCAACATATAATGTTCCTTCATCTAATATATCTGGATTAAAATTAACAGAGTCATATTTATCTTCTGTAACAAATTTATATAAATGCTCAAAATTTTTATCATCTGTAGAATAAACAACCACATGACCGGATTTAGCTATCTTAACAGCTGCCCCCTCATGAAAAAACCTACCTAAAGAAGTTCTTTTAACCGGAGGCTTTTCAGGGTTAAAAGGATCGATCTCAACTAAATAGCCAAATTTATTATATTCTCCATTATTATCAGTAATATCTAGCCTTTGATGAATTTTCTCAAAACCATATTTAGATTTATTTTTAAAATTATATGCTTTTAAACTAGCTCTCTCTCTTTCATTTTTATTCTCACCACCAAACATCATATTAATATTTTCTTCAGCTATTAATATAGTTCCCCATGGAGTTTTACCTCCAGCACAATTTGCAAAACTACCATATACAAACTCACCACTTACATCATGCTTTGTTTTTAACCTAGAAGCTCCTCTTGCATAGCCTTTAATTTCACATAAATTATTAGTTGGTGTAATCCTTCTATTGTAAATAGAATTTTTATTAATTCGCCATTTACCAGAAATCTTCTCAACCTCAAAAATAGAATGCCCCATAGTCTCAAAAGCTATCTCTAAAGCTTTAATTTTATTATTTCTTAAAAACTCAGGCGCAAAAATTAATTCAGGTTGAGTATATTCATGATTCACACATAACAAACCTTTATTATCCTCGCCCTCAAAAGGCATAAATGCCACATAATCATTATTATATCCATAACATTGCCTTATGACAGATAAAGAGGGATTATAAAAATCATAATTATTTTCTGAAAATAAATTTTCACCAAATGATACTAATAATTGATATTCATAACCAGGATAAGTTTCTATAGTTGTAGTTTTCTTAGGGATAAGACCTTGATATTTAATATTACTAGCAAAAGCCCTATTTACAAAATTAGTTGAAGAAATAGATAAATAACTAATTGCAGAAGCTTGAATAAATTTTCTTCTTGATATATTGACCATATTTTTAATCTTATTTAGCTTATTATTAAATGCAATTTAGCAAAATTAGCAATATCGAAAATGATTGGTTACAAGATATAATCCAAATATCTGATATTGGCTATTGGCAGTTAAATTTAAAAAGCAAAGAAATAAAATGGTCAAAACAAATATATGATATTCATAAAAAAAATTATAATTTCCTGCCCACAATTGATAAAATTAAAATATTTTACAACCAAAAAGACCTCAACTTACTTAGATCACTAATTCTAAAAAATTATAAAAACAGAGGTAAATTTACATGCAATATACGCTACACTCCAAATGATACAACTATATGTTATCTTGAAGCTGATTGTAAATTTATATTTAAAAACAATAATTATTTATTAGTAGGCACATTAAAAGATATTTCGCATATCATCAAAAAATCAAAAAATCTGCTAAAAGAATCTAAACAACTAGAAAAACTAATTGATCACGCAGAAATTGCCAAAGCTCTTATCACTCCAAAAGGAAATTTCTTAAAAACCAACAAATCTCTTTCAGAATTATTTGGTTACAGTAAAGATGAGCTATTAAAAATGAAACATCAAGATATAATCTATCCTGATGATCTTGAAATATCTAAAAATTTTATTGATAAAATAATTAAAAACAAAATTAACTCTTTTCAACTAGAAAAACGTTATATACATAAAAATGGCCATATTATTCACTGCCTGAAAACCATTACAGTTCTTAGAAAAAAATCTGGCCTACCTACTGAGTTAATCATAGAGTTGGTAGATATTACATCTCACAAAACAAATGAAAAAGAATTAAGTAAAACCTATGACAACTTAAATCTAGCAACAGAATCTGCAGATATAGGATTATGGGATTGGAATCTAAAAAGCGGCAAGGTATTTTACAGCAATAGATGGTGTTCAATGCTTGGCTACAAACCTCATGAGATAAAGCCTCATTTTAGCAGCTGGGAAAAAATTCTACACCCGGACGACAAACCAATAATAATGAAGAAATTGCAAGATTATTTTGATAATAAAATCAGCAAATATGAAGCTCAAATAAGGTTAAAAAACAAATCAGGCAATTGGTCATATATTGTAACAACCGGAAAAATTACCAAAAAAGATGATAATAACAAACCTATTAGAATGATAGGAACTCATATTGATATTTCTACACAATTGCAAAATAGCAATATATTACATGATATTTTTAACATTTCATCAAGCAAAAATCTTTCAAGTAAAAATAAAATTAGCCATATCATTGAAAAAACATGTAATTATCTCAATATGGGAAATGCATATATTATAAATATGCAAAATCAAAAACCAAAATTAATTCACAAACATAAAGATAATAAAATTATATTTAATCTTAACAAAAATAAAGAATTCTTAGATTTTTGTTACAAAAAAAATGAAATGATTACCATTAACAATAGTAATAAATTTTGTATAAACAGCAAAAATCTCTATCAAGAATCTAAATTAACTTCTCTTATTATCATACCAATATATGTAAATAATAAAAATTATGGCTTAATTTTATTTGGCGGAGAAAATATTAACGAAAAATATAATAAAAACGAACAAACAATAATAAAACTAATAAGTCTATGGGTTTCTATACAAATCAAACATGAAATTCAAATTGAAAAATTAAAAAAATCAGAAAAAAAATTAGAAATTTCTGTCAATAAATTAACAGAATCTAATGTAGAACTTGATAGATTTGCCTATATGGCGTCACATGATTTACAAGAACCATTAAGAAGAATATTAAGCCTAACAGAGATTATCAGCAATAGATATAAAATAAATTTTGACCAAAAATTAACTCAATATTTCGAATTTATCTATAAATCAGCTCATGATATGAGAAGATTAATTAGAGATTTATTAGAATATTCAAGAGTTGAAGAAAATAACAAATATAGTTATGAAAACATTAATCCCCAAGAAATAATTAATGATGTTGTTTCAAACCATAAATCAGAAGCACTCAATATTAAAATCAATAATCTTCCTAAAATAATTTATACTAACCCTCTATTATTCCAATTATTAATACAAAATTTACTAAGTAACGCTATTAAATATAAAAATCCAAAAAAAAATATTTCCATAGTAATTTCAGCAATTAACAATAAAGCAAACACAGAATTTTTTATAAAGGATAATGGTATTGGTATCGAAAAAAAACATCATAACTTAATTTTCGAACCTTTTAAAAGATTAAATGTAAAAAAAGAATCTGAAGGCTCTGGAATAGGACTCGCAATTTGCAAAAAAATAATCAAAAAATTTAATGGCGATATTTGGGTAGTTTCAAAAGTTAATTCAGGATCAGAATTCCATTTCACCATCCCTAAAAAATAAAGAATATTAAACCCTGCTAAAACATTCTTTGATAATTACTTTGCCAGCCTTCTCCATAATTCCTAATTTTTCAATAGAAATTTCAAGAGTATTTATAAGAGAAAAATACTTCAATAAATCCTCTCCAAGATCACATATTAATTTCTCAATTAAATTATAATTTTTAGCATTTAAAAAACTATCAATTCTCTCAGAAATCTGATCATAATCTATGGTAAAGCTTACATCGTCATTTTTAGAGGCTTCAACAGGATTATAATCTATTACTAAACTTATCAAGATATTACATTTAGATTTTTTTTCATAATCATAAACTCCAAGAATTAAGTTTGCTTTATAATCTTCAATTATTAGCTTCATTATATAAGCCCAAATTATTATTAACCTCAATTTTACCTGGTCTAGCACCAATATTCATAATAACCTGCCCCGCTATAAAATTTGCATTGCTGGCAGCCTCAGATAAATCATTAGTTTTTAATATCTTAGCTAAAAAACCAGCTGCAAAAGAATCACCTGCTCCAGTACTATCAATTGCCGCTAATTTTCTAGTAGGAATCTCTATTTGATCATTTTTACTTATAATACAAGAACCCTTGTCATTTCTAGTAATAACAATATATGCAATATTATTATTATTGAATTGATTTTGTATTAGACTAGCATAATCTAACTCGGAAATATTTATAGCAAAAAAACTATTTATCTCTTCTTCATTAGCAAAAATTATATCAATATCCTCTTTAAATAAATCTTTAAATTTTTCTAAATTTCTACTTACACAAAAAGAATCTGATAGTGAAAAAACTATTTTAATATTCTTTTTTCTTGCCTCTTTTATTAAAGGTATAATTTCTTGAACAGCTAAATCATTATCCCATAAATAACCTTCTAAATATATATATTCAAGATCTTGGAATTTATCTAACAAATTATTAGGCACCTTTATATTCGAGGCACATCCTAAATATGTACACATAGTTCTTTCTCCATCAGGAGTAATCAAAATAATTGATTTAGCCGTATCACTATTTAAACTCGATCTACCATTTATAAATTCAACACCAATATCAGCCATTTCCAGGGCATATTTTTTACCATAGAAATCATCAGCAACATTACCTAAAAAAGCCGTTTCTATATTTTGCATTTTTAATATATAAGCAGTATTTGCAGCAGATCCACCTGAGGAAAGAACAAAATCATTACAAATATTATTCAAACTAGCTATAATGTCGTTTATTTGCTCAACATTGCATAAAGTCATCGAGCCCTTAACAAGATTTAATTTAGTAATAACTTCATCTGTTACTTCATATAACACATCACAAATAGCATTACCGATAGCTAAAATTTTTGTCATAATAATTTTTATTTTTCAAAATAAATAAAAAACTAGTTTATTCAACCAATCTTTTATGAAGCATTCTCATTTTGTTGATAATTAGGTCTACCAGGAATAAAAGGCTCCTGTTTTGGAACTGGAACTTGTTTCAAAAGCCTTTTGGTAAAGAATTTATCTTTATAATAAATAATTTTTTTACTTTTAATAGGTGGGCTTGCCTCAATTAATAAAATCTGTTCCTCTCTTGGTAAGTTAATTACCTCTTGAGGCAATAATAATGCTCTTTGAGTTTCAGAAACATGCAAAGATCTTGATGCTGGATTCAAATCAAAAAATCTCGGTTTATTTTGTGATTCCTGGGTAACAGTTTTATTTCCAATTAACTGCGAAATTAAGTTAGCAGTTTCATAATTATTCGCTGCAAAGGTAACTCTATAAGTTGAATTAGATAAAAATGAATTCATTCCAGATTCCTCATAAATACCTTTTAATTGTTCAGTATCTTGAATTATTAAAAACAATCTAACTTTATATCCTCTAAAATATGCAATTCCTGTTTGGAATTGATCCATTTTACCTAAAGTTGGAAACTCATCCATCACATACATAACTCCGTATTTATCCTTTTTTGTTGGCATTTTATTTGATAATGCAGCTGCAGTTTGCTGATAAAATATTTTCATCAATGGTTGCAATCTATTTATATTATCAGGAGTTAGGCCTACATAAACAGTAGTAGGAATTTGCTTAAATGTCCTAACGTCAAAATCACTCTTAGCAGTAGTTGCATCAATTAAGGGGTTAGCCCATAATTCAAGAGAAGAATTTGCCGTAGAAATAACACCTGATCTTTCCTTATCAGCTTTTTGTAAAAAAGCCGCTATATTCATATAAGCAACTGGATGAATATCTTTACCCATTGTATCAAGAACAACAGCTAAATTATAAACAACATCATCACTCCTTAATGTTCTAACCACCTCACCAAAAGACTTAATCTTAGAATCATCTGCAATTAAATATAACATGACACCCACTATTAAGCTTCGTGATTCATTTTGCCAAAATTCTTGTTCAGGAAGCAATAAATTCGCAATTTTTTGAACATCATCGACCATTTGCCCCATATTTCTACTAACAAAATCTAAAGGATTATAACAATGACTTATTCCCATAGGGTCAGCTGGATTCCATAGAAAAACCCTTTGTTTTAATTTTTTTTGTCTATAACCAGATGTTAATTCATAATTTTCCAATTTAATATCATGAACCAAAACAGAATCACGCCAAAATAGTAAATTTGGTATTACAAATCCCACACCCTTTCCAGATCCAGTTGGCGCAAATAACAAAGTGTGCTGGAAACCATCAGCTATTAAATAACCTGAGTTATCTCTTCCCAATAATATACCATGTTTACAACGTAACCTTGCCTTTTTCTTATCTTTTTCAGTTGCCCATCTAGCATCACCATGAATTTTTTCTTTAGCTTTAAAAGGCCTAAAATCTAATATTGGAGCTCTAAATAAAAAAAAGATTAGCAATAAAGTAGAAATAGGTGCAAAGCTGGCAACCCTTAATTTTAGCAAAAAATAATCTTTAGATTCGAGAGAAAGTTGACCTTGATATTTTAAAGAAAAATCCCAATAATATTCAAAATATTTCCACAATAATAAAAGTTTTTTATCTATTCCCTTTTGATTTAGAACAGATTGTAGTTTACCAGGGCCATTGATCATTAATATAGCGCTTCCTGTTGTTAGCAAATAACATGACAGAACTAATATGCTAAATAATATAAAGAATATAAAAGAATTTTTAACTCTATAATCCATAATAAATCATCAATAAACTCATGAAGCTATATAGTTTTTTATCACTTTACTTGACCATTAATATTCACACCAAGCCTTTTTAAATCATCTAAGCCCTTAAAATATATTTGAGATACAAATCTTTTGCCCTTTGCACCTCTTTTAAGCTGCACTATAACATCTATTACATTATAAATATATTCTGCAATTTGCTCAGGGGGTATTCCTAAACCTGCTTGCATAACCATTAATTTTAATTGTTCTTTTGCCATGTCAGGAGTATCTGCATGTAATGTAGATATTGAACCAGGGTGACCTGTATTAATTGCCCTTAAAAAACTAAATGCTTCTGAACCTCTAAGTTCTCCCACAATAATTCTATCTGGTCTTAAACGTAAACATGCTTCAATTAAATCTTGAGTTGTAACATTTGCTCTTCCCTGCCCTCCCTTTGAAGCCAATAAGTGCACTCTGTTTGGATGATCTAAATCAACCTCTCTTGCATCTTCAACAGTGATTAATCTTTCATCCTGAGGAATTGACCTTAAAGCAGCATTGGTAAAAGTCGTTTTACCAGTTGATGTACCACCACTAATAATTATATTTTTTTTATATAAAACAGACTTATGTAAAAAAGACTTAGTATCATTTTTCTTTAAATAACCAGCCAACTCAATATCTTTCTCATCTACAGTCTCTTCATAGGTAGTGCTTTCAAAAGCACCCATCCTTTCATAATCATCCAAAGTCCATTTAAGCGGAGATTGTTTTCTAATAGAAAAAATAACTGTACCTGGCTCACAAGCAGGAGGAATTACAATTTGAACACGGTAACCAGCTGGTAAAGTAGCTGATAGTATTGGCCTTTCTTCTGAAATTTGTTGATCAGTTGATTGAGCTATTAGCTTGCTTAGAGCAACTAGATGTGACTGAGAAAATTCTTCTAACTTAATTTTAATAATATCACCCATTTTTTCAACCCAAGCTTCACCAGGTCTATTAATTGAAATCTCGTTTACTCCATCCTCTGAAAAAACTTTTTTAAGTGGTAATAGGTAAGTTTCTAACGCTTTAAACTCCATAACCTCATTTCACAAACAAAACATTATCTGATATATCTGATTGTATCACATTTGATGGAAAAACTAAA
>JADHLN010000014.1 GCA_016780625.1 Rickettsiales bacterium
CCATTTAAACCTCTAATATAGTTAATTAATTCATCAAATTGTAAAACAACTTGCTTATATGCATAGCCAAGCAACGGATGCTTTGCTTGTTAACTAACAGAGTTTTTAATTTTAGAAATATTAGGAAGAGCCCTAGTTTTCTTTATTTCAAAATATTTAAATTTTAAATACGCTTTGTCTAATCCCTTTGCTTTAATTGCATTTTCTATTTTCTCTTTTGCTAGTTTAAAATCTCCTTTTTTCAGTTTTATTTATTACAACTATTATATTTATATTATATGGATATATATTCTCCATTGAGCTCACAGCAACCTCTATTCCATCATCTTCATTAACTACAG
This sequence comes from Rickettsiales bacterium, assembly GCA_016780625.1. Taxonomy (GTDB): domain Bacteria; phylum Pseudomonadota; class Alphaproteobacteria; order Rickettsiales; family JABIRX01; genus JADHLN01. The sequence goes on from JADHLN010000014.1 coordinate 342, forward strand.
GTATAATTACACATTTTGCTGCATTAAGAACATTTATTACTCTAGTATCTGGATATCCTCCAAAATCATATATAACTTTATTTCTATCCTCTTGACTTAATTCAGGAAAATCCTCATCAGGTAATAATTTTAAAACCTATCATTAGGGAAAACTTTTTCTAAAGGTGGAAAATAATCATTTGTAATTATTGAGCAATCAAGCTCAAGAGCTAAATTCTGAGATATTTTGTCTTAAAAAGGCATATAACTGGTAACTATCACACCACACCACAAACTATTATACTTATATGAATAACAAGCTATATGCATATCTTGAATTTAGCTTTTTCAACTGTATAATAGCTTAAATTTTAGATATTTACATGCAACCAAAGCAAAAACCAAATAATCCATGTTTTTCATCTGGCCCTTGCGCAAAAAGGCCAGGTTGGGATATTAACAATCTTAGCAATTTCAATCCAGGTAGATCGCATAGAGCATCATGCCAGAAAGAAAAGCTAAATAAAATAATAACTCTTACAAAAGAATTACTTAATATTCCTGATGATTTTTATGTTGGAATAGTTCCAGCATCAGATACAGGAGCAGTTGAGCTTGCAATGTGGAACTTACTTGGAGCAAAAGGTGTAGATGTTTTTTCTTGGGAAAGTTTTTCAAGCGATTGGGCTATTGATGCTCAAAAAGAATTAAAATTAGATGATCTTAAATTATATCATGCAGATTATGGCATATTACCTGATTTAACAGTAGCCAGCAAAGATCGTGATCTAGTTTTCGCTTTTAATGGTACTACAAGTGGTGTTAAAGTAGCAAATTGTGATTTTATTTCAGATGACAGAACAGCTATCACAATTTGCGATGCTACTTCAGCAATATTTGCCTATAAAATGCCTTGGCATAAATTAGATGCTACAACTTTTTCATGGCAAAAAGTTTTAGGAAGCGAAGCGGCACATGGCATGTTAATATTATCTCCTAAAGCAGTAGAAAGATTAGAAACATTTGAACCAAATAGACCTCTACCAAAAATATTTAGAATTAAGAAAAAAGGTAAAATTGATGCGGCAATTTTTAGTGGCGCAACCATAAATACACCTTCAATGCTTGCTGTAGAGGATGCTCTAGATTCCTTAAATTGGGTTAAAGAAATAGGCGGAGAAAAAGCCATGATTTCCAGATCAGAAAATAATTTAAATATCATTAAAAAATGGGTTTCAGCAAGCACTTGGATTGATTTTTTAGCCGAAAAAACTGAAACTATTTCTTCAACTTCAATTTGCTTAAAAATTAGCGATAATAAATATCAAGAACTGGATAGTGAGCAACAAAATTCTTTTGTAAAAGAAATAGTAAAACTACTTGCTAAAGAAAATATAGCTTATGATATTGCTGCATATCGTGCAGCTCCAGCAGGTATAAGAATATGGGGAGGTGGAACTGTAGAAGCAAGTGATTTAGAGATTTTAACTCAATGGTTAGATTATGCTTTTATAGAAATTTCCAAAAATTATTTTAAATAAATATGCAAGAAGCTTCCAGTAAAAATTACCAAAAAAAACCTGATTGGCTAAGAGTTAAAGCTCCTACATCAAAGACATATCAGCAAACCAAAGATTTAATGCGTAACCTCAAATTAAATACAGTTTGCGAAGAAGCTGCTTGTCCTAATATTGGAGAATGCTGGAGCAAAAAACATGCAACTGTAATGATTATGGGCTCAATATGCACTAGAGCATGTGCTTTTTGTAATGTAGATACAGGTGTTCCTCAACAATTAAACCCTCATGAACCAGATAATGTAGCAAAAGCAGTAAGCGAAATGCAGTTAGAGCATGTTGTAGTTACTTCTGTAGATAGAGATGATCTTGAAGATGGTGGAGCTGAACATTTTGCTAAAACAATTGCTAAAATTCGTTTATATTCTCCTAAAACTTCTATAGAAGTCTTAACCCCTGATTTTTTAAGAAAAGGAAATGCTTTTGAAATTGTGATTCAAGCCAAGCCAGATGTTTTTAATCATAACATAGAAACAGTACCTTCTCTTTACCCAAAAATTAGACCAGGAGCAAGATATTTTAATTCTCTTTCCTTATTACAAAATGTTAAAAAATACTCCAAAACAATTTTTACAAAATCAGGAGTAATGGTTGGTTTAGGAGAAACTAAAGATGAAATATTACAATTAATGGATGATTTAAGAGCGGCTGAAGTAGATTTTCTAACCATTGGCCAATATCTCCAACCTACCCCAAAACATGCAAAAATATCTAGGTTTGTCCACCCAGATGAATTTGCATATTACAAACAAATGGCAGAAGCTAAAGGATTTCTAATGGTTTCAGCAACTCCTCTTACACGCTCATCATATCATGCTGGTGAAGATTTCAAACAATTACAAGAAAATCGTAATAAGCTGCATCAACAATAAACATGTTAAAATTTTATCTACCTACTGCGAGAAAAACTAGCTATTATTTTGAACATATCATCATCCAAAGCATTTGCATTAGATTTCTCCCCCAATCTAGGATGTTTCGCCATAGCAAAAGCTAAAAGACATTTATTATCCAAAAGCGAAATAATATCTTTATTATTTTTATCTCTAGCAATTTCTTTTGCAGTTTTATTATCCTTATTTCTTAATGAAGTATTAGCTCCAGAATCTAATAAAATATTAACAGCCTCTTCTTTATTTAAATCACAGGCATAATGGAGAGCTGTATCAGCATTGTTACAAACAACATCTATATCAGCACCAAATTCAATCAATTCCTGCATAGCATCTAAATTACCAGATATAACTGCATAATGAAGAGGTGTAAGGCCAGCTATCTTATCTCTAATATTAAGATTCATGCCTTTATCTTTAAGAAGCTTTATTTTTGCTACATCTGCCAAAATATGCTCCATATGTAGAACACTCATACCATCATTATCATATAGATTTAAATTTAACTTCGGGTTTTTTTGCAAAAAATCTTTTAAACTATCAACATCTCCATGAATAGCTATTCGAAAAAACTCCAATTCAATATTTTTACCAAAAATATCAAAACCTAAAATTTTTTTCAAATAACGCCACATAAAAAACCTTTATTAAAACATAAATAATATCACAAAAATAATTAATCACTTAAAAAAACAACCCCAATTATTACCTTAAAAATAGGTAAGACTTTATAAGTCTTCACAAGATAGCAAGAAAACTTAAAGATTTTTTTTTATTTATATTTATAATAAAAATACAAACTAAAATATCATATATGGAGAAAGAGAATATTTTTAAATTACCAATTTTTGCTACCAAAATTTCTGCTGGTTTTCCTTCTCCAGCAGATGATTATATGGAAGGTAAATTAGATTTAAATAAATATCTAATTAAACACCCAGCTGCTAGTTTTTTTATTAGAGTAATTGGTGATTCTATGATTAATGCAGGAATTTTTGATGGTGATTTACTAATAGTTGATAGAAGTTTAGAAGCATTATCAGGTAAAATAGTAATAGCAGTTATAGATGGTGATTTAACTGTAAAAAGATTATTAAAAAAACAGCATAAAATTTACCTTGCAGCTGAAAACCCTAACTATTCTAACATAGAAATAAAAGATGAATCTTCCCTACATATTTGGGGAGTTGTAACTAATGTGATTCATAAATTATGAGTGCTATATTTTTTTTAATTGATTGTAATAATTTTTATTGTTCCTGCGAAAGAGTATTTAAACCAAATTTAAATAACAAACCGGTTATAGTTCTTTCTAATAATGATGGCTGCATTATTGCCCGTTCTAACGAAGCTAAAAAATTAAATATTCCTATGGGAGCACCCTATTTTAAATATAAAAATTTAATCAAAACAGAACAAATTCAAGTTTTCTCATCTAATTATCAATTATATGGAGATATGTCTAACCGGGTTATGAATATTATCAAATCATTTAGCCCATATATTGAGTTTTATTCCATAGATGAAGCTTTTATAAGAGTTGATAATTTAAACATTAAAAACTATGAAGAATATGCTAATAACATAAAAGATAAAATTGCTAAATATACAGGAATACCTGTTTCAATTGGCATTGCAAGGAGCAAAACATTAGCTAAAATTGCCAATCATATTGCTAAAAAAAATAACCATATTTACTCCCTACTTAACAAAGACACTCAAGATAATATTTTAAAAAAATTCCCTATAGATGAAATTTGGGGCATTGGTAGAAATTTAGCACCTAAACTAAAATCTCAACAAATATTTACCGCAGCCGATCTCAAAAATAGCAATACTATGTTAATGCGTAAATATTACTCAGTAACTTTAGAAAAAACTATTAGGGAATTACAAGAAATAAATTGCCTTGATTTAGAAGAAAGCAAAGCTAAAAAAAATATTATTAGCTCAAAATCTTTTGCAAAACCAATTACTGAAAAATATGAATTACGCCAAGCTATCGCCAATTACGCTGCAAGAGCTTGCAAAAAACTACGCCAACAACAAGGTCAAGCCCAAGCAATTTATCTTTTTATCAAAACAAATAAATTTAGTACTTATAAAAAACAATATCAAAACCATATAATAAAAGGTTTTATTAATCCAACTAGTAATACCCAAACAATATTAACCTATAGCAAAATTATGCTCGATGAAATCTATAAACCAGGATATGAATATCACAAAGCAGGAATAATTTTGTTAAATATTATCGATGAAAACATCGTTCAATATGATTTATTTAGCAAAAATCCTAATAATGAAAAACAAAATAAATTAGCGCATATTATTGATGATATAAACAAGCTATCAGGACAGGAAATAATAAAATTTGCTATTCAAGGTAATAATCCATGGCAGCAAAAAAACCAATATCGTTCTCCGTGTTATACCACAAAATGGGACGAGCTAGTAACAGCTTCTTAAAAAAAATCAGGCTTTAGCAATAAAATAAGGGTTTATAAAATCTTCATTCAACCCATATAATAATCTCTTACCAGATAAATCTAAAACTGAGCCACCTGCTGCGTGAATAATAGCATCACCTGCAGCACTATCCCATTCCATTGTATGAGAAAAATAAGGAAATATCTGAGCCTCTCCAGAAGCAATTTTACAAAATTTCAAAGCACTAGAAAAAAAAGAAATTTTATCTATGGAAAGATTATCTTGAAACTCTTTAAATAATTTATTGTGCTGCATTCTTTTACTAGCAATTAAATGCATATTTTTACTTTTTTTATTAGTTTTTATAATTTTTGTACAATTATCCTGCCAAGCAAAAGCTCCTTGATAATTTGAATAATAACTAGTTTTAGCAAAAGGAATATGAATATAACCAAATTCAGCTTTATTATTTTTTATATAAGCTAATGCAATAGCAAATTCTTCAGTTTTTTTAATAAAAGCAGAAGTTCCATCAAGAGGATCCAACAACCAAAATTCTGAAGCAGACATATATTTTTTATTAAGCTCAGAATCTTGCTCCTCAGAAATAATTGGTGTATCACTTATTTTTTTTAATTCTTTGATAATAAAATCATTCACTGCTAAATCTGCATTAGTAACTTGCGATCCATCAGATTTCTTGGTTACAATAACATCTTGAACAAAAAAATCTAAAAGCATGGCACCAGCTTGCTCTAATATAGCAAGAAGCTTTTCTTCTATGTGTTTCACTTGATTATCCAACAGAAATATATATTTTAACATATTATATCATTCATCTTATGAGTAAGGCGCAAAACTCTCAATGAAAATTATAAGAAATTTTAGTAATATATCTTCCCAAGAAAAAAACACTGTTTTAGCCTTAGGTAATTTTGATGGCATACATCTTGGACATCAAAAAATCCTTACAAAAATACAAGAAATTGCTAAGAAATCTAATAAGAGAACAGCTATAATGAGCTTTGAACCTCATCCATATAGATTTTTTAACAAAACAAAAAATTTTAATATTTTATCATTACAGGATAAAATAACCTTACTAAAAAATAACCATATTGATTATCTCTATCTAGTTAAGTTTAATAAAAATTTTGCAAATATTACTGCGGCAGCATTTATCAAACAAATCTTAATAGAAAAACTAACTATTAGCCATTTAGTAATTGGCTATGATTTTATATTCGGCAAAAACCGTACAGGTAATGCAGATTATTTAAAAACAGCATCAAAAAATCATCATATTCCCTTTACGCAAATCTCTTCACATATTACAGCAAATGGAGAAATTTATTCATCAACCCAAATTAGAAAAGCATTAACTGTGGGAGATATAGAAAATGCTTCCAAAATGCTAGGGCGTAATTATTTTATAAAAAATAGAGTGATTGAAGGTAAAAAAATTGCTAGAAATTTAGGATATCCAACGGCAAATCTAAAATTAAATAATCTTTGCCTAGCAAAATTTGGTGTTTATTTAGTTAAAGTCCATATAGAAAATAATATCTTTAATGGAATCGCAAATATTGGTATAAAACCAACAGTAACTGATGCTAATATCCCAATTTTGGAAGCACATATTTTTGACTTTAACAAAAATTTATATGGACAAAAAATTAAGGTTGAATTTATATCTTTTCTACGAGAAGAGAAAAAATTTTCAAATATTGCAGAATTAAAATCTCAAATTACTCTTGATATTAACCAAGCAAAAACTCTATTAAAAAATGTTAAAATTTAACCCAGCCAATAAATCATTATTTTTTAAGGCAATAATTTTTGCCTCTATTCTAACTATAATAGATTTATATAGTAAGGTAGCTATTTTTAATTATTTAGATAATCTTGAATATCCTTTTATCAGAATAAGTAATTTTTTAAACATAGTTAAAGTTTATAACACTGGAATTAGCTTTGGCATGTTTAATGATCTTGCATATGGTAAATATATTTTAATAATTATAGCTTTAATAATTAGCATATTTTTAATTATGTGGCTTTATAAAACTAATGATAAATTAATTATATTTGCTCTATCATTAATTATAGCTGGTGCATTTGGCAACATAATAGACAGAGCCATAAATGGCGCAGTTGCAGATTTTATAGATGTTCATCTAGGTGCTTATCACTGGCCAGCTTTTAACTTTGCTGATAGCTATATTACAATAGGTGCAATATTACTAATTTATGATGAATTTTTTAGAAAAGGAAAAACCAAAAATGCTTAAATTACTAATTTTAACAATATTACTGGCTAATTGTAGTTATAAAAAGCCTCTAAATAACCACCAACTTTTAGTACCTCCTTTTATTCAAAGTGAGAACCCTGAGATTTACGAATTATTTAAATCTGATAAAAAACAGAAAAATTAATAATGCCATATTATAAAGCCATAGTTGAATATAATGGTAAAAATTATTCAGGTTTTCAAAAACAACCTAATTTAAGAACCATTGAAGACTCTCTAAACAAAGCTATAAGTAAATTTTCCAATAGCATAGTTACTATTAAATATGCCGGAAGAACTGATAGTGGAGTACATGCTAAAGGGCAAGTTATAAGCTTTAAATTAGCAAAAAAATATAATAACTACCAAATATGCGCAGGAATAAATTTCCATTTACGCGAAAATAATGAAGAAATAGCAATTTTAAAGGTTAATAAATCAGAGAAGGATTTTAACCCAAGATTTGGAGCAAAAGAAAAAACCTATGAATATCAAATTTTAAATAGAGAGATTTTTTCACCACTTCTTTCTGATTATTCTTGGCATATTAAAAAAAATCTAAATATAAAAGCCATGCAAATTGCAAGTAATTATTTAATTGGCAAACATGATTTTTCAGCATTTAGAGCAAGTGAGTGCCAAGCAGAAAAACCAATTCGAATAATTAATAATATAAAAATCACTAAAGCAAAAAACATCATCAGAATAAGCATAACTGCGCCTTCTTTTTTATATAATATGGTAAGAATTATAAGCGGAACATTAGTTGAAATTGGCCTAAAAAAATATGAAGCAGAAAAAATAAAAGAAATCCTAATATCAAGGAACCGTAAAAATGCCGGCCAAACAGCACCAGCTAAGGGCCTTTGTCTTATAAAAATCAAATATTAATTGTTTTTTCTCACTACTGATCTATATATCATTTATATATGATATTTAAGAGGAGAAAATCATGACAAAAGAGCAAGCTGCAACAAATGCACCTACATTAACAAAAGAATTAGTTGATAAAATTACTTCATTTAATATAAAAAACTGCCTTGATGAAATAGATAATCAAAAAGATTTGTCAGAAAGTGAAATTGAAGAAATTTGCAATAGATATGAAAAAAATTTTATTAGAGAAGTAAAAGAATCATTCAGCAAAGTTAAAAAGATTACGGATATTGAATTAGCTTTTAGACTTATTTTAGAAACTGATATAGAGATATATAATGATGCAATTGAAAATCATCTCTCACAAATATGCAGCCAAGAAGATATCCAAAATTTGGAAAAAAAATCAACAGAAGAGCAATATAAAAATAGACCGGAGATACAAAGAATAGAATCCTTGCGACCTAATCGTGAGCAAAAAACTCTAATCGACCAAATTTTAAGTAAAAAAACAAAATCAGAAATCACAAGATAATTACTATCTTAATTATAGATATATTACTGCAAAATAGTAATATTAAAAATAAAGGCTTGCTTCCATTTTCATAAAATGTTAAAATCCTTATAACTTAGAGTTTAGAGATAGAGATTATGAGCAGAGAAACAGATAAACCATATCCCCGCGGAGAATTAGTTCATAAAGATTTAGATAATTTAATCCAACTTGCATATGCTGATGCAGAGCAAAAATACAGAGAACAAGAAGAGAAATATAGAGTTGAGATAGAAACTGCAAGTGCTAAATACAAAGCAAAATATAATCCGACAATAACAGATGTCATAACCAAATTAAACGCACATTTAGCACAAGCACAAGAAATTCATGACAGTGAAAAAGAAAAAAATATTCAAGCTTCTATAAAGGCTTTAAACAAACCAGACATATGCTCAATTCTTGATCAGTTAAATAGCATTATTAATAAACAGTTTACAGAAACAGAAAAAACAGAATTTAATACAATATTAGCTGAATTATCACAACTAGATAAAAATTACAAAGAATTATTATCTGAAAAAAAGCGTGCAAAAAGGAATGCAGAAAGTGTAACAATTAATAATATAGCAGCATTAAGTATAATTATTCATTCAGATACAGCAATTCCTAATAAGCAATTTATAATTAGATACCAAAATAATAGTAACCAAGCTATAGGTTTTAGTTATACAAATAATCCAGAAAGGAGAGACAGACTCATGGGGTCAGTAGGACCAATGGGGGATTCTACAAACCTAGCTTTTTTATATGCTCATTCAGAGACAGGTATCAGTAGTTTTTTACTTAAAGGGTCATTTGAAGATATGAAGCCTGCATTAGAAGAACATAAGGAAACAGCCGAGAAACAAGGTAAAGAAGTATGCGTAACTTTATTTCTTAATACATTTAAAGATACTTGTTGGGTATGTGAAAGAGTTATACCTAAATTTGCTTTAACAATTTCTGAAAAATTAGAAATCCCATTATCACAAATAAATATCTCCATAAGATATAACGAAGAATATAAAGGTAATAGACTAAGTAACCAATATTTACCATATTTAAGAGCAGATAAAAATATATTAACTAAAGCAGAAAATCTTTTGAAAAAAGAGGCTTTTGATCAACTAGATGAAAAAACAAAAATCAAAGTCCTAAATAGGATAATTGAATTTGCAATTAGTCACTCTTCAAAAAAAATGACAGATTTTGCTAAGATTGAAGCTACTGCAATTAATGATTCGTTAACTCAATTAACACAAGAAAATAATGAAGCATTAGCAAAAGATTTAAAACGTGAAATTCTTGCTTCAAAGATTAAAGTTGATAAAAAAATATTAGAAAAAACTCAAGAAACTACAATACCATCAACACCAACAAAAGACCAAGCACCTTTCACAAGCAGAGCATTTTTAAATCACACTCCTGATGCAAGTTTAGTTGGTGTTTGCACACCTAAAAGCAGAGTAAATACTAAAAGAGCACAAGAATTAGCAAGCAACACAGATTCACTAACTCCTACCGAACTATTTCAAGGAACACCTGTTAAAGATATACTAGTTACAAATGAAGGAGTATTAGAAGAACTATATGCATTAAGCAAAGATATAGAAAAAGAAAAAATAGATAGCTCTGCTGGAAGAAGTAAAAGCCCAGATGCTATAAGTGAAAGCGCAGCTGCAACTGGATTGAGACGAAGAGAAGGCATAGCCACAGCAATTAACACAGACGCACAAGGAAGTCCAGCTGCTAGCACTAGAAATACAAGCCCAGCCGCAGCAATTTCTAGAGAACAAAGTGCAACTGCTAGGAGTTCAAATCCAAGTAACAATACTCAAAGAAGATTAGCTTTCTAATAAAAACTTTAGAAAATTATCACTATCTTAATCCTCTTAAAAACTCAGTTATTACTGTTTTTTTCTTACCCTCTCTTTGCAAAATTTTTGGTTTAATTAAACCATTTGCACAATAAATATTAAATTCAGCATCAATATAGCCAATATCTTTATCATGTTTTAAAATTTTAAATTCAGCTTCATAAATTTTTATACGTTCATTTTTAAAAAAGAAATATGCAGCTGGAAAAGGATTTAAAGCCCTAATTAAGTTAAAAATATCAGTACCATTTTTACTAAAATTAATCTCTGCTTCGCCTTTAGATATTTTATCCGCATAAACTATATTTTTATTATCTTGTGGTATCGCACGTAATTTCGAAAAATTTTCTAAAACTTCTAAAATCATTTCTGCACCAATTTCAGAGGTTTTATCATGTAATTCCATAAAATTCATTTCTGCAGGAATATTAATTTCACGCCTTAAATAAACATCTCCTTCATCCAACCCCTCATTCATTTTCATAATACAAATTTCTGTTTTATTATCTCCTGCCATTAAAGTTCTTTGTAGAGGTGCAGCACCACGAAAACGCGGTAATGCTGAAGGATGAAGATTCAAAACTGCATATTTAGGAATTTGCAAAACTTCTTTAGGTAAAATTAAACCATAAGCAACTACTATTAAAAAATCAGGTTCAAATTCCACAATTTTATTACAAATTTCAGCATTTCTAAGAGAAGTTGGTGTAAAAATTTTTATATTATTTTCCTCCGCTAATATTTGTATAGCGGTTGGCAGAATTTTTTTACCACGATTTTTTTCTCTAGGAGCTCTAGTAAAAACTGCTTCTATTTTAAAATGAGAATTAAGCAATTTTTGAAAAGTTGGGATAGCAAATTCTGGACTTCCCATAAAAATAATTTTTTTTCTAGAACTCATTTAATATATTTAATTCTTCTTTTCTATTGCTAAAAATATAACATTACAAGAACATCACTGTCCAGAATTATCATTTCTTCCTTAGTAAAAGAAAACTTTATTAAAAAAATAACTATTTATATTTTTTATTATATTTCAATACATAGCACAGCTTATATTTGTACTACTTCTCTTTATCCGAAAATTATGATATAATATAATTAATATGATTGATGTTGAATGATGAGAAATGGTGATAAAGAAAAATTATTCAGTGCCATTACAAGTAGTAATACCGAACAAGTAAAGCAATTAATAACAGAAGATAATGTTAACGACAAAAATGATGAAGGGAAAACACCCTTACACGAAGCAGCAAAAAAAGGTAATTTAGAAATTATAAATTTACTATTAGGTTTACAAGTTCAAATTGAAGCCAAAGATGAGGAAGGAAAAACACCCTTACACGAAGCAGCTCAATACGGACATTATAACTCTGCACAAAGATTAATAGCTGCAAGAGCTAATGTTAATGCTGTAGATAAAAATGGAAAAACACCCTTACATAAAGCATTTAAATATTTACGTAATCCAAAAATCATTGAATTATTAATAAATTCAGGAGCTAATATAGAGGCCAAAGATAAGGAAGGAAAAACACCAATAAATTCTTTAGATGTTGAAAACCTAGATACACACAAACAAAATCTTTACAAATATCAGAACATTATTAATTTTTTAGGTAATTTCATAAATAAGGCCGATAACAATACTACTGATAAAAATTTAGCTTTAGCAATGTCAACGCATCAAAAATCAAAAAACGAATTTCTAGGTGAAATCATTGAAAATAAAGATTTAAGAGAAAAAATCCTTACACAAGAATTCACATCTCCACCATCTAAAAAAATGCTTAGTTATATACCACAAAAACATAGAGATGCTGTTGAAGCAGCATTACAAAAAGTAAAAGGTGTTAATGCCAAAGATAGTAAAGGAGAAACACAATTACATAAAGCAGCTAATGCAGGAAATAGTCAAGAAGTAAAAAATTTACTAAGGTTAGGAGCTGATGTTAATGCCAAAGATAAATATGGAGACACAGCTTTACATAATGCAGTTAACAAAGGATATGATAATGTTGCAAAACAATTAATAGCTGCAGGAGCTGATGTTAAGATAAAAAATCTTAATGGAAGTACAGCGCCTGATTTCTCAAAAACAGAATCTATGAATCAAATATTACATCCTAAAGCTAGTTTTTTAAATATGCTGCTTAGAGGAGGTAACTCTAGAAATACTGAAGCAACTAAAACGCGCTAAGTGTCTAGGCCATAACAAAGCCTAGACACTTCAAATTCTAAAAGCAAGTTCTGTTCAACTGCAAGATCATCCCTGCAGAGAATTTTTTAGTTGGATTAATAGGGTAGTAAAAAGTAAGAGTAATTCCAGTGGTAAAAATTTCTAAATTAAAGTAATAAGAAAAAGCTGTAAAAAGAACCTAGCAAACAGTAAATTTTAAAAACGAAAATAACTAAATTAAAGCAAAAACTTAAAGATTTTTAATGGATTTTTATTAGAAATTATAAACGAATAGTTAACCTATTTGTTTATAATTTCTGAGAAAAAGGCGTAAAAAGATTAAGTTTTACTTAAAGAAATCCTTAAATTTGTTAAAAATACCCTCAGCCTGTGGCGACAAATCTAGATTCTCATCTAGCTGCTCTATTAATTCTTTTTGTTTTGCATTTAATTTTGTTGGTACTTCCACTTGCACTGAAATAAACATATCACCTTTTAGGCTAGAATTAATTATTGGCATACCTTGATTTTTAAGCCTAAATTTAGCTGATGTTTGAGTACCTGCAGGAATTTTCAGCTCTAACTTTTCATTACTTATAGTTGGGATTTGCAATTTACCTCCAAGGGCTGCTGTAGTGAATTTTATTGGTAATTCACATTTTATAGAGCTTCCTTCACGTTCAAAAAATTTATGTTCTTTAATATTCACAAAAATATATAGATCTCCAGCGGCACCACCTCTAAAACCTGCTTCTCCTTCTTTTTCAAGCCTTATCCTTGTTCCATCTTCAATACCTTCTGGTATTTTTACTTTTAATTTTTTATTTTTTTCAAATCTACCTGTTCCATAGCATTTAGAACAAGGATCTTTTATTACCTCACCAGTTCCAGAGCAATTACTACATGTTTGTTCAACTACAAAAAAACCTTGCTGAGCTCTCACTCTTCCACTTCCATTACAAACAGAGCATGCAACAGAGCCAGCTTTTTTTGCTGATCCTGTAGCATCACATTTATCGCATGGTTGCTTTATTTCAAAAGAAATTTCCTGAGTTTTACCATGAAAAGCATCTTCTAATGATATTTCAATATTATATCTTATATCAGATCCTTTATTTTCCTGCTCTCTTGCCCTTCTACTAGATCTAGCAGAGCCACCACCAAAAAAATCACTAAAAATATCATTAAAATCCATGCCACCAAAGCCACCAAATGGATCTCCTCCTCCAAACCCTCCACCAGATGCTGAAGTTGTACCAAAATTATCATATTGGCTTCTTTTACTTGGATCTTTTAAAATTTCATATGCCTGACTTATTTCTTTAAATTTTTTCTCAGCCTCTTTATTACCAGGATTTTTATCAGGGTGGTATTTCATGGCAAGGCGCCTATATGCTTTTTTTATTTCAGCATCACTAGCGCCTTTTTCTATACCAAGAATATTATATAAATCAGGATTCGACATTAATTATGACTTTTTTTGTTTTTTAGATGAAGAGTCATCTTTTTTATCTTCATCTTCAACTTTTGTAAAGTCACCTTCAACGATATTTTCATCATCTTCTTTTTTCTCAGATGATTCTGATTTCGCATCAGACTCAGCAGATGCAGCATCAGCTGGATTATTCGCAGCCATATCCTTATACATTGCCTCACCAAGCTTCATTGATGCTTGAGATAAAGATTCAGTTTTAGACTTAATATCTTCTGCCACAGCATCATCTTTTTCTAACAATTCTTTAAGTTCTTTCAACTCTGATTCAATTGATGATTTAGTATCCGCATCAATTTTATCACCATGTTCTTTTAAAGATTTTTCAGTTGCATAAACTAAAGAATCAGCTTGATTTCTTGCTTCCACAGATTCTCTTTTTTCTTTATCTTTATCAGCATTAATTTCAGCATCTTTTACCATTTTTTCAATTTCAGAGTCACTTAGACCACCAGAAGCCTGAATAGTAATTTTCTGCTCTTTACCAGTTGCTTTATCTTTAGCCGAAACATTAACAATACCATTTGCGTCAATATCGAAAGTAACTTCTATTTGCGGCATTCCTCTAGGAGCAGGAGCAATACCTTCTAGGTTAAATTGACCAAGAGATTTATTATCATTAGCCATTTCTCTTTCACCTTGAAAAACTCTAATAGTAACAGCTGTTTGATTATCTTCTGCAGTTGAAAATACTTGGCTTTTAGAAGATGGAATAGTTGTATTTTTCTCAATAATTTTAGTCATTACTCCACCCATAGTCTCTAAACCAAGAGATAATGGCGTAACATCTAAAAGTAATAGATCTTTTACATCACCTTGCAATACACCACCTTGAATAGCAGCACCTAACGCAACAACTTCATCAGGATTAACACCTTTATGAGGTTCTTTACCAAAAAACTCTTTAACTCTTTGTTGAACTTTTGGCATTCTAGTCATTCCACCAACCAAAATAACTTCAGCTATTTCAGAAGGTTTTACGCCTGCATCCTTAAGTGCTTGCTCACATGGCTTTATAGTTCTATCTATCAAATCATCAACTAATTGCTCTAATTTAGCTCTAGTTAATTTAATATTTAAATGTTTAGGACCACTTGCATCAGCAGTAATATAAGGTAAGTTAATTTCAGTTTCTTGAGAAGCTGAAAGTTCAATCTTAGCTTTTTCTGCTGATTCTTTTAATCTTTGTAATGCTAAAGGATCTTCTTTTAAATCTACACCTTGATCTTTTTTAAATTCATCAATTAAATAATTTAAGATACGCATATCAAAATCTTCTCCACCAAGAAATGTATCTCCATTAGTAGATTTAACTTCAAAAACTCCATCACCAATTTCTAAAATTGAAACATCAAATGTTCCACCACCAAGATCATATACAGCTATAGTTTTGCCATCATTTTTTTCCAAACCATAAGCAAGTGCAGCTGCAGTTGGCTCATTGATTATTCTTTCAACTTGTAAGCCTGCTATTTTTCCAGCATCTTTTGTAGCTTGTCTTTGGGCATCATTGAAATAAGCAGGCACTGTAATAACAGCTTTTTCTACATTTTCACCTAAATAAGCCTCCGCTGTTTCTTTCATTTTTCTTAATGTGCTCGCACTAATTTGACTTGGAGAATATTTTTTCCCTCTAGCCTCAACCCAAGCATCTCCATTTGTTGCCTTAACAATTTTATAAGGAACAATTTTTTGATCTTTTGCTGTTAGAGGGTCATCAAAGCGTCTCCCTATTAATCTTTTAACAGCAAATACGGTATTCTCAGGATTAGTAACTGCTTGTCTTTTTGCTGGAGCTCCAACTAATTCTTCTTTATCTGCAAACGCAACAATAGAAGGAGTTGTTCTTGCACCTTCTGTATTTTCTATAACCTTAGGATTGGAACCTTCCATTACAGCTACACATGAATTTGTAGTACCTAAGTCTATACCAATAATTTTACTCATTTTAAACCTATAAATTTAATATGGATAAGATATAGGTATTAATAATGGTTTTTCAAGTAATTTAGCTAAAAAAATTAATTTCTAATTAAATTTTGCCGTGGCAATGTTTATATTTTTTACCGCTCCCACAAGGACAATTCTCATTCCTCCCTACTTTACCCCAGCTTTCCGGGTTTTTTGAATCTCTATCTTCAGGCGCAACCTTATTTACAAATATTTGTTTTGATTGCTGATCTTGCCCTAAAACAGGTTGAGTTTTTTCTTTTCTTTCTTGAATATCATCCAAATCAACATCATCATTTTGAGCCATAAATTTTTCAGATTCTTGTGAAATTCTTGCATGAGCTATTCTTTTAACTACTTGAACCATCAAATTATCAAGCATAGATTCAAACATTATGAAAGCTTCTCTTTTATATTCTTCTAAAGGATCTTTTTGCGCATATGCTCTTAAATTAATTCCGTTTTTTAAATGATCCATCTGATTTAAATGATCCCTCCATAATGAATCTAAAGTCATGATCATTAGATTTTTTTCTAATAAATTCATCATCTCTTCTCCATATTCAGATCTCTTATCTTTAATAAGTTTTTTAGAAAACTTATTAAGTTCTGCTAATATTGCTTCTGCCATAACATCATTTTTACTAGCGAAATCTTCCATATTAATCATCACTCCATAAATATCATAAATTTCAACATCCAAACTTTTTAAGTCCCAATTCTCAATATATGATTTAGCAGGAATATATTTACTAACAATATTAGCATTTATCTCTTGGATAAAATCTAAAATAGTTCCAGAAATTTTTTCAGCTCCAATTATCTCCTTTCTTTTATGATAGATAACCTGACGCTGTTCATTTAAAATATCATCATATTTTAATAATGTTTTTCTAATCTCAAAATTATGACCCTCAACTTTACTTTGCGCTTTCTCTAATGCTCTGCTAATCCAAGGGTGATGAATTGATTCATCATCTTTAAAACCTAATTTATCCAGAAAAAAACTCATTTTTTCTGAACCAAAAATACGCATCAAATCATCTTCTAAAGATAAAAAAAACTTTGTTGCACCCGGATCTCCCTGCCTTCCAGATCTACCTCTTAGCTGATTATCAATTCTTCTTGACTCATGCCTTTCAGTACCAATTACAAATAAACCACCAGCTTTAAGAACCTCCTCCTTTTCTTTTGCAACAATATCTTTTGCAGCATCAATAGTTAACTTTGCATTATTAGCTACTAACATTTCAGGATTTCCACCAAGCATAATATCAGTTCCTCTACCTGCCATATTAGTAGCAATAGTAATAGCACCAGACCTCCCTGCTTGAGCTATTATATTAGCTTCCTTAGTATGTTGTTTTGCATTTAATACATTGTGAGGAAGTTTTTCTTTTTTCAGTAATTTTGCTAATATTTCGGACCTTTCAATACTAATAGTTCCAAGTAATACAGGCTGTTTTTTATCATAACATTCTTTTACCTGCTTAATTACCGCCCTATATTTTTGCTCTAGGTTTTTATATATTTCATCATCCTTATCATCTCTTTTTTCTAATTTATGTGTTGGTATAGAAACCACATCCAAATTATAAATAGAATGAAATTCCGAAGCCTCAGTTGAAGCAGTTCCTGTCATACCAGCTAATTTTTCATAATTTCTAAAGTAATTTTGAAATGTAGTTGAAGCTAATGTCTGATTTTCTTTTTGAATAGGAACAGCTTCTTTAGCTTCCAATGCTTGATGTAATCCATCAGAATATCTTCTACCATCCATTGCTCTCCCAGTAAATTCATCAATTATCAAAATTTTATTATCACTAACAATATAATCTACTTCATTTTTAAATAAATGCTCCGCCCTTAATGCCTGATTCACATGATGCACTAATGAAACATTTTCTACATCATATAAAGAAGAACCCTTTTTTAATAAGGATTTCTTAACCAATAATTCTTCTAAAAAATCAGTCCCAGCATCATTTAATGAAATAGTTTTTGTTTTTTCATCTATTTCTAAAAATTCGCTTTTTAACTCTGGTATAATTTTAACAATTTTTATATATAATGCTGGATCATCATCAACAGGTCCAGAAATAATTAAAGGTGTTCTAGCCTCATCAATTAAAATGGAATCTACTTCATCAATAATTGCATAATTAAGACTTCTTTGAACTATAGATTCTAAACTTAATTTTAAATTATCTCGCAAATAGTCAAAGCCAAATTCATTATTAGTGCCATATAAAATATCAGCATTATAAGCATCTAATTTTTCAGAATCACTAATATCACCAGTAATACATGCTACTTTTAATCCTAAAAACTCATATATTTTCCCCATCCAATTTGCATCTCTACTAGCCAGATAATCATTAACTGTTACTATATGAACACCTTTACCTGTTAAGGCATTTAAATAAGCAGCTAATGTAGAAACCAGAGTTTTTCCCTCGCCTGTTTTCATTTCACTAATCATTCCTCTATGCAAAGCAATACCACCATATAGCTGCACATCAAAATGACGCATTTTTAAAACTCTATCAGCCGCCTCTCTACATACAGCAAAAGCATCAACTAAAATATCATCTAAGCTACCTCCTTCTTTTATTTTTTTTTGAAAAATTTTTGTTTGGCCTTTCAGTTCAGCATCAGATAAATTTTTATAAAATTCACTTTTAGAATTTATGGAATTTACAATTTGAGCAAACTCTTTGAGGTAACGGTCATTTGCCGAACCAAAAAATTTTTTAAATAATGCCAAAGCCATATTGCACCATACGAATATTAGAAAAACTAACCTTACTTAATAATTAATCTAATTAAAAGCAATATTTCACTATTTTAATATAAATTAGAAATTAGATTTTAAATTTAAATTACTTTCTTTCGAGTCATATAAAGCTTGATCAAAAGTGCCTTCTGACCTATCAATAACCACAGAGATGGCAAGATCACCAGTAACATTAACTGTTGTTCTAACCATATCAAGCAACCTATCAACTCCAGCAATTATCGCAATCGCTTCAATAGGTAAACCTATAGAAGCAAAAACCATAGACATCATAACTAAAGCAACACCAGGAATACCAGCAGCTCCTATGGAAGCTAATGTAGCTGTAAATATTACAGTTAGATAATTACCTATAGTAAGATCCACTCCTACCAAACCAGCAACAAAAACAGTAGAAATACCTAAATATATAGCAGTTCCATCCATATTAACTGTAGAACCAAGAGGCAATACAAAATTTGCAGTACCTTTTGAAACACCTAATTTATCTTCTGCAACCTTCATAGTTATAGGCAATGTTGCAGAACTACTAGATGTTGAAAATGCAAGAACTTGAGCATCTATAATTTTCTTAAAAAATGTTAAAGGATTTAACCTTGCCAACCCAGCAATAAACATAGAATAAACCAAAATCACATGTAAAACACAGGCAGAAATCACTACTATAACAACCTTAACTAAAGCCTTAAGTATTTCTGGATCTTGTGTACCAACTACCCAACCAATTAATGCAAAAACACCAAATGGAGCAAATTTCATGATTATTCCTGTTAAAGAATAAATTACTTCTGCTATTTCACTCATTGCATCAGCAACTTTTTTTACTTTCTTACCAGTAATATTTACAGCCGTACCAAGAAATAAAGCAAATACAATAATTTGCAGAACATTACCCTCTGCCATGGCTTTTATAGGATTCGTTGGGATCATACCAACTATAGTCTCAGAAAATGAAACTGTTTTTGGCTGTATCTCTTTTTTGCTTCCAAATAACTCAGTATTTGTAATGCCTTGAGATGGATCAAAAACATTCGCTAAAAACAAGCCAATAACAATAGCAACAGCAGTTGACGCTAAATATATTAGTAAGCTTTTACCACCAATTCTACCAAGAGAATGAGATTGCTCCATTGAAGTTATAGCTGAACATATTGAGAAAAATATCAAAGGAACAACAATCATCTTAATCATATTTACAAAAATATCTCCTACTGGTTTAAGATAAGTTGCATTATCTCCAAGCACCAAACCTGCAATGGCACCAATTATCATACCCAAAAAAATTTGCTGCCACAATTTCAAATTAAACATATAAACCTCTTTTATCTGGAGGGCAAACTAACAAGCTAATATATTTAAGTCAATTTCTATTAATCTATAAAGCTGAAATATCAATCTTCTGCAGCTTCAACCCTCACAATTTCAGGAATAAAATGCTTCAACATATTTTCCACCCCATTTTTTAGGGTAACTGAAGAGCTAGGACAACCAGAGCATGCTCCATGCATTTCTAAATAAACAACACCCTCCTCATATTTATGAAAAATAATATCACCACCATCCATTGCAACAGCAGGCCTAACCCTTTCTTCAAGCAAATCCTTAATTTGCTTAACAACTTCTGAATCTTCCTGCTGGTCATTAGAATTTGATTTTTTCTTATCCTTTTTAATATAAACCTCACCTCCAGCTACAAAATGATCCATTATAATAGCAAGGATTTCCGCTTTCAAACCATCCCATTCTATTTCGTCAGTTTTAGTAACAGTGATAAAATCCGAACCCAAAAATACACCTCTTACATATTTTGATTCAAATATTTTTGCAGCTAAAGGTGAGTCAGTACAATCAGATGCTTTTGCATAAGCAGCAGTTCCAACGCCCATAACAGTTGTGCCTACTGGCATAAATTTAAGAGTGGATGGGTTAGGAGTTTCTTCAGTTTGTATAAACATAATTAACCAAATTAATTTTTCTTAATTCTAAATCTTAAAGCATTTAACTTAATAAATCCTTCTGCATCTTTCTGATTATAACCACCATCTGCATCAAATGAAGCTAAATTTGCGTTATATAAACTACAATTTGACTTTCTCCCTGCAACATAAACTTGTCCCTTAAATAATTTTAAACGCACAATACCAGTTACATTCTCTTGCGATTTATCAATTGCAGCTTGCAACATCTCACGCTCAGGAGAAAACCAATAACCATTATAAATTAACTTAGCATATTTAGGCATTAGCTCATCCTTCAAATGCGCAGCTTCTCTATCCAAAGTAATTGATTCAATAGCTCGGTGCGCAGCAAGCATTAATGTTCCACCAGGCGTTTCATAAATACCTCTTGATTTAATGCCAACATATCTATTCTCAACCAAATCTAAAACACCTATACCATGCTTACCAGCAAGTGAATTTAAAGAATCTAAAAGCAATTCAGCCTCCATTTTTTTACCATTTATAGCTACAGGATCTCCTTTTAGATATTCTATTTCTATTTCTTCTGCTTTTTCTGGCAAATTTGCAAAAT
>JADHLN010000015.1 GCA_016780625.1 Rickettsiales bacterium
AGCTTCTCTGAACCATAATGCTTCAATATCGCTGCTGTTAATGTAGTCTTACCATGGTCTACGTGACCTATAGTTCCTACATTTAAATGTACTTTTCCTCTTTCAAATACTTCTTTAGACATAATTACACCATTAAAAACTGTCTTTATTATAAACTCTGCTTTTAGCAGAAAAACCCATCTCAACATAAGTCAGATGGAGCGGGTGAAGGGACTCGAACCCTCAACATTTAGCTTGGAAGGCTAACGCTCTACCATTGAGCTACACCCGCTCAATAATCGTGGTAGAGGGGGTAGGATTCGAACCTACGTACGCATACGCGGGCAGATTTACAGTCTGCTGCCTTTAACCACTCGGCCACCCCTCCTAATTAATAAGCTTGTGGCCTTTAAGTAAATTAAGTTAAAAACATAAATTACATTAATATTTCTTGGAAATTACCAAAAAATAAACCTTTAATATCCTTAAAAAATAAGGGTAAAAAAAGTAAGACACGTATATCTAATATATATGCTTTATTATGTCAAATAATTTTACCAGAAATTATTAACATAATATTTTTATATTAAAATTAGCATTCTTGATATTTTATAGCTTCGCTAAATTTAATCTTATTATCGTAAAAGGCTCTACCTACTATAACACCAGCAACTCCGAATTTTTTTGAATCTCTTACCTTTTCTAGATCGAGTAGTGAAGAAACTCCACCTGATGCAATAATTGGTATTTGGATATTTTTAGCAATTTCTGCAGTACCTTTATCATCAATACCTTGAAGAATACCATCTCTGTTAATATCCGTATAAATTATTGCTGAAACACCTATATCTTCTAGCTTCTCAATTAAATCAAATATATATATATCTGTTTCTTCTTGCCAACCTCTTATTGCTACTTTGTTCCCTCTTGCATCTAGGCCAACAGCTATTTGCTCAGGATATTTTTTACAGGCCTCTTTTACTAAATCAAAATTTTTAATTGTAGCAGTACCCAGAATAACCCTTGAAGCTCCAATAGATATTAATTTGTCAATATTAGCTATTGATCTTATACCTCCACCTACCTGCACTTTTAACGAAGTTTCTTTTATAATTTTTTCTACTAGAGATAGATTATAAGGCCTCCCCTTTTGAGCTCCATCTAAATCAACAACATGAATCCATTCAAATCCGGCTTCAGCAAATTTTTTTGCCTGATCAACTACATCATCATTAAATTCAGTTATCTCATTAAAATCTCCTTTTTTAAGACGAACACATTTGCCGTTTTTGATATCTATTGCTGGGTAAATAATCATTGCCTAATTAATCAATAATTTTAAAAATTCTAAACCTGCTTCACCACTCTTCTCTGGATGGAATTGGGTTGCTACAACATTATCTGTAGCAATTATAGCAGGTATTTTAATGCCATAATTGGCACTAGCTACAATATTATCTGAATTTTTACAAGAAAAATAATAGGAATGAACAAAATAAAAATCCTTATTATCAAATTCTTTAAAAGGCTGTGAATGGCTGGAATCGTTATTAATAGCTATGTTATTCCATCCAATATGAGGTATCTTTAGGTTTGAGCTAGGAATCTTTTTGACCTCGCCGTCTATAACCCCCAATCCTGAATTAGAACCATTTTCATAACCAATATTTGCAAGAATCTGCATCCCTACGCAAATCCCTAAAAATTTCTTACCTGCTTTAATGTGATTAATTATATATGGGATCAAATTGGGAGCAGTTTTTAGTTTTAGCATAGCCTGATCAAAGCTACCTACTCCTGGCAAAATAATTAAATCGACCTCCTTTTGATTTCCATCCTTTATAATGCTATGCTTTTTATTTGTTATTTTATTTAGGGCGCTAATTATAGAATGAAGATTTCCTGCTTCGTAATCAATTATTGCTGTAGTCATTTTATAGCTTCTAAATCATATTTTTTTTGCATTAGAAATCTTTCCCTTAAATTAGCAAAATCAATGGCTAGATATAAATTAAAACATATTATATATATTTGATAATCAATATTTTCTATTAAGTTATAATTTACAAAAACCGCTAATAAAATTGTAACTGTAATAAAACTGAAAAAATGCCCCCACATTTTATAAAATAAAAAACATAAAGGCCCTAAAATCAGAAAAGCTAGCGCAATTTTATTTTTAATTATTTTTATATCAGAAATTTTTTTTCCTTCTTTTAATACATAAATAAATGAATTAGACATTATGTTATAAACTACCTTTGGTGGATGGGATTTTATTTTTAGATCTAGGATTAATTGCCAGAGCTTCTCTTAAAGATAAAGCCAAAGCTTTAAAGCATGATTCAATTATGTGATGCGCATTTTCACCATACAAATTCTTAACATGTAAGTTAGCTCCAATATTGAATGCAAAAGCATAAAACCATTCACGGAATAATTCAGTATCCATATCACCTATTTTATCTCTTTTAAAACTTACATCCCAAACCATATAAGGCCTACCCGAAATATCCAAAGAAACTCTTGATAAGGTTTCATCCATTGGCACATATTTAGTGGAAAAACGCTCTATTCCTTTACGCTCGCCTAATGCTTTCTTAAATGCTTGACCTATTACAATTGCAGTATCTTCAACTGTGTGGTGAAAATCTATATGCAAATCACCCTTTGCTTGCACCTCAAGATCTATTAAACTATGCTTTGCAAGCTGTTCTAACATGTGGTCAAAGAAACCAATACCTGTATTAATATTATAAGCACCAACCCCGTCTATATCTAATTTAACTTTGACCTCTGTTTCTTTAGTGGTTCTTGAAACTTTAGATTTTCTACTCATTTTTATTATTAAAGTTATTTATTAATTTATAGCATAAAACATTCATAAAATCATTATTTTTATTGCTTCCTGACAAATTAAATTTTACTTAAAAGCATTTGTAATGTATAATTAGGTTTAAAAAGATAATTTATAAATGCTTAAGATAATAATAGCTTTGCTTACATTAACATGCATATCAATAGACAACGCATCTTATGCTTCAAGCAATAATGTCTTTGCAATTAACCAAGATAAAAGTGAATTAATAATTTCCGACCCTTTTATTAAAATTAATCGTAAAATATATAAATTTAATAACCATATAGACAAATATACCTTAAAGCCTGCTGCAAAGATTTACAAAAATTATACAGCTAATTGGTTTAAAATTGGCGTAAATAATTTTATTACTAATGTAAATCAACCATTCAACATATTAAACTCTCTCTTGCAAGGAAAAATAAAAAAAGCCTCTATTTCTTTATCAAGCTTTGTAATTAATTCATCAATTGGTATTTTAGGAATTTTTGACCCAGCTCATAATAATATTAATATACCCAAATATTCTAAAGAAGATTTTGGACAAACTTTAGCAGTTTATGGAGTACCATCTGGTCCATATTTGGTTATCCCAATATTTGGTCCAACTTCACTTAGGCATTTAGGTGGGAAATCTGTGAATTTTATATATGATCCCGTTTGGGACGGATTAGTAAACGATAATAAAGCAGAATTACTAACAAATTCTTTAGAGGGAGTTGTAATTCGTGAAAAACTTCTTGAATATCTTGATGATATAGATCAAAATTCCTTTGATCCATATAGTGTGATCAAAAGCTCATATTATCAAAATAGAATAAAATTAATAAAAAATGATTAAAAACAAATTCCTATATATATTTTTATTGATAATTTTTACTAACAACATCTCATTAGCATCAGGAATAAATGAAGCAGAAAGTTACATTAAAAATCTTGCTAATAAGATTTACAAAATTGCTTCTAACCAAGATAAGGAATTAAATGAAATTAGAGCTGAATTAGCAAGTGAAATTAAAAAAAACTTAAATGTAAGTTGGACTGCGAAATTTGTTCTTGGAGAAACTTGGCAAAAAATTTCAAAAGAAGAGCAAAATGAATTCACTCAAATATTTGAGGATTATCTAATCTATAATTACGCACCTAAATTTCATGGATATAAAGGTGAAGAGTTTCAAATAATTGCCACAAAAATATTAGCACCATCTAAATTTGCATCGAGCATTAATGTTAAGATTAATAGTGGAACTATTGTTAATTTAGTAATATATTTTATGGAAGAAAATAATCAATTTTCCGTTGTAGATATTGCAGCTGAAGGGATAAGCTTTGCGGCGACACAAAATATGGAATTTTCTTCTATGATAGCACTATCAGGATTCACTAAATTTATTGCAGAACTAGAAGGAAAAGTTTATGAACTAAAAAAATCTTCTGGCCTTAAAACCCTTGAAGCAGTATCTCCTAAACAATAATCATGTTTATGCCACCTTGGCCAAAAAACCATCAGGCCAGCAGAAAAATAATGGAAATATTGCAGTTATTAGGTAACCCCCACCTAAGCTTACCTCCTGTTATTCATGTTGCAGGCACAAATGGTAAAGGATCTACAATTGCTTTTATGAGAGAAATTGCTATTTCACATAAGCAAAATATATGCAGCTTTACTTCACCTCACTTACTGGAATTTAATGAGAATTTTATTGTTAATAACCAAAGAATAACTGATGCAGAAATTTTAGAAAATGTTAAATATATAAAAAAGAAAATAAATGATAAAATTAATATCAGCCTTTTTGAATTTCAAACCGCAATGGCCTTTTTACTATTTAGCAAATCCTCTGCTGATTTATGCATAATTGAATGTGGTATGGGAGCAAAAAATGACCCTACAAATATTATTCCCTCACCTCACCTTGCTATATTAACTTCTATTTCTTTGGATCATAAAAAATTTTTAGGTGATGATGTGGCATCTATAGCCCTTAATAAATGTCATTTAATTAAAAAATCACCAGTAGTCTCTGCCAAACAAAAAGATGAAGCCATGCTTGTCATTAATAAATTTTGTGAATTGCAAAATGTTCCGCTTATAAGAGCTGATAATAATTATGATTATTTTATCGAAGATAATAAGTTTAATTATGTAGATATAGATAAAAAGGAAATCATCCCCTATGAATTGCCCTCTCTTGCTGGTGCGCATCAATATGATAATTTAGCCATAGCAATTACAGCAATGAAAAAGCAAAAAATATTTTCAATTAATGATGATAGAATTAATAGCGCACTTACAAATACTATTTGGAAAGGAAGAATTGAAAAAATTTATCATAAAAATTTAGAAATAATTTTTGATGGAGCACATAACCCATCAGGAGCAAATTCACTAAGTAACTGGTTACAAAAACAAGGAAAAAAAGAAACTATTATAATTTATGGCAGAACAGCTGGCGCAGATCATAAAGAATTTCTTAAATATTTTATTAATTTAGATTATATAAAGATTTTTTTTGTAAGAGTTGTTAATGAACAAGATCCAGAAACCATCTATTCATTTCAGAAATTTCTATCAAGCAACCCTGAATACAAAAATATAAAAACCTCAGAAACATTAGGTGATGTTTTTAACGATAATAATTTAGCTGAAAAAAAAGATACCCGTATATTAATATGTGGATCTTTTTATTTATATCGTGATTTAAAAGAAATTTTATAAAAAAAGAAAAAAGCCCTTATATGACAAGGGCTCTTTCTTGTAAGATGAAAATTTATGCTGCAATGATGTCATCATCATCGAAGTCTTCATCTTCATCAGTTTTGATTTCATCAATTTTTAGTATCTGATTAAATTCCTCTTCAAATTTCTCTGAAGATATTTTTTTAACGTGAGATACCTCATCGACAAAACGATTATAGGCACTTTCATAAATTAGCCTTTCACTATATGATCTATCAGGATTTTTTACATTTCTATGTAAATCTCTGATAACTTCAGCTATTGCTAAAATGTCACCTGAATTGATCTTTCTTTCATATTCTTGAGCTCTACGACTCCACATGATTCCTCTAGAGGTTTGAGCGGCTTCGCCGATAATATCTAGAGATTGATCAATTAAATTAGGCTCACATAAATGCCTTAAACCTATCTTAGCTGCTCTTGCTACAGGAACATTTAAAGTCATTTTATCTTTATCAAATTTGATATGATAAAATTCAATAGCTGTTCCAGCAACTTCTTGAGAAGTTAAGTCGGTGATTTTGCCTACACCATGCGATGGATAAACAACTAAATCACCTTTTTTAAAGGTTTTGTTACTCATAATAAATATTTAACCTTAAAAAATTATGAATTAAATATAACATAAAAATAAATCTAAAAAAAGCTCTTTTTTAACTTTTTTTAAAGAATATTTTTTAATGTCTCGCCAATCTTAGCTGGAGACTCAGAAACAGCAATTCCTGCATCATTCATTGCAGCTATTTTTGCACTTGCTGTGCCCTTACCACCAGATACAATAGCTCCAGCATGCCCCATTCTTTTACCTGGAGGAGCTGTTCTTCCTGCTATAAATCCAACTATTGGTTTTTTTCTACCTTTTGCAGCTTGTTCTTTTATATATTCCGCAGCTTCTTCTTCTGCAGACCCCCCTATTTCACCAATCATTACTATAGATTTAGTTTCATCATCAGATAAAAACATATCTAGCACATCTATAAAATTAGTACCATTTACAGGGTCACCACCTATTCCAACACATGTAGATTGACCTAAACCTAAATTACTTGTTTGAAAAACAGCTTCATATGTTAATGTTCCAGATTTTGATACAATACCTACTGAGCCTTTTTTATGAATGTGACCTGGCATAATACCAATTTTACACTCAGAAGGAGTGATTACACCTGGGCAATTTGGACCAATTAATCTTGTTTTACTCCCTTTAAGCATTTCTTTAACTTTTACCATATCAAGCACTGGTATTCCTTCAGTTATACATACAGCAAGCTCAATTTCTGCTGCAATCGCTTCCATAATTGCATCTGCTGCAAAAGCTGGCGGAACATAAATAACCGTTGCATTTGCAGATGTTTCTTTTTTTGCCTCTGCAACTGTATTGAATACTGGTAAATCAAGATGAGTGCTTCCACCTTTTCCTGGTGTTACACCTCCTACCATATTTGTTCCATAGGCAATTGCTTGCTCAGAATGAAATGTACCTTGAGCGCCTGTAAAGCCTTGGCAGATAAGTTTTGTGTTTTTTCCAATTAAAACTGACATTTTAACCTCTATTGCTAATTTATTTATTTACTTCGGCTACAATTTTACTTGCAGCATCATCCAAATCATCGGCAGGAATAATTGCTAAGCCAGAATTTGAAAGTATTTCTTTACCTTTTTCAACATTAGTTCCTTCTAACCTAACTACTAATGGAACTGATATTTTTACTTCTTTTGCTGCAGCTACAACACCTTCTGCAATAATATCACAACGCATTATTCCACCAAATATATTCACTAAAATCCCTTCTACATTTTCATCAGAAAGAATGATTTTGAATGCTTCAGTTACTTTCTCTTTATTTGCACCTCCACCAACATCTAGAAAATTTGCTGGCTCAGAACCATAAAGCTTAATTATATCCATGGTAGCCATGGCTAAACCAGCCCCATTAACCATGCAACCGATTTTCCCGTCCATTTTTATGTAAGATAAACCAAATTTACTAGCTTTAACTTCTAAGGCGTCTTCTTCTGTTTCATCTCTTAATTCTAGGATATTTTTTTGTCTATATAGGGCATTACTATCAAAATTCATTTTTGCATCAAGTGCTATGATTTTATTTTCTTTGGTAATAACTAAAGGATTAATTTCAAGTTGAGATGCATCTGTTGCTACAAATGCCTTGAAAACACCATGCATTAATTTAGAGAATTCTTTTATTAAATCTCCTGTTAAACCAAGACCAAATGCTAACTCTCTAATGTGAAACCCTTGCAAACCTATATTAGGGCTTACTGATATTTTTAAAATTTTCTCAGGGCTTTGTTCAGCAACCTCTTCAATTTCTACACCTCCCTCTTTTGAAGCAATGAAGGTTATTGATGATGTTTCACGATCAAGAACCGCTGATAAATAAAGTTCTTCTGAAATATTAGAACCTTCTTCTATGTATAATCTGTTAACTTCTTTTCCTTCAGGTCCAGTTTGATGCGTAATTAAAGTTTTTCCAATTAATTCACTGGCTACATCATAAACTTCTTCAAGATTTTTAACTAATTTTACACCACCTGCTTTACCTCTTCCACCTGCGTGAATCTGAGCTTTTACGACATATAAGTCTCTATTTAATTTCTCTGCTGCTGCTTTTGCTTCTTCAGGAGTAAATGCAGCTATACCTTCTGGCACTGGAACTCCATATTCTTTTAAAAGATTTTTTGCTTGATATTCATGAATATTCATTGCTTAAATACCTAATTATTAGTAAATTGAGGCACATATTAGCCAAAGAAATAATAAGATTAAAGTAAAAATGCAGAAAAAATTTTGTTTAGATGAAAAAAACATTGATAAAGTAGCTAATTTTATTATTGAATTATTTATCAAAAGAAAAACATTATTATTATTTGGTGAGTTAGGTTCAGGTAAAACAAGCTTGGTAAAAGAAATAGGAAGATATATTAATATTAAGGATAATATTTCAAGCCCTTCATATAATCTATTAAATATATATGATAGTGATTACGGTGAAATATATCACTATGATTTTTATCGTTTAAATAATAAAGAAGAATTATTACAATTAGATTTTCACCATGCTTTAGAAAATAACTTAGCTATTATTGAGTGGCCTGAAATTGCTCTTAAAGAAATTAAAAAAGAAATTATCCAAATAAATATATCATTTACTGAAGCAAAAAGATGCTATGAGATTTTTTATTAATTAGATTGCTTTAAATTTATACCCAGATCATTACACCTACACCCGCCCCTTTTCTACTAACTTTATCACCTGTGGAATCTAGTTTTTCCTTAATCATATTGCGCAGACCTACACTATCACTATAAGTATTTTTAGGCTCTAGATAAGAAGTGCGCACAGAATCTGGGCAGCTTTTCTCTTCTATACTCTTTACTAGTTTTCTATAACTTTCTATTTTTTCACAAACTTTTTCAACAGAATCTGGGCAGCTTTTCTCTTCTATACTCTTTACTAGTTTTCTATAACTTTCTATTTTTTCACAAACTTTTTCACAGGCTTTTTTTAACTCTGGATTTTCTACATTAATAACTGTATCATCTCTTAACAAATGTTTTGCCGATAATAATAGACCCCTAGATATAGCTTGTATTAAATCTTTATCTTTTGCACCAAGGCGTGAAGGATCTACATAGCCTGGACTTTTTTCAATCTTTTCTAGCATGAGAGTTGCTATTCCTTTATAACTCTCAGCTCTTTCAAAAGCTATGTTGTAGGCTGTTTTTCCAAGTTTATTTTTTATATTAATATCCGCACCAATATCTAATAAAAATTTTGCCGATGATAATTGATCTGCAGATATAGCCATCATTAAAGCTGTATCTCCTGTATTAGGGGCATTGATCATTTATTGTAATGCCACTATTTTTTATTGTATTAACTGAAATTTCAAAACTATCATCAAAACTTAAATCTAACATAAGTAGTTTCCTACCAATAGCTTGTATTCTTTCAAGAATAGTTTTGCTTGTGTTTGGTTTTTTATTTTGTTTCATAATCACTATCTCATAATTTTTTAGAAGAGTATCATAAAAAATAGTTTTATTCAAATCCTAAAGAAAAGAACTAGTTATATTTACTTAAAAATTTCAGCAACTCTATTTGCTGCAACATTTAACATTGCAAAATTTGGGTGATCATGTGATTGTAAATCATATATTAACTCATCAAAACGCTTTACTTGTTTATGATTTTTTTCAATCCATTTTTCAAAAACTTCTGATTCAGATAGTTTATTTTTGAATTTACCGCTAAATTCTGTGATTTTTTGAGAAATTGCCATTTGCTGATCAAATAAATTATCTATATAACTATTTATTGATAATTTATCCCAATAAGAATCTATTCTTAGGCTTAATGCCTCTGCCCTTAAATATCTAAAATGCAACCTACTACCTATTTCAAAATAAAATTTTGCAGCTGATAAAACAGAAGTTTTTTTGGACATTCTTGATATTTGAACTATTTGGCAAGATGACGATAAAAATTCCATTGCAGCTACTTTCTTAGCTATTTTAGCTGGAATTTTATTATTCAAATAATATTGATATTTATCATCATAAATTGATTTAATGGAGTCAGTTAAAGTATTATCAAGATTATCATAAACCTCTTCCAATTTTGGAGAGAATTCTTTAACTAATTTTGTAATATCAGTAATTGGCTGCTCTATATTTCTGATAAACCAAGATGTTGTTCTTTCAATAAAAATAACAATTTCTCGGTACATTTCCAACTCTATTTTAGAATTTATATTTTCAGAAATATTTTTTATTGAGGCCCATAAATCTCTTAATTTAAATGCATCTCTTGTAATGGTGTAAGCTCTTGCTATGTCACACATTTTAAGACCAGTATCCTCTGACAAACGATTGAAAAAAGTAATACCTAAACGATTAACTAAACTGTTAGTGACATAAGTAGCTATTATTTCCCTTCTTAGATTGTGATTTTTTAGATCTTTTGCATAATTTTTGGACAATTCTTCAGGGAAATATCTTACCAATTCATTATAGTAATATTCATCATCAGGTAAATTGGAATTTAATATATTATCATAAAGATAAATTTTACTGTAAGAAAGTAACACACTAAGTTCAGGCCTAGTTAAACCAATAGATAAAGACTGCCTCCTAACTACCTCATCATAATTAGGCAAAGATTCAACATCTCTGTTTAATATGCCTAATTTTTCTAATTTTTGCATCATTCTTTCATGCTGTTCTAGAGATTTAACTCCTTGGTGTAAAGCAACTGATATTGCTTGAGTTTGTAGAAAATTATCCCTTAAAACCAACTCCTCAACATCTTTAGTCATTTTTTCTAAAAGCTGATTTCTTTTAGTTAAATTTAATCTTTTATCTTCTATAGCACTTTGAAAAGCTATTTTAATATTAACTTCATGGTCAGAGCAATCTACCCCTGCTGAGTTATCTATAGAGTCTGTGTTTATTCTACCGCCTTTTAGAGCATATTCAATTCTACCTTTTTGGGTAAAACCTAGATTTCCTCCCTCACCTACAATTTGGCAATTTAATTCATTTGCATTTATACGTACATCATCATTTGCATGATCACCAATTTCGCCGTCAGATTCATATGAAGATTTAACATAAGTTCCAATGCCTCCATTCCAGAATAAATCTACAGGAGATTTTAGAATAGCTTTAATTAATTGATTAGGCGTTAAAGATTTATCTGTAATATTTAATATGTCTTGAATTTCTTTGCTGATATTAATTATTTTAGCAGAACGCTCAAATACTCCGCCTCCCTTTGAAATTTGATTTTTACTATAATCTGACCAACTTGATCTTGGCAAATTAAATAATCTCTTTCTTTCAACAAATGATTTCTTACTATCTGGATTAGGATCTAAAAATATATGCAGATGATTAAAAGCTGCTATTAATTTGATGTTATCAGATAATAACATACCATTACCAAAAACATCTCCAGACATATCTCCTACTCCTATTGCAGTAAATTCAGATTTATCGATATTTTTGCCCATTTCATAAAAATGTCTTTTAACAGAAACCCATGCTCCTTTAGCAGTGATACCCATTTTTTTATGATCATATCCTTGCGAACCTCCAGATGCAAATGCATCACCTAGCCAAAAATTATATTCTTTGGAAATAGAATTTGCGATATCGGAAAATGTTGCAGTACCTTTATCCGCTGCTACAACTAGATATGGATCATCTTCATCATATCTGATTACATGCTCTGGATATATTATCTTTCCTGCTACAATATTATCAGTAATATCAAGCAAGCCTGATAAAAATATTTTATAGGCTTTAATACCCTCTGCCATAAATTCTTCACGATTGCATGAAGATAAATCTTTTTTTACAACAAATCCACCTTTAGAGCCGGTTGGAACAATTACTGCATTTTTTGTAATTTGCGCCTTTACTAAGCCGTGAACCTCCGTTCTAAAATCTTCCGTCCTGTCTGACCATCTCAAACCTCCTCTAGCTACTTTTCCTCCTCTTAAATGCACACCTTCCATTGTTGAGGAGTAAACAAAAATTTCAGCAAAAGGCTTAGGTAATGGTATGTCAGATATTTTTTGTGAAGCTAACTTAAATGAAATATAGCTTTTAGGCTCGCCATCTTTAGATTGAAAAAAATTGGTTCTAAGAGAATATTTTATTACTTCATATAATTTTCTAAGAACAGTATCTTCAGCTAAATTAACTACTTTTGCTATATATTGTAATATTTCCTCTTCTGCTAATTTTTCATTTACTTCATTTTGAATATGAAACTTAGCATAAAATAATTTTATATATTCCGTAATGATGATGCTATTTTTAAATAATACTTCAGCAATAAATTCAAAGCTATACTGAAAGTTTATTTGCTTTAAATATCTGCAATAAGCTCTTATTAATGATATATCTCTTGCAGAAATATAGGATGATAACACTAATTTATTTAACGAATCATTTTCTATTTCATTTTGCCAGCATTTTATAACTGCCTGCTCGAATATCTCCCTTATTTTGTTAAAGTTTCTGCTATTAAGGCTAGGAATTTTTAAGATAAAATTATGCAGCATAATTTCCAACTCTGAATCTTCACTCAAATTAGGACAAATTTTATAAGTATGCTCTTCAATAACTTGTAAGCCAAAATCATCCAATATTGGCATCATTCTTGATAAGCTAATTTTTTCCTTATTACTATATAGCTTTAGAGAGAATAAATGCTCCTTAAAATCTGAGGGGAATAATTTTATTACTATATTGTTTTTAAGTATTAACTCTTCAATAATTTTAGTATCTATTACAGATTCTTCAGCAGAAAAATGCTCAGTATAAGCAAGAGAAAAAGCTCCTTGATAAGACTGATTAAGCTTTCTTGCTTTATCTTGGCCATGGAATTTCTCTAATTCTTTAGCAAATCTATCATACCATAAAGTTGCTATTCGGGAGATCTCTTTTTCTATTTTTTGGTGATCAATTTTATCTTTCACTTTTGCGCCAGTTTTAATTATAAAGTGAACTCTAGCTAGTGATGTCTCTGTAATTTGTGTATAATGCGCTGTTATTTTACCATTAAATTCTTGAGATAATAATCTTTGAATCTTTTCTCTAATTCCTGAACTATAATTTTTTTTCGGTATATAACAAATCACACTTGCAAATCTACCAAACTTATCTTCTCTTACAAAAATCTTAGAAATAGATCTTCCTGACAAGGAAATAATTCCCATTGCAGTTTCATATAGTTCATCTTGACTAATTTGAAATAATTCTTCTCTTGGATATGCAGCCAAAACTGAAACTAACTCTTTACCATTATGACCACTAAGATCAAATCCCGCCCTATTAATAACTTGAGTAATCTTCTTTCTTAATATTGGAATATTGCTGGCGTTTTGATAAAAAACAACAGAAGTAAATAATCCAAAAAATCTATATTCACCTGTTACTTCTCCTTGAGGGGAATATTTTTTTATTCTTATGATGTCTAAATGCGCTGGTCTGTGAATATATGATTTTGCTTCAGCTTTTGATATTTCAACTATTGCATTTTCAAAATCATTTGTTTCAAATAATTCTTTTTTTATAACCTTTAAATCATCAGGATCATATTTTCTGAATATACCTAATTTACTATTTTTCTTAGCATTAAAATGAATATTTTCTCCTTTTGCTTCAACATTATACTCAACATATCCTAAAAATATAAAGGCCTTATCTTCAGCCCAATCAAGAAAAGTAAGAGATTCTGATAAATCATCATGATGCAATTGCATATCAAGAGCTCTAATTTCATTTCTTACTTCATTTAATTTATTTAATGTTGCCTGCCAATCTCCAACTGAGCTAGCAACTAATTCAAGAACTTCTGCTAAATGATCTTCTAACTCTTTGATATTTTCCTTATCATTTATTCTAGTTATCTGAAAATGTACTACCGATTCATACTGGGCTGCTGGAGTATCATGTGATGATAAATGTATAAAGTCTAATTTACCTTTTTTATTTCTTTCAACGCAAATTACCCTATTTACAACAGATTCAATAGCATAGCCTTTTCTAGTTATTGCATCAGTTATACTATCTACAATAAAAGGCATATCTTTGCTTATAATTTCAATAACCGTGTTTTTGTTATCAAAATCATTGTTTTGGGAATTAAAAACACGAATTTTAGCTTCTTTATCTTTATAGTTTTTTAAAAAATCATAAATTGAGTTTGAGATATTAAATAATATTTCGCTTGATTGAGAAAGTAGATCATCATTGATTATCTTTCCAAAAAATAGCTGGATAAATTTTTTAAGATTCTCATCTTTTTTAGTCTCTTCTGGAAATGTTTTGATTATATTATCGATCTTTTTTTCAATTGATTTTGCTGATCTGACTTTCATAATATTTAATTTAATGAATCTTATTTTATTACGACTCTGTATTTTGGGTCTGACTAAATATAAAAAATTATTTTATGATGTAAAGCTGTTCTTGTATTTTAAAGGATAATATTAAATTTTAAAAATATTTAAGATATAACCATTAATCTCACCCATTGATTTTTCAAGGGCAACATTTAGATTAACTCTTAGTTTTTTATCTTTATTTCCGATTATTGTATTAGCAGAAACAATTATATCAGGGCTTTTATCTAATCTTTTGCTGATTTCATTAAATTTCGGAATAATAATTGATATATCCAAATCTTTTAAATTAGAGCTTTCTAATAAATTATCTGCAGATTTATTATAAAAGCTAATTTTATTATTAGAATCTAAAATTATCGTTGCAACAGGCATATTACCTATCAATGACTCTAAATATTCTTTTTTCGAATTTATAACTTTATTTGAATGACTAAGAGCGCTATTTTTTTGACCAAGCAACTTAGCCATATCGTTAAATGATTTAATTAATGATGAAATTTCATAACTATTTTTTTTATCTTCAATTTGAACATCATAATCACCATTTGATATCTTCCTAGTTGCTAGAACAATTTCAAATATAGGGCTTAAAATCTTTGCTGAGTAATTTAACGCAAATAAAATTAATGCTAATAAAATTAGCATTATCACAAGCATAAAAACCATTACTGATTGGCTTTGTAAATTTTTGAGCTGGTCTTTTAGTTGGCTGTAACCAGAATGCGCATCTTGCGCGTTTTTTATATGTCTTACAACTTTATCATTTATTAACCTTCCTACTAAAATATAGGTGTTAGGCATGGCTGATATTTTAGTTATAGCTCTTACATAATTATCATCTTCATCAGAAATTAAATTATATCCCAGATCATTAGGTTTATAATTTTTAACAAAATCTAACTTATCGATAGATGGAACAAATGAAAAATCAGTTTTAGATAGAATTTTTGTACTATTATTTTCTTTATTATAAACAAAGACTACTGCTTCAGTTAAGGATAATGTTGCAGCCTTACCAGAAAAACTACTTTCAAATTTAGCTGGAGTTAAGAGGATATCTTTGGTGTTTTTTTCTGTAAATTTTTTTACTTGAAATAAGTCATCAGCAATTTTTTCATGATGTTCATTTATGTAGATTTTACTGATATGTAAAGATTCATTTAATGCCTGATCAATTACCGAATTAAACCATGATTTTGAGCCAATATTAAAAAATGATAAAGATAATATAAAAATAATTAAAACAGGGGCAAAACAAAAAGAGCTAAGAATTAGAATGACCTTTGTTCTAAACTTAAACGAAAAATCATCTCTCCTTTTGATATTTAAGAATAGCCTAAATTTTACTAATAAATAAGTAAATATTACACCTATTATTAATAAATCTGCAATTATTAGCTGAGAAGGAAAGGATTTTTCTAGCTGCGAACTCCTTGAAATATCATATAAAGTAATAAAATTTAAAATACCTACTAAGCCAGTTAGAAATGCAAATAATAATATTAAATGACCAGACTGAAAATGATAATTTTTAATGAGTTGCTTTAGGCGTTCCATAATTAAAATTTATTATTTTTAAATTATTCTAATTGTTTGATATGTCAATTATCATATTGCAAATCTAGAAGTTTTTTAAAAATTTGGTTTTTTTTTACTAATTCCTTGTATGAACCGAACTCAACAATTTTACCTTTATCTAGCACAAGAATTTTATCAGCATGCTTAATTGTTGAAAGGCGATGGGCAATGATTATTACAGTTTTTTGGTGGGCTAATTCTTTTAAAAAATTTTGTAATATTTTTTCATTTTCGCTATCTAATTGACTTGTAGGTTCATCTAAAAGTATTACTTCACTATCTTTTAGTAAGCTTCTAGCTATTGCTAACCTTTGCTTTTCTCCACCCGAAATCCTAACCCCCTTTTCACCCAAATGAGTATCATATTTTTTTGGTAAATTTTTGATAAACTCTTCTGCTCCAGATTGCTTTAGGGCGTTTTTTATTTCTTTAATATTGGCATTTTTATTTGCAAATTTTAAATTTTCTAAAACTGTATTTGAAAATAAGTGACTATCTTGAGATACAAGAGAAAATATATCTCTTAATGTTTTCAAGCTATAATCTTTAATATTTTTTCCATTTATAAGAATATCTCCTGAATTTATATCATAAAATCTTTGTATTAATTCAAATATTGTTGTTTTGCCAGCTCCACTTTTGCCGATTATCGCTACTGTTTCTTTTGGATTTATTGTAAAGTTAATATTGTTAATACTGTGGTTTTTACGAGTTGGATAAGAAAATGAAACATTTTTAAATTCCAGCTTATTAAAATTAGTTAATTTTATTTGGCCGTTTTTAATAGAATTTGGCTCTTTTAATAGATTAAAAATTCTTTCTGTAGAGCCTCTTGCTTTTTGAATATTTCCTGCCGTTTCACTTAGAGCGCCAAATGAGCCAGCCATTAATGTTGTGTAAAATATAAAAGAAGAAAATTCTCCGACCGTTAATTTATTGCTAAACACTAAATTTCCACCATGATATAATATCGCCCCTACTCCAGAGAAAACTAAAATAATTACAGTGACTGTTAAAATTGATCTAAGTAAGATTCTTTGTCTTGCTATAAGTAAAAAATTATCAATTGCTTTCGCAAATTTTTGCTTGGCATAATCCTCATTGGCAAATGATTGAATGAGCTTCACGAAACTTAAATACTCCTCCATTACTGAGCT
Organism: Rickettsiales bacterium; assembly: GCA_016780625.1. Lineage (GTDB taxonomy): Bacteria > Pseudomonadota > Alphaproteobacteria > Rickettsiales > JABIRX01 > JADHLN01. The sequence continues at coordinate 17,258 of JADHLN010000015.1, forward strand.
TATAACACCCATTTTATCTTGGGCAATTTTAGAAGTGTTTTTTAATCTTTTGCCAATAATTATTATGGGAAAAATAACTAATGGTATTAAAATAAAAACTGTAAAAGTAAGCTTATAATCAATTGAAATTAAAATGATTAAGCAGCCAATAAATAACAAACTATTTCTTAGTAAAATTGATAATGAGTTTGTTATAACATTTTGCAGGATTTCGAGATCGCTGGTAATATGAGATAATATTTTACCTATTTTATTTTTTTCATAAAATTCGGCAGATAAAAATATGAGATGATTGAATAAATCTTTTCTAATATCATTGCTAATTTTAGTGCCATAATAAGTTATTATAAAAAACCTACCAAACATTGAAATTGCTAAAATAACTATGATAAAAAACAAAATATATAGTGATTTAAGCAATATTATTTTATCACCATTTTTAAAACCAACATCAATAAAGTAAGCTAAACCTTTTCCTAATGCCAAAATTGCAGTTGAGGAAAAAACCACACATATTACAAATAAACATAAAGCAAATTTATAAGGCTTTAAATAGTGAAATATATTTTTTGCCTTAATCATTGGATAGACAAACCATAATTTTCTTGTAACTCATTAGATAATTTTTCTAGGATAGTTACACCCTCTTTGTTAACCCAGCTATCTTTTCTTAAGGAAAAATAATCTGCTCCACTAAAGGGTGATGAAAACCAAATTTTTTGTGTTGCTGAATGCTGGTTAATAATGAAAGTTTTTTCTGCCTCATCAATTATCTCGATAATACCATCATGAAATTCAATCTCTAATAATGTATCTTGATCTGCTAGCTCAAGCTTTTCAGTTAACTCTTCTAGATATTTAGCTGAAATTGTTAGATAATCTTGCTCTTTCATTTTATATATATTTTTCAACAAATTAACATGCTCCAAAACTTATGCAAGGATAATCAAATAGAATTATTGATTTCATTAGGGTTAATTTTAGGTAATAATTAAAATATTGACCGACTAAATATTCAGTTTAATTTGTGGCTATGATCGATAAAAATCAAAATATAACTAAAGAAGATAATAAAAAAAAACCTTCATTAAAATGGCGCTTAACTTTATTAAGCCTTTTCTTAATTCTTATTATATTCCTTTCTTATATTGCATATAATTATGCAAAACTTCCTGATGTGGCAACAATTAGAAATAAAAATTTTCAATCTTTAATTCATATTCAGGATAATCAAGAAGATTTAATTAAAACCATTGGTAATCAAGATAGTAATTATATTATATATGATGATTTACCCAATCATCTAATAAATGCTGTTCTTGCGATTGAAGATCGTAAATTTTTTAATCATTTTGGGATTGATTTTTTTTCAATTGCAAGAGCTGTTCTAAAAAATATTAAATCAGCAAGATATGCAGAAGGAGCAAGCACAATCACTCAGCAGCTTGCCAAATTATATTTTTTATCTAGCAAGAAAACCTTAAAAAGAAAATTCACAGAAATGTTATTAGCAATAAAATTAGAAAGATATTTTAGCAAAGAAGAAATTTTAGAATTATATTTAAATAAAGCATATTTTGGTTCTGGTAATTATGGAATTAACTCTGCAGCACAAGATTATTTTTCTAAAAAAATTAATCAATTAAATATCCATGAAGCAGCTCTATTAGCTGGTTTATTAAAAGCACCAAGCAAATTTTCTCCTAAAACAAACCCTTTATTATCTGAACAGAGAACAAATATTGTTTTATCTGCAATGGTAGAGGCGGGCTTTATTAGCGAGGAAGAATATGTAATCAGCCAATATCAAGATAATGCTTTTAATGCTAATTTTGCTAAAAATGATAATTTTAAATATTTTACTGATTATGCTTTAAAGATTGCGGCTGACAAAATTGAAATATTTCCTTTTGATGTAAAGCTTCATACTAGCTTTGATAAAAGAATTAATGAAATAGCTAATAACGTCATTAGTAATTATTATAAAAAACATTCTGAACGCTTAAATGGCACACAAATCTCTGTTATAATAATGAGAAATAATGGAGCTATTGTAACTATGCTTGGTGGTAAAAACTATAAAGAAAGCCAATTTAACCGAGCAGTTTATGCTAAAAGGCAACCTGGTTCAGCTTTTAAAATTTTTCCTTATATTGTTGCTTTAGATAATGGTTATAAAGCTGACTATAAAATAATTGATGAAGAAATAGAGATTGAAGGCTGGATTCCTAAAAATTACGACTCTATTTATCGTGGTGAAATTACCCTTAGGGAAGCTTTTGTTAGATCAGTAAATTCTGTAGCAGCAAAATTAACTTATGAGCTGGGAATAGATAAGGTAATTAATATGGCTCATAAAATTGGCATAGATTCCGATATACCTAATTTACCATCAATAGCCCTTGGTTCAAATGAAGTGAATTTACTTGAAATGGTAAAAAGCTATGCAGTTATTGCTAATGGAGGATATGCAGTAGAACCTTATTTACTTTATAAGGTTAGCGATAATTTTGGTAATATATTTTATGAATATATAGATGATAAAAATGATAAAATAATCAAAAAAAGAACTATTGAAGAAATAAAAAACCTATTAAATGGTGTAGTAATTTGGGGCACAGGAAAAAATGCCTATAATTCTGAAATTGATCTTTGGGGTAAGACAGGTACATCTCAAAATTATCGTGATGCTTGGTTTATTGGCTTTAGCAGAGACTTAACTATTGGCATTTGGATTGGTAATGATGCGAATAAGCCTTTAAATAATATTACAGGGGGTGCTTTCCCAGCATTAATATTTGGAGAAATAATGGAAAAGATTTATAAATAAACATTAATTTTTCAAGTTTTACTATATATTTCTGATAAAATTTAGCTTTATTCACGTGTGTAGCTATATAAAATATGCTATAA
>JADHLN010000016.1 GCA_016780625.1 Rickettsiales bacterium
TTAGAGATTTTGCTGCTATTTTTATTAAAACTAATATGAAGTTTAGCCATATTAAACAAATAGAGCTTTTGCTAAAAAGAGCTAAGAAATACAAGCAAATTTAAAGGAGTTGTGCTATTTCCGAAAAATTAGAGATTTTACTGCTATTTTTATTAAAACTAATATGAAGTTTAACCATATTAAACGAATAGAGCTTTTGCTAAAAAGAGCTAAGAAATACAAGAAAATTTAAAGAAGTTTTGCTATTTCCGAAAAATTAGAGATTTTACTGCTATTTTTATTAAAACTAATATGAAGTTTAGCCATACTAAACGAATAGAAGTTTTGCTAAAAAGAGCGTAAAAGATCAATTTTTTACCAGCGAGATAGTCCTTGGGCTCCATGCCTATTCAACTCCCATGTTTTAAAAACACCATGACCAAATGCTTTACCTTCATCATTTTCTCCTCCTAGAGGCAATGGAAATCCTTGTCCTGGCAATCTTGGTTGCATTCCTGCTTCTTTTAAGGTTGCTATTATGTAATGTCGACAATATATCATTGCAGTTGACCATGCTCTTAGATATGGCTTTACACCTTGCTTTACCATTTCTATATCTTTATTAAACTTGTAAAAAGTTTTATAATAATCATTTGCAAATCCTGTTGCCATTCCTGTTTCACAACCATCAAGCCAGCCTTGTTTATAATCCTCATAATCATCTGCTGCCTCAGGCACGTGTTTAAACAACCTTTTATTTGGTGCAAATATATTATTTTTAGTCAAATCACAAGCAGAGAATGATAAGAAAAATAAGAATATAAATATTAATTTTAACGTGCTGCACATTGAAAAATACCTTTACATTTATGTTCACCAAAATTACCAAAAAGCTCAGTGTTCCACCAAGATTGTCCTTCACCTGGCATTTTAATACCACCATTAAAATCTATATCTATTCCTTTTGTATCCAGAAAAGAGTCAATACCCTTATGGTTATAACCTTCTTTTGCCCAAAACCACATACCATGCTCAGATTGGAAATTATCATCTATTGATCCAAAAGCCACTCTATTTACAATATGGAAACAGTAGATATATCCTCTATACCAAGCATCGTAATATTCATCATCCAATATTAATTCTGGCTTTTGTTCAAATTTAAAAAAAGTTCTATATAAAGAATTTCCTCGCGATGAATGAGCTGAATCGCAACCATCTCTAATTCCAGTTAACATTTGTTTTGAACCATATTCAGGTAATTTAATCTGAGAAGGACTTATAATATATTTTGAACATCCGAACAAAAATAAATTAAGGCTTAGTAATATTAATAATATATTAAATTTTCTTCTATAAAAAGTCACCTCTGCCTCCACTTTCAATTACGTCATAACCTCTTTGGCAATACCAAAATGCAGTGCTCCAACCCTTATCATATTCTGGGTTAAAGCCATCACCTTCTATAAATCTAGCATCTTTAAAAAACTTATAAACTAGCTTATGCTTAGATTTACCTGTAGCTCCTTTCCCTGTATTACATCCATCTTTCCAGCCTCTTCTAAATTTCTCTGGTCCTGGAGGAGCGCCTTCATAAAGAGTTTTTCTCATAGTTCCAGGCATAGCTCTATTTTGCAAAGAGAAACTTGGTCTAAAAAATGACCCAACATGTTTTTCTGCTAAATATGAAATCCATAATGCACAATAAATATATGAATCACGCCACATAGTTCTATATAAGTTTGAACGATGATTTAACACTGGATGTTTATACATTCTTTTTCTACCAACTGCTATAATACTATGAGGATTCTCATTTAATGCAGTAGAACATGCATCTATATATGCTGCCTGAAATTCTGGTGGGCCAGGAGGAGGCTTCATATCAAGCAAAGTAGATTTAGCAAAAAAATCACCAACAGCTCCACAAGCTGTAAAATGTAATATAAAAATTAATGTTATAATTTTCTTTGTTTTCTGCATATTAAGTAATATCCCAATCATAAAAATAAGTACAATGCTCCTCCCCATCTACAAATCCAGAAGCATATAAATTATTAGAAGTTAATAACCAACCATCATAAACAGGCTTGATATTTCTAACCATACCTTCGGCTACAGTATTTAAAACAGATTTACAACCATCTCTAAATCCAAGCGAGTAGTCATCATTACCATCAGGAACGCCACGCATTAAATATGGCCTAGGCCTAAAGCCCCAATTCCAATTATCAGGCATAGAAAATGCATCAGAAGCGCAATTTGATAAGAATAATAGACTTACAATAACAATGATTAATCTCATATTATTAACCCTAAATTAATAAACAGATAAATTATATCATAAATATACAACTCAAACAAGCATAAAATAAGGAATTTATTGAGTTTTGATAATAAATATTTATAAATATTAAAATAATATTAGATATAAAAAATGCCAAAATTTGCTCTTATATTCCCAGGTCAAGGTTCTCAAAAAATTGGTATGGGAAAAAACTTTTCAGAATCATTTCAAACCGCTAAGGAAACATTTCAAGAAATTGACGATATATTAGAACAAAATCTATCTCAATTAATGTTTAATGGAGAAATAGCTGAATTAACCAAAACAGAAAATACTCAACCTGCTCTTATGGCAGTATCAGTTGCAATATCAAATGTAATTAATGAAAATATAAATAACAAACTAAATAATTTAACCTCATATGTTGCTGGTCATTCACTTGGTGAATATTCAGCTTTAACAGTTGCTAATACTCTAAAACTAAGAGATACAGCAAAATTACTAAAAATAAGAGGTGAATCAATGCGAGATGCAGGCCAAAAAACCCAAGGAACTATGGCTGCAGTTATAGGTGTTAATATCAAAACAGCAGAAGAAATTACTAATGAAGCTGCAAAATATGGCATTTGCCAAATTGCTAATGATAATTCAGACGGACAAATAGTAATAAGCGGCAGCATAGAAGCCATTGATAAAGCAATTTCAATTGGAAAAGAATTAGGTGCAAAAAAAGTAATCAAATTACCTGTAAGCGGCGCATTTCATTCAAAGTTAATGCAAGAGGCACAAGATAAATTAGCACCAGAAATATTAAAAACTAATTTTAACATTCCTGAAATTCCAATAATCACAAATCTATCCGCAAAAGCAGAAAATAAAACTGATATAATCCAAAAATTACTTATAGAACAAGTAACAAGCAGAGTAAGATGGCGTGAAACTATCCTAGAACTAGAAAATCAAGCTGTAAGCGATATTATAGAAATAGGTTCAGGGACAGTATTAACAGGTCTAACTAAAAGAATATCTCCTAATATTAACAGTCATAATATCTCAGAACCTGAAAATTTAGATAATATTTTAAAATTACTTGATATTTAAGAACCAAAAAATCTTCTATATCCTCTAACATTTATAATATTCTTTTTAACAAATTTAGATTCATTAAACGCTGTGTAAAAAACTATTGTTAGAATTACAAGCGAGCCTATTACATCATAAATAGTTGTAACATCATTGAACAAAATATATGAAAATATTGAAACAAAAATCAACCTAATAAAATCAAATGGCATTATTACTGATATATCAGCTAAACTAAGTGCCTTAGCTAAAGCGTAATGTGACATATTAGAAGTTAAACCAAGAAGAAAAAGCCATTTTAAATCAGAAGTTTTTATATCTTGCCAATATATATATAAAAGTGGTGCTACTAAAATTAACATCATTAAATTCATATAAAATACTATCAATAAAGCAGATTCTGTTTCTGATAGTTTCTTGATTATTATAGCAGCAAAAGACCATAATAAAGTTGAAAAAAGAACCATATATGAACCTAAACCAAAAGATGCAAAACCTGGTCTAATAATAATCAAAACACCTATAAAACCAATAATTACCGATAGAATTCTTAACAAAGTTAATTTTTCTTTAAGAAAAAAAATAGCGACTATAATAGTAAAAATTGGGCTTGTAAAACTAAGAGCTGTTGCCTTAGGTAGACTAGTCATAGATATAGCCTCAAACCATATAATCATAGCTATAACACCTATTATTGCCCTAAGCCAAAATAACTTTAATCTAGTTGTTTTAAAACAATTTAAACCACCTCTAAGAAGGAAGGGCAGAACAATAAAAAGAGCGAAAAAATTACGCCAAAAAACCAATATAACAGAATTATAATCAGCAGATAAATATCTAAGAACACAAAGCATTAACGCAACAAAAAAAGAGGATAATATTGACCAAAATATTGCTGATGATAGTTTTTTGGTCATTTAGCTGCGCTTTTATTATTTATTCTATATTAACAGTGGATACAATTGTCATATTATTTCTTTTTACGGTTAATAATATATATTTCTTTCCATCTTTCTTCTGTTTCTCAACAATCTTTTTAAATTTAGCTAAATCGCTAACTGATTCCTGATTCAACTTAATAATAATGTCACCAGCTATAAAACCTGAATCTTTATTTTTTGAATCATTTCCATAACCTAAAATTAAAATACCTTCTATATTTTCAGATAATTTATATTTGCTTCTAATTACATCTGTTAATTCTAATAATTTAAATCCTAAATATTCAGTTTGCTCGACATGCTCTTCAGAATTATTATTTTCATTGGAATCCTTCTCAACTAATTGAGCAATTTTAACTATTAATTCTTTTTCAACTAATTCACCTTTTTCATTTCTAAGAACAGTTAACTTAACTAATTTTCCAACCTCAGTATTACCAACGATCCTTGGTAAATCTGAAACATTTTTAATTTTTTTGCCATCAAAAGAAATTATTATATCATCTTCCTTGATTTTTGCTTTTGCAGCAGGGCTATCTTCTTCAACCTTAACAACATAAGCGCCTTGCATCTCCTTCATACCCATTGCTTCTGCCATATTTGGTGAAACATATTGCACATTTACACCAAGCCATCCCCTAACAACCTGACCTGTATTTTTTAATTGGTTAATAACCGAAGCAGCAATATTAGTAGGAATTGCAAAACCAATACCAATGCTACCACCATTTCCCGAAGTCGAAAAAATTGCTGTATTAATACCAATCAAATTACCCTTACTATCAAACATAGGTCCGCCTGAATTTCCTTTATTTATTGCAGCATCTGTTTGAATAAAATCGACAGCATTACTATTGCCGATATTTCTTCCTCTTGCAGATATTATTCCAGCAGTGACAGTCCCTCCAAGGCCGAAGGGATTACCGATTGCAATCACCCAATCTCCAACTTTAGCACTATCTGAATCACCAAAATTTACGTAAGGTAATTTTTCATCAGAATCAATTTTCAAAAGAGCAATATCTGTTCTAGGATCTGTTCCTATTAATTTAGCCCTTAAAATTTTATCATTATTAAATTTTACATTAATGATATCTGCTTTTTCCACAACATGATTATTAGTAACAATATAGCCATCTTCAGAGATTATAAAGCCAGATCCTAGAGAGGTAACTGTTTCAGTTTTATCCTGGTCTAATGAGTTATCAAAATACTCTTTAAAGAAAAATTTAAATGGTGAATTATTAGGCATGCCAGAAAATAAATCATCTAAATTCGATCCTTTATAAGTTATAGTTTGACTTGTGGAAATATTAACAACAGTAGGAGTTAATTTTTCAACAATATTAGAAAATGAAACATTATTTAAAGAACAAAAATCAATAGCTTTTGCGCCTGCATTAAAAGAAAAAAATAAAAAATTAAAAGAAATAATTAATCTAATAAATTTGTTAAACATTTTTATCTATATATGTTATTTAAATATTTAAAGAACCTTGAATCTGGTGAAATTATTATATTTGTCTCTTCATTAGCTACAGAATCTTTATATGCATTCATAGAAGAATAAAACTCAAAGAAATTTGGATCAACACCAAATGCATTTGAATAGATTTTAGTAGCTTTACCATCAGCCTCACCTCTAATAATCTCAGCCTGCTTTTTTGCTGTAGCTAACAATTCTATCCTTTCTCTTTCAGCTTTAGCTTTTATTTTTTTTGCTTCCTCTTCACCTTCAGCTCTAAATTCTTTAGCTTCTCTTTCTCTTTCAGTTTGCATTCTTCTGTAAATAGCTACTGAATTTTCTCTTGGTAAATCTGCACGCATAATTCTAACATCAAGAACTTCTAAGCCAAATGATAATGCTTTATCATTAACAATATCTCTAATGTCACCCATAATCTCAGATCTACCACCTTCTTGTAATAATGAATTTAGAGGAACATTTCCTAAAACCTGCCTTAAACTAGATTCTAAAACTGAACCAAGCCTAATATCTGCTGATCTTTCAGTTCTTACAGATTGATAAAAAAGCAAAGGATTAACGATTCTATATTTAGCGAACGCATCGACAATTAGCCTTTTTCTATCTGATGCAATAACCTCTTTAGATTCAGCATTTAAATGTAATATTCTTTTATCAAAGAAAACAACAACATCAACAAAAGGTAATTTTAACTTCAAGCCAGGATCTACTTCTTTATCAACTGCTTTACCAAACCTAATCTCAACACTTTGTTCTACCTGAGTTAAAATATAAAATGAATTAAAAAAAACTATAATTATAATTGCAGCTAAAATACCTAATATATATTTAATCATTAATTACCTCCATTTCTAACTGGTTTATTTATTGGCATATATGGCATAACACCTGTATTAGTAGATTTGCCATCCATAACTGTTACATTAGCCTTAGAAAATACTTCTTTCATTGTATCAATATATATTCTTTTTCTAGTTATATCTCTTGCCTTACTATATTCTCTATATAACTCTAAAAATCTTTGCGAACGACCTTTTGCCTCTTCAACTACCTCGCTTTTATATGCCATTGCTTCTTCAATAATTTTTTGAGCATCTCCTCTTGCCTTTGGTATAATATCATTTCTAAAAGATTGAGCTTGATTTATTATTTTTTCTTTTTCTAACTTTGCTGTTTGCACATCTTTAAATGCATCTATAACCTGAGCAGGAGGATCAACTTTTAATAATTGCAACCTTACAACCTCTACACCAAAACTATAATCATCTAAAATTTCTTGAAGCAAATCTTTACTTTCCTCTTCAATTCCACTTCTACCCTCTGCTAGAGCTACAGCAATATCAGTTTTACCAATAACTGCACGCATTGCGCTTTCAGCTGCTGTTTTAACAGTACTATTCTGTGAAATATTATCTCTCACATTAAATAAATATGAATAAGCATCCTTAACTCTCCATTGAACTTCAAAATTTATATCTACGATATTTTCATCACCTGTTAACATCAAGCTTTCTTCTGTTCTAGGGCTAATATCAGAACCAAGAGATCTGTAACCAACTGTTACTGAGTTAATTTTAGTTACTTTAACTTTAAATAATTTTTCAACAGGTGCTGGCATATGATAATGTAAACCCGGCCCTGATGTTCTATCATATTTACCAAATCTAAGTATTAATGCTTGTTCATCAGGTTGAACTGTATAAAAGCCAGTTAATAACCACAACAAAATAACTGCTGGTATAAAAAGAAAAAAGCTTTTACCAGAAAAATTATTAAAATTATTAAAACTCCCCTTATATTTTCTCATTAACTCTTCAATATCTGTATTTTTCTCATTCGAAGAACCATTAGATTTTGAAGTTGTCTTTGCTTTAGGCTTTACTTCATCATCTCCCCATGGATTATCAAAAAAACTAGCAAATTTTGAAAAATAATATAACACTTAATATCTCTTAAATTTAATTAACAACTTATAAATAATTATTTTATGTTAAATTTCAATGGTAAAAACAAAATAAATAAATTTATTACAGATTTTATTACAGCGAATAAATTAGATGATTTAAAATATGAATTAAAAATTCAAAATAATAAATACCACATCATTATCGAAATCAACAAAACTAAAGAAATAAAGAGAAAGCAACTCTCAGAAAATTTAAAAAAATCATTAGAAAATAACTTCCCTAAAATCAATTTTTATATTTTATTTACTGAACATAATAGCAAAAAAAAACCAAAAATAATCTTAATCTGTTCTGCCAAAGGTGGAGTTGGGAAATCAACAATATGCTATAATTTAGCTCTTGCTAATCAATTAAAAAACAAAAAAACAGCAATAATTGATGCAGATATATATGGCCCTTCAATTCACCACCTCTCCGGGATTAAACAAAAAGAACCCCAAATAATTGATAATAAAATGGTTCCCATTAAAAAAAATGGCTTACAAATAAATTCAATGGGGTTTTTGATAGCTAAAGAATCAGCTTTAATATGGCGCTCTCCAATGATAATCAAAGCTCTGAATAATTTAATTGAAAACACCAAATGGGAAAATATTGAATATATATTCATAGATATGCCTCCAGGTACTGGTGATGTTTATCTTTCACTCTTAAAAAACTTCCCTTCAGCAAATGCTATAATTATTTCTCAACCACATCAATTGTCTCTAATAGATACAGTAAGAACCATTGACCTAATGCATAAATTAAACATAAAAATTTTAGGTTTAATTGAAAATATGAATTTTTTACCAGAAAAAGATATTACTAATAAATTTTGCAAAACAAACAAAATAGATTTACTAGGCAAAATAAGTTTTGATCCTAATATAGCAAATTTATCTGATAATTCAGAATCATTTTTAAATTTAGAAAATGAAAATAGCAAAATGATAAAAAAAATAGTTAATATTTTTTAGGTAATTTACTAAAAAAATTTAATGGTTATATTACATTAAAAAAAAGAGCAAATGATTGATATAATATCTCTTACCCAAAATATTTTAACACCCTATGGAGGGCTAGAATCACACCATATTTTACCAGATGTTTTAACAATTTTAAGCTTTGCAATAATTGTAGTTTTAATTTTTAAAAAATTAAGATTAAGCCCAGTAATTGGATATATAGTAGCTGGAGCCCTAATAGGGCCTTACGGCTTTAATCTTGCTGGATATAATGATGCAACTAAATCAATGGCGGAGTTTGGGGTAGTTTTTTTACTCTTTATGATTGGACTTGAAATTACATTAGAGCGTTTATATGCAATGCGTAATATGATTTTTGGCATTGGCTCATTACAATTTTTGATTACAGGTACAATTTTTGGCATAATATGCTTTAAACTCACAGATAATATGTCATTATCATTAGTGGTTGGTTTAGGACTTGCATTATCCTCTACTGCAATTGTCTTAAAAATCTTAGGAGAAACATATCAAGCTAATACTAAAGCTGGAAAAATCAGCTTATCAATTTTATTACTTCAAGATTTAGCAGTAATACCACTTTTTGTATTAATACCATTATTAAATAAAACAGGAGTCAACCTTTTTGAAACATCAATTGCTATTATTTTTAAATCATTTTTAGCCCTTACATCAATAATAATTTTTGGTAGATATCTACTAAAACCATTATTGCATTTAATAGCATCCCAAAAACATAGCGATCTGTTTATAGCCTCAACCTTATTTGTTGTACTAAGCGCAGCATGGATAACAAATTATACAGGATTATCATTAGGCTTAGGTGCTTTTATTGCTGGAGTAATGATTGCTGAAACAGAATTCCAACATCAAGTAAAATCTACAATTGATCCTTTTAAGGGGTTATTTTTAGGGTTTTTCTTTATAACAGAAATAGGCATGCAATTTGATTTAAGCCTAGTAGCTGATAATTACATACATATTTTGATCTTTACTGTATTTTTGATAATTACCAAAACATTAATCACTCTTTTAATATGTTTATTATTTAAAAATAAATTATCAATATCTATCAACACAGCTTTACTAGTATCTCAAACAGGAGAGTTTGCCTTTGTAATTTTTGAATTAGCAAGAAAGCAATCTATTTTAACAGATGAAATATTTCAAAACATCTCATTAGTTGTAGGGCTATCAATGGCTATAACCCCTTTACTGGCAATGGCTGGGAAAAAGTTAGAAGATTATATCTCTAATAAAAACACCAAAAAAGACAAAAAAACAATTCCCTGCCTTCATAATCTTGTAATCATCGTTGGTTATGGAAGAGTTGGTAGAACAATATCAAAAATATTAACACAAGAAGAAGTAAAATTTATTGCTATTGATAAAGATAACTCAATAGTCTCAAAATATTTTTCAAAACATAATCCTATTTATTATGGCGACATAACCAACACAAAAATGCTGCAATCGCTTCCACTTGAAAATGCTGCATCTTTAATTCTTACAATGAGCGATAAAAAAGAAGTCAAAAAATCTATTAAAATAATAAAAAAACTCCATCCTAAAATCAACTTAATTACCAGAGCACAAGATCTATCTCATTATAATGACATAAAAAAACTTCATGATAATCAATATATAGTTCCCGAAGTTCCAGAAACTGGAGTACAAATGAGTAAACAAATTTTACTCACCATGGGAGAAGATGAAGAAACTATAAATCATAGCCTAGAAACTTTCCGTTATTCTGAGTGGGACAAATAATATGTTTGGCAAAAACTCCATAGCAAAAATCGAAAATCATTCAGGAGATAAATTAGATATTGTTAAAATATTTAATACTATCCAAGGCGAGGGTTTTTATTCAGGTCATCCAGCCATTTTTATTAGATTAGGTGGCTGTAATTTAAAATGTTTTTTTTGTGATACAGAATTTGAAGAATTTGAAAATATATCTATTAATAAAATTTTACAAAAAGTAAAAAAAGAAGTAGGAAAAGATAAAATAAAGCTAATAGTTATTACTGGTGGAGAACCATTAAGACAGCCTATTGAAAAATTGGTAAATCTACTTTTAGAAAACAACTTTACCATACAAATCGAAACTAATGGCACCATTAAAAGAAAACTTCCTCAACAAGTCCATATCTGCTGTTCACCCAAAATAATTAATAAAGAATACCAAATTAATGATGAATTAATAGAATATATAGATTCTTTTAAATTTATAATATCTACACAAAATAATTATCACAATATACCCACACTAAACATCGCAAAACCTATTTATATCCAGCCAATGGATGAATATAACCAAGAAAAAAACCTTATTAATCAAAACCTTACCATCAAACTTGCAAAAAAATATGGTTATATTATAAGCCTTCAAACACATAAATATCTTGATATTGAATGACCAAAAAAGCTCTAATATTACTAAGTGGTGGCCTTGATTCAGCTACTATATCAGCTATTGCTAAATCAGAAAATTATGAATTACACGCTATAAGCTTTGATTATTCTCAAAATCATAAAACAGAGCTAGAATATGCTAAAAAAATAGCTAATTTTTTCAGCTTTAAAACCCATAAAATAATTATTATTAATCCAGGATTATTCCAAAATTCAGCTCTTACAAATAATTTAACAATTCCAAAGAAACAAGATAATAAAAACAAGATACCGATCACCTATGTTCCAGCTAGAAATATTTTATTTTTGTCATATGCCTTATCATATGCTGAAGGCAATAATATAAGTAATATTTTTATAGGAGCAAATGCAATTGATTATAGCGGCTACCCAGATTGCAGGCCAGAATTTATAAAATCATTCGAAGAAATGGCAAATTTAGGAACGAAACTTGGACAAAGCCAAAAAATAACTATACATACACCAATAATAAATCTTTCCAAAGCTGAAATAATTAAATTAGGTATGAAATTACAAGTGGATTATAGCATCACTCATAGTTGTTATGACCCTCATAATAATAAAGCTTGTGGCAAATGTGACTCTTGTTATTATCGCTTAAAAGGCTTTAAAGAAAATAATATTGCAGATCCTATAGAATATGATTTACCCTAATAACTTCCCTACTCTCAAAATAAATAATGAATATATATTGCGAGAACAAAAATTTGATGATGCCTCTGATTTCTTTAGTTACATCAGCAACACACAAGTAAATAAATATATCTTAGCACCAATTCCCAAAACTTTAGAAGAAGCAAAAGAAGACATAATTTATTGGATTGATTTATATTATAAAAAAGCTGGAATATACTGGGCAATTTGTGAAGCTAAAACAAACAAAATGATCGGCGCAATAGGTTTTCATGATATTAATATAATTAATAATAGAGGTGAAATTAGTTATGATTTATGTAGTAATTATTGGCAAAAAGGCATAATGAATCTTGCAATGCTACAAATAATAAAATTTGGATTTGAACATCTTGAACTTGAAAGAATCCAAGCATCAACTATAAAAGAAAATATAGCTTCCATAAAATTACTTGAAAAAAATAA
Source organism: Rickettsiales bacterium (assembly GCA_016780625.1). Lineage (GTDB taxonomy): Bacteria > Pseudomonadota > Alphaproteobacteria > Rickettsiales > JABIRX01 > JADHLN01. The sequence continues at coordinate 12,249 of JADHLN010000016.1, forward strand.
TTTTACTTATGAAGGTTGCTTAAGAAATTATCGTCGTCATAACAATAAATATTATAACATAGAATTTTATTCAATTTTAAAAAATGAACAATAACAACACCAAACTTGGTAAAAATACAAAAATACCTCAAACTCCCAATATTAATATCCTTGACCCAGTTATTAATCCACATCCAGATGTTAATTATGTTGCTAGATTTACATGTCCAGAATTCACATCAATATGCCCTGTTACAGATCAACCTGATTTTGCTAAAATAATAATTGATTATGTTGCTAACAAACAAATGATTGAAAGCAAATCTTTAAAATTATATCTTGGAAGTTATAGAAATCATGGTGCTTTTCATGAAGATTGCACAATTCAAATTGCAAAAGATATTACAAAAACAATAAAACCAAAATGGTTAAGAATTACAGCATTATGGTATCCAAGAGGAGGAATACCAATAGATATATTTTATGAATATGGGAAAATTCCTAAAGATGTTAATCCGCCTGAAATAGGATCTAATATTTACAGTGCTAGGTCTTAACAATCTAACTTACAGCAGAAACAAGAACGTTAAAGATTACCTTTAAAAATTTTGCAACATAAGTAAATTGAGGAGAAGTAAATAAACTATATAAGCCCCAAATTATTAATATATTAAGTGTTATTTTAAACATAATAATACCCTAAATTTTAAGGGTATTATATCATAAAAATAAAATCAGAACAATAATTAAATAACTTCCTGCAAAATAACTCTCTTTTTGGCCTTATCCTTAAACCTTTCTAATGGTGAAGTTAATTTATTTAAAGCCTGATTAAAAGAATCATACGGAGATAAAGCAATTTCATTTACTTTAATATTATAATGCTTAATACGTTTTTGTGAAATTATTAAAGTACAATTATAACCATTCTTTACTTTATCAAATATAACATGAGCGCTAATTGCGTATTTTTTTATATATTTAGAAATTTTGTTATTAAGTGAGATTTTTAAATATTTGTCAAAAGATTGGGCAGAAATACCAGTAACATGATGGCTTGAAATTATAATTTTCATAAATATATCACCTCCAGAAAAAAGTTATAATTTCATTTTAACATTTTTTTAGCTTCAGATCAAAATATTTTATTAATTTATAAGTTAATCACATAAAAACTTATAGTTGCTAATATTCCAAATATAAGGCCACAAACAAAACTAGCGCTTTTTTTCCTCTTTTTATTTTTAAAATTATAGATAATTTCCTTAACATCAGAAAAAAAATCATCAAATTCAGAAATCTTATCCTGAAAACTCAGATATTTATGCTTAGAAACTGATTTATAATTTAAATTATTTTTTACCCACTCTTCCATCCATGGAGCACCTAATTTCCACATATTTAGCCTTGGATTTAAAGATAAACCAACACCTTCAACTAATAATAATGTCTTTTGTAATAAAAGTAATTGCGGCTGAGTTTGCATACCAAAGCTTTCCGTAATCATAAATAATTGTGACATTAATTTTGCAATTGAAATATCACTTGCATCCTTACCAAAAATAGGCTCACCAATAGATCTACATGCTATAGCAAATTGGTCAATATCAGCATCTCTAGGTATGTAATTGGCTTTTAAATGAATTTTAGCGACATAATCATAATCTCTATTAATAAAACCATTAACAATTTCAGTAACCGCCATTCTATCATCAAAAGATAACACACCCATTATGCCAAAATCAACAAACGCTATTTTCTTATCCTTAGTAATAATTATGTTACCTGGATGTAAATCAGCATGAAAAAATCCATCTCTATAAGCCTGCTCATAATAACATAATATCAAATCATCTCCTAATTTCTTTAATTCATCTGCAGAATAACCCTTGATTTCATTAAGTTTTTGACCTTCAATCCAATTAGAAACCATTATTTTAGAAGAAGTTAAAGACCAATCAATATCAGCTATAATGATATTGCTATTAGATTGTAAATTTTCTGCTAATTTATGACCATTTGCAGCCTCAACCCTTAAATCTAACTCATAAGAGACAGTTTTTTCAAACATCTCCACAACTTCTCTTAATTTTAATCTTTTTAATGATTTGAAATTATTTAAAATATTGGCAAAAAACTTAAAAAAAGAAATATCTGATTTAAATTTTCTATCTATTGCCGGACGTAAAATCTTTACTGCCACAATTTTACCATCTAATGTTTTTGCCTTATGAACCTGAGCAATAGATGCTGCAGCAACTGGTATTTTAGCAAAATCAGAAAATATCTCTGAGATATCCTTATTAATTTCACTTCTAAAAATCTTCCTAACTAATCTAAAAGAAAAAGGTGATAATCTATCCTGTAAAAAAGCTAGTTCATTAGAAATATTTACACCAACTAAATCTGGCCTTGCTGAAAGAACTTGACCAAATTTAATATAAGTAGGCCCTAAGGATTCTAATAAACATCTCAATCTTTTTCCTTTAACATGCCTAATATTAAAGAAAGAAAAAATCTCAAAAGGCCAAAACAAAACACCCACATAAGGGATTTTTCTTAGCAAAAAATTGCAACCAAAAAATTGGATATGTAAAAATATTTTAATTGGCACAAAAAAAGAAAGAATATTCATTTTTCACCTATATATAAAGTTGTAAGACCAAATGTAAGTTTTTGATAATTTGCTGATTTAAAACCATTATTTTTTAAAATCTCAATAAAATCATCTGAAGATGGGAATTTTCTTATTGATTCAACAAAATATTGATATGAATCTTGGTCGCCTGTAATTACAGAGCCAATTTTCGGAATAATATTAAAAGAATAAAAATCATATAGTTTTTGTAAATTCTGATCTTCTAATTGATTAAATTCCAAACATATAAATTTACCTCCTTTTTTTAAAATTCTGTAAGCCTCTTTTACAGCTTTTTCTATATTTGAAAAATTTCTAATACCATAAGCAATAGTATAATAATCAAACATATTACTTTTAAATGAAGTTTTTTCGCCATTCTCACATTGCCATTTCACTTGTGAAGAAATAATATTTTTATCAATTGCCCGATCCTTTCCAACTGCCAGCATTTCTTTATTAATATCAGCAATAGTAATTGAAAAATCCTCACAATGATTTACAAGCTTTTTATATATTTTAAAAGCGACATCACCAGTACCAGAAGCCATATCCAAAATATTTAATTTATCCCTTACATCAATATTTTCTACTAGCTTATCCTTCCATAAACGATGAATCCCCAAACTCATAATATCATTCATCAAATCATATTTATCAGCAACAGAGTTAAAAACCTGATCCACTAATTTAGTTTTAAGTGACTCAGAAACATTTTTAAAACCAAAAGAAGTTTGTTTATTAGACATGTATTTTTATAAATTTAAAAATATAATAAATATAATAATATAAAAATCCATGCCAGAACTACCAGAAGTTGAAACAATTAAAAATTACATAAAACCAATACTTGAAAGAAAAAAATTTCAGGAAGTTAAAATAATAAATCCTAATTTAAGATTTAAAACACCAATTGAGTTACAAGAGATTCTTACTAACCAAGAAATTAAAATTGTCGAAAGAAGAGCCAAATATATAATAGTAAAATGCACTGATAATATTAATTTAATAATTCATTTGGGAATGACTGGGAAAATAAGGGCTTATGAAAATACCCCTATATTACAAAAACATGATCATATAATTTTTAAATTAAATAACCAAAATATTTTAATATATAATGATGTAAGAAAATTTGGTTTTATAACCTATGAAAGAACAAGCAACAGCAAAAATATAAGCTTTATAAAAAAACTTGGTATAGAACCATTAAGCAAAGAATTTAATAAAGAATATTTCAAAAAACTCTCAAAAAATTCAAAAATAGAAATAAAAAAATTTATAATGGATCAAAACTTCATTGTCGGAGTTGGGAATATTTATGCTTGCGAAGCCTTATTCCTATCTAAAATTAATCCAAAAACTATAACAAATCAGCTAAATGTAGTACAACAAGAATTACTAGTTAAAAATATTAAAAAAATATTAAAAAATGCAATAGCTAAAGGAGGCTCTACAATAAAGGATTTTCAGCTAGTTAATGGAGAATCAGGCTATTTCCAAAATTCGCTTAATGTATATGGTCGTGAAAAAAAACCTTGTAAAATATGTAACTCTCTCCTAAATAAAATAAAGCAAGGGGGTAGATCAACATTTTATTGTGAGTCATGTCAAAAATAATTATTTTAATATTTACTTTAGTAATTCTAGCAACAAATAGCCAAGCAAGAGAAAATTTTGTCCCTGGAATCTCAGACCTACCTGTTCCAGCTAATTTTTATTATTTAGATGATAGCTCAGGTATATTTAATAATAGTTATGGTAGGTTTATTAGCGCAAATTTCAGAGGTAAAGGTGAATTTAAAACCATAAATCAATTCTATCAGAAAACATTACCTGCACTTGGTTGGGAAGCTAAAGAAAAATTCACATATATTAGAGATGAAGAAATTCTTGAAATTAAAATAAGCAAAATAAACGAAACTGAAATTCAGTTGAATATCCAATTAAGCCCAAAGCAATAACTACTTAATTGCTTCTTTTACAAATCTAACAAATAATGGATGCGCCTTAAAAGGACGTGTTGAAAATTCTGGATGAAATTGTACTGCAATAAAGAAAGGATGATTTGTAAGCTCAATAATTTCTGGAAGCTTTTTATTTTCAGATACACCAGAAATCTTCATATTTTTGCCTTCTAATTTTTGCTTAAAATTAATATTTACCTCATAACGATGTCTGTGTCTTTCCTGAATTTTACTTTTATTATAAATTGCAAAAGCAAGGCTATCTTTCTCAATAAAACAATCATATGAACCTAACCTCATAGTACCCCCAAGATTACTTTTCTTATCTCTCTTAACCAACTCCTCTTTATCCTGCCACTCAGTCATTAAACCAACAATATTATTGGTAGAGTCAGAATATTCTGAAGAGGCAGCATCAGAAATTTGCAAAACATTTCGTGCAAATTCAATTACAGCAAGCTGCATACCAAAACAAATTCCTAAATAAGGAATATTATTTTCTCTAGCATATTTAATAGCATTAATCTTGCCTTCAATACCATCATGACCAAACCCTCCTGGTACTAAAATAGCTTTACTGGACTTTAAAACCTCAATATCTGAACCTAATTTTCTAGCATCCACCCAATTTATTCTAATTTTATATCCCAGTAAAAAACCAGCATGATCCAAAGCTTCAATTAATGATTTATATGATTCTTGTAAACCAAGATATTTTCCAACAATAGCAATTTCCACCTCTTTATTTAATGTTGAAATTTTCTCTTCTAAATCCTCCCAAATTTTTAGATCTGCTTTAGGATATTTTTCAATTGCTAATTTTTTTAAAATAATTCTGTCGATAAATTGCTTCCTTAAATATAAAGGGACTTGATAAATTGACTTAACATCCAGAGCTTCAATAACTGAATTCTCATCTAAGTTACAAAAAAGTGCTATCTTTTTCCTTTCCTCAAGAGATATTTTGCGCTCACTTCTACAAACCAAAATATCAGGCTGAATACCAATTGACCTTAACTCTTTAACTGAATGCTGAGTTGGCTTTGTTTTTAGTTCTTTAGCAGCTTTTACATATGGTACTAATGTTACATGAATGAAAATTGCATTTTCTCTACCTCTTTCATTACCAACCTGCCTAATTGCTTCAAAAAAAGGTAAACCTTCAATATCCCCTACTGTGCCTCCTACTTCATAAATAACAAAATCTTCATCACTTAAATCACTATAAATAAATTCTTTAATTAAGTCTGTAACATGCGGAATAACCTGAACAGTTCCACCTAAATACTCACCTTTCCTTTCTTTTTGCAAAAGCTTAGAGTAAATTTTTCCTGCTGTTACATTATCAAGTTTTTTAGAATTAGAATCAGTAAATCTTTCATAATGGCCTAAATCAAGGTCCGTTTCAGCACCATCATTAGTAACATAAACCTCGCCATGTTGAGTTGGACTCATTGTACCAGGATCAACATTCAAATAAGGATCAAGCTTTCTTACTCTTACTTTAAAATTATGAGCCTTCAATAATGCAGCTATACTGGCAGCACTTATACCCTTTCCTAATGATGAAACAACACCACCTGTTATAAAAATAAATTTAGTTTTCACGATTATTATTCTGCAAGTGGAACAGATTGTTTAACTTTCTCCTTTTCATATATCTCATTCACAATAGATTTAGAAACAGACATTTTTTTTGCTATTACTCCTAAAAACAAAGTATTTAACATAAATATAAAAGCTAAAATCATAGTGGTTTTGGTTAAAAAATTAGCAGCTGTACGTATATTCATGAAGTTTGAACCTGGATTATAGCTTGAAACCAAGCCATCACCTCCGCCGCTTGGTTGCAGTAGAACCAAAACAATAATTAATAAAGCAATAATAATATGTAAAATAAGCAAAGCTGCTTGCAAAGATTCCATGTAATAACAATCAAGTTTCCTTATTATTATAACTTTATTAGATAATTGCAATTATTATTTTATTGTAACAAACCAAGAAATAAGTTATAATATTTTAAACTATAAATAAAAATAATGAGAGAGAGCCAAACAAAAACATTTAATACATTAACAGAATTACTGACAGAAAAAGAAAGTACAAACGTGGCTACTATTATATTTTATAATGGTAATTTAGAAAAATTTAAACAAGACTATAAAATAGTTAAATCGTTTGGAGAACACATAAAATTCCTTGATATTAATCAAATTACAAAAATGCAAGAATTTACAGGTCATGATATAATATTGTTAGAAGATAAGCTTACTGATATAAGCAGATTTGTTTTTAGTTTAAGTGAATGTAACATTAAGACATTATACATACAAAATCAAGATGATAATGATATTTATGAATTATCTGATGAAGAAAAAAAATTATTTTGAGATACATAAAGAAGTGATGGCAGAAGAATCACCCAAAAATATGAATGACAAAATAAATTTAATGGAAGAAGAATCACCCAAAAATATAAATGACAAAATAAATTTACATTTAAAACAATTATATTCAAAAGAAGTTAACACTCTCATTTTATACACTAATTTTGATTCTTTTAGGGAAATCCACAGAGGGCTTTTCACTCTTCTCTATAAAGAGCGAAACAATCCAAAAGCTGAATTTAGATTCTTAACTCACATTGATAGATATAAGGATACAAAAACAGAAATTGATAATTTATGCATTGCAGAAAAAAGAGATAAAAATGAAATAAAGGATATTCTTGAGAAAATTTGTCATGATGCAAACTTCGCACATATTAGCTCAATTTCATTTTTAGATGACAATAATAATATTCTAACTCTAGATAATAGAGATGAAATACAGAAATATTTATCACCTCCGCCAGTTATGGCAATTACAATTGAACCTGAGGAATATGA
>JADHLN010000017.1 GCA_016780625.1 Rickettsiales bacterium
AGCTTTTTCTCATAATTTAGGCGCAAATAGCTTAACTATTTGCTTATAAATTCTAATAAAAATCCCTTAAAAATCTTTAAGTTTTTGACTGCTTTGTCAGGTTCTTTTTATAGCTTTTTCTCATAATTTACGCGCAAATTTCTAAAATTATAATTTTTAATTACATAAATATGCTGTTATATTTCTAACGTGAGTATGATTAGATCTTAATGATGGTAAATTGAGACTAGTTATTTATTGTTAGTTCTAAATTGTAAAAAATGATATTAAGACCATTTCATCTAGCTATACCAGTTAAAGATCTTGTTTCAACAAGAGAATTTTATGGAGATATTTTGGGTTTAAAGGAAGGAAGGTCAGCAGAAAGGTGGATTGATTGGGATTTTTTTGGTCATCAAATAGCAACACATCTAGTAAGCGAAAAAATGTTTTTAATGGATAGTAACTATGTTGATGGCCATGATATACCTGCAAGGCATTTTGGTTTAGTAATGGAATGGAATCAATGGCATAAATTTAAGGAGAAGTTAATAGCTAAAAATATAAATTTTACTATAGAGCCTTATATTAGATTTTTAGGCGAAGTAGGAGAACAAGCTACAATGTTTTTTAGAGATTTAAGTGGTAATGAGTTGGAATTTAAAACATTTAAAAATGAGAAAAAATTATTTTCTAAATAATACATATTTAGTTTAAAATTATGTTGAATAAAAATAAAATTCGAGAAAATGTTTGAGATTGTTAATGTTTTAACTATTATATTTTCAAAATTTAAAAATTATATGATTATGGTTATTGATTATTTGAGAGGTTCATTGATTAAGTTCATGCGTTATCAAGCTTCAGGTGGAATTTTGCTTTTGATAATGACCTTACTTGCTATTATCTTTGCAAATAGCAACTTTAGCCATTTATATAGTGATTTTTTGCATAGTAAAGTTGGCTTTGTGTTTGGGAGCTATAATTTAAAAATGAGTGTGGAGCATTTTGTTAATGATGGCTTGATGGTAATTTTCTTTATGCTAGTTACCTTGGAAATAAAAAGAGAGGTTATTGAGGGGCAGCTTTCAACTAGAGATCAACAAATATTACCAGTAATTGCTGCGCTTGGAGGAGTTATTGTGCCAGCTCTGATTTATATTTTTTTAACTAATGGTTATGTAATAGGTGATGTATCCGCTACTAGAGGATGGGCAATTCCTGCTGCAACAGATATTGCTTTTGCTCTTGGTATTATGTCTTTATTGGGTAAAAAAGTTCCTACATCTTTAAAGGCTTTTTTAACTGCTTTAGCAATAATTGATGATTTAATTGCTATTTTAATTATTGCTTTCTTTTATAGTGGAAACTTAAATGTAGCTGTATTATTAGCGGCTTTAATTGTGGTTATATTATTATTTTTGTTAAATAAAAAGAAGGTAACTCACACAAGCCCATATTTGTTTTTAGGGTTTATTTTATGGGTTTTAATCTTGCAATCTGGTGTTCATGCTACAATTGCAGGGGTTTTGGTGGCAATCTTTATACCTTTAAAAGCAAAGGATGAAAATGGTAATAGTCCGTTAAAAGTTCTTGAGCATTCAATTGCTCCATGGAGTGCTTTCTTGATTTTACCAATTTTTGCATTTTGTAATGCAGGTGTTTCATTAGCTAGTTTTTCCTTTGATGTATTATTTAAAAATCCAATTGCTCTTGGTATAATGCTTGGTTTATTTATAGGAAAACAAATCGGAGTTTTCTTTGTGGTATATATGGTAGTAAGAGCAAAAATTGCTTCTAAGCCTAATAGCGCAAATTGGATGCAAATTTATGGTGTATCTCTATTATGTGGGATAGGATTTACTATGAGTGTATTTATTGGTAATCTTGCTTTTCCAGTGGATTTTGGTATTACAAATGAAGTTAGGGCGGGTGTTTTATCTGGTTCATTAATTTCTTCTTTAGCAGGATTTTTCTTGCTTTATTTCGCTGCTAAAAATGTTGAAGATTCTAAAAAAGGAGCTAAATAAATTAAATATTCTGGAAGATTTTGAAGCTAGGCTTTTAAAGCACTTAGTTTCAATGCGCTCTGATTTTCTTCATCCTTTTGTTGGTTTAAAATTAAGAGCATATAAAAGAAGTTTGGATTTTATAGAAGCTGAAATGCCAGATGCTATTATTTGTAATAATAGAAAAGAAATCTTTAACTTTGCTATAAGAAATATTGATCCTAAACAAGGCATAATTGCTGAGTTTGGTGTAAAATCAGGAAAGACAATTAATGAGCTTGCTAATAAGCCTGCTCTAAAAAATAAGCTAATTTATGGCTTTGATTCATTTGAAGGATTGCCTGAAAATTGGAGTGGAACTAGAGCTAAAAAAGGTCAGTTATCTAATAACGGAAAATTACCAAAAACTGCAAAAAATGTTCAATTATATAAAGGCTGGTTTGCTGATATATTACCTGATTTTGTAGCAAAGTTAGAAGAAAATGCTATTTTATTGCATGTTGATTGTGATTTATATAGCTCGACAATTACCATTTTAGAATCTTTTAAAAATAAAATAATTCCTGGAACGGTAATAATATTTGATGAGTTTTTTAATTATCCTAATTGGGAGAATCATGAATATAAAGCATGGCAAGAATTTGTGAGTAAATATGATATAAAATATAAATATTTAGCATATGCTCATACTCAAATAATAGTGCAAATAATTTAACCTACTTATTTGAAGAATATTGCAATTTTTAAGAATATTTATATTATAATGAGATATTTCGCGCTTAAAAGGTTATTACCCTATGTATAAAAAATTTACTAAATATTTTCTTGTTACAATTATTGTAGCTATAACAACTATTTCATTATCCTCATATGCAGGTAGAAATAACTTTGCTAGCTTTTTGAATAATCCAGTTGAGAATGATTATTTTCAGCTTTTTAAGAAAATTATAGAAATAACTAAGCAAAATTATGTTGAAGAAATAAATGAGAAAGACCTATTTTACTCTGCTTTTGACGGTATGTTGAGATCACTTGATCCTCATTCAGGTTTTTTAAATAACGAGAATTTTAAAGAAATGCATGTGCAAACTAGTGGTCAGTTTGGAGGTGTAGGTATTGAAATTACAATGTATAAAGGTTTTTTAAAAGTTGTTTCACCAATTGATGATACTCCAGCGCATAAAGCAGGTATTAAGCCGTCTGATTATATTACAATGATTGATGGGGAAACAGTAAGAGATTTAAATATAAACCAAGCAGTACAAAAAATTAGAGGCCCTAAAGGTACAAAAGTTAAATTAACAATAGTAAGAGAAGGGGTTAGCGAGCCTTTAGAATTTGATGTTGAAAGAGCAATTATAAAAATTGTTTCTGTAAAATCGAAAGTTTTAGCTGATGATGTTGCTTATTTTAGAGTTACTTCTTTTTCACAAAATACTACAGTAAGTTTAGAGTCTCAATTAAAGAAAATTTTATCAAAAACTGAAAATAATTTACGTGGTATAGTTTTAGACCTTAGAAATAATCCAGGCGGATTATTAGATCAAGCAATTGGAGTAAGCGAATTATTTTTAGATGGTGGAGTGGTTGTTTCTACCAAAGGAAGAGCCCGTAATGCCGAAGAGGTTTTTAATGCAGCAAAAGGTGATATTGCTAAAGATATTCCTATAGTTGTTCTTGTTAATCAAGGTTCTGCATCTGCGTCTGAGATTGTGGCTGGTGCTTTGCAAGATCATAAGAGAGCGGTTATTTTGGGTAAAAATTCTTTTGGAAAAGGTTCGGTACAAACAGTTGTTCCTCTTGGTAATAATCTTGGTATGCGTTTAACTACCTCTAAATATTACACGCCAAATGGTGTATCAATTCAAGCTAAAGGTATAACACCAGACGTTGAGATTTCACAAAAAAATATAGAAATTGACGAAAATAATAATAAATATATGTCTGAATCTAATTTACCAGGTCATTTAGAGACTCAAAATAATGATGGTAAAAATGATTCGAAAAAAACAAATCAAGTTGAATTAAATAAAATTTATAAAGAAGATTATCAATTGGCTAGAGCAATTGATTTGCTTCATGCTTTATCAGTTCTAAATAAATGATTTTTTTATTAAAAAAAAAGCCATATAAAGCTTCTATTTCATTATTTTTATTATCGCTTATTTTATCTGTTTATTTTGTTTATCAGCTCTTGCATGGCGAATATAGCTATAAAAATTTGCAATATAAGTCAGATTTTTTAAATGATTTGATTTTAACATATGAAAAGAAGCAATTTTCAATTATGAATTATGAGGCAAAAATTAGATCTCTTAATCCTAATAATTTAGATCTGGATAGTCTTGAGGTGGAAATGAGAGAAAAGTTGTTATTTACAAAGCCTAATGAAGTAATGTTGATAATTCCAGATGATCAGCTTGATTGATAAGGAAATTATGTTCTTTAAGCCATTTATTTTCTGCTTTATAGTTGGGGCAATAATTTTTAACTAATTCCCAGAAATTTTTTGAATGATTCATTTCTACTAAATGACATAATTCATGGATAATTACGTAATCAATTACTGATTTTTTTGTGCAAATTAAGTTAAAACTTAAATTGATAATTTTCTTATTAGAGCAGCTACCCCATTTTGAGATATTATTTTTTAAAATTAGTTCCTTAGCTATTAAATTAGTGTTTTTGCTTAGATTTGTGAATCTGTCATTTAAAAATTTTCTAGCTGAGTTTTTGATAAATTCATTAAATAGAAATAGGATTTTTTTTTCTGCTAAATTTTCTGCATAATATAAAATCAGCTTTTCATCTTGAAAAGAAAAATAATTTTTGTCTGATTTTCTTGGAGTTATGGCAGTTTCTTTACCAAAAATATAAGCATGGTTTTTTTTAACTTTATTTTTATTAGATATTGATAGTTTTTTATCTAGCCAGGTTTTTTTATTTGCTAGAAAATTAATTATAAATTTTTCATCGATGTTTTTAGGTGCTAAAATTTCAATTTCATTTTTGCAATTTACTCTTACAGCAATAGATTTTTTGCGCCCTGTGAAATATAATTTAATATTATAATTTTCAAAAATTAAATTATGATAATTTAGCTTAGTTATTTTTGTCATTTATAGCATCTCTTACTCCCTCACCAATAAAAATAATTAGTGTAAGAATAATTGTTAGAGTGGTAAAGCTAGAAAGGCTTAGCCATATTGCATGTGGGTTATTTCTTCCTTGTTCTAATAACTCACCTAATGATGCGCTTCCTGCTGGCATTCCAAAGCCTAAAAAATCTAAGGCAGTTAATGAAATTATTGCGCTAGTAATAATAAATGGAATAAAGGTTATTGCTGCAATTAAAGCATTTGGTAAAATATGCTTTAGAATAATTTTATGTTCGGATACTCCAAGTGACCTTGCTGCAGTAACATATTCTAATTTTCTGGCTTTTAAAAATTCAGCTCTAACAGGTAAGATAAGAGACACCCAGCTAAATAAAATCATAATAATAATTAGCCACCAAAAATTAGGAATTATGAAGCTTGTCATGATAATTAGAATAAATATCATTGGTAATCCTGACCATATTTCAATAATTCTTTGGGTTATTATGTCAAATTTGCCTCCAAAATAACCTGATGCTGCGCCAATAGTAATGCCAATTACTGAGCTAACAATTGTAAGTATTATACCGAATAAAAGAGAAATTCTTAAGCCATATATTAATCTAGCAAAAACATCTCTTGCTTGATCATCTGTACCTAATATATTTTCTGATGATGGTGGGCTAGGTGGAGGGGTTTTAAGATAATAATTTATGGTGTCGTAACTATATTTAAATGGAGGAAATATAAAATAGCCTTTTTCTTTTATCTTATTTTGTAAATAAGGATCTTTATAATTTGCAATTGTTGCAAAATCGCCGCCAAATTCTGTTTCGGCATAGTTTTTAAATATTGGAAAATAATAGCGATCCTCATATTTGATAATTATAGGTTTATCATTTGATATCAAGGGTATGATTAGCGTAAAAATAAATATTGCTGTAAAGATTAGGGCTGAATAATATGATATTTTGTAACGTTTGAATTTTTTGAAAAAATCAGACATTGCAAATTTAAAATTTTAGCTTTTGTAATTTTATTACAGATTCTAATTTAGCTATTTCATCTAATGCTTGAGAAGAAGGTTCGTCATCTAAAGCTATTAGAGCAATTGCAGAGCCATTATTATTTTCATTTCTACCAAGGTGGAAATTTGCAATATTATGACTGTTTTTGCCAAGAAGAGTTCCTATTTCTCCTATTAGACCTGGTTTGTCATGATTTTCGATAAAAATCATATTCTTGCTGATATTTGCTTCTAATTTTATTTGATTTACTTCGGTAATTCTTGGTTCATTTTGAAATAATGTTCCTGCAACTGAAATATTTTCTTGTTCTGTTTCTATGTTAATATTTAAATAGGTAGAGTAATCTGAATTTTTGTTGCTGATAATATCTTGTAAGGCTATTCCTCTATCTTTAGCGATTTTTTTGCTGTTAACAATATTTACCCCAGCAGTTATTGAGCTTAAAATATTTTTTAAAGTAATAGCTGTAACAGGTTTTGTGTTTAGCTTAGTTATTTTGCCCTGATATGATATTTTAATAGATTTGATAGCGCTTCCAGCTATTTGACCTGCTAAATTACCTAAATATTCTCCTAATTTTAAATATGGATCAAGTATTTTGGCATCTTCGGGGGAAATTGCTGGGATATTTAAAGAGTTTTCAATTATATTATGTTTTAAATAATTGGAAATTTGTTCTGCAACTTGGATAGCAACATTTTCTTGCGCTTCATTAGTGGATGCTCCTAAGTGAGGTGTGCATATTAGTTTTTCATGGCCAAATAATATATTTTCTTTTGCTGGTTCTTTAGCAAATACATCAAGTGCAGCTGCTCTTATTTGATTATTATCAAGAGCTTCTTTTAATGCTTCTTCATCAACAAGGCCACCTCTAGCGCAATTGATAAGAATTGCAGAGTTTTTCATTATAGAAAAAGAATCTTTGTTAATAATATTTTTCGTTTGCTCTGTTAAAGGTACATGCAAGGAAATAAAATCTGCTTTTTTTAAGAGATCATTAAGTTCAGATTTTTCGATATTTAGAATATTTGCTTTTTCATCTGTAAGATAAGGGTCATAACCAACTACTTTCATGCCTAGGCCTTGTGCCTTTTTTATAACTATTGAGCCAATATTACCGCAACCAATAAGACCAAGGGTTTTTCCTGTGATTTCTGTGCCCATAAATTTAGATTTTTCCCATTTTCCTGCATGGGTAGAGCTACTTGCTTGAGGGATTTGCCTTGCAGCTGCAAACATCATTGCAATTGCATGTTCTGCTGTTGTTACAGAATTACCAAAAGGAGTGTTCATTACAATTACTCCATAATCAGATGCTGCTTCTTGATCTATGTTATCTACACCAATTCCTGCTCTGGCAATAACTTTTAATTTTTTAGCATTTGCTAATATCTCTCTGGTTACTGTTGTTGAAGAGCGAATCGCAAGACCGTCATAATCTTTTATTATTTCTTTAAGTTCTTCTGGAGAAAGATTTGTTTTAACATCTACTTCTAAAGAGTTTTGTTTGAATATCTCCTCTGCTTTAGCAGACATTTTATCTGAAATTAATATTTTTACCATTTGCTTTTGGATTTTATAATTTAATTAAAAAGTTATCATATAAGATAAGCTCTTAATTTCAATTGAGTTTTTAGTAAATTTAACAGTTTAGAGCTGAAATATCATTAAGATGTTTGATTCTTTTTTCTCGGAGGTTAATTGCTTCTTGTTCTTCTCCGTCAAAATCCACAAAAAATAATGATGCAAAAAATGTTACAACTGAGATGTAGAATAGAGAAGTATTTTTAATGGTTTTAAGTTGTTTTTGATATTTTAATGTGCTGATTTCCTTTTTGTAAATTTTTATTTGTTTGTTAATTTCGCTGCATTTTAATTTTTGATCACCAATTTGCATTATTTGAAATTTTTTTTCATGATTAACACATGAGCTAGTAAAAGTGATTATTAGAAAAATTATTAATAATTTTTTGCAAGAAAAGTTATATCTCATGAATTAAACTGAAAATGATGATCCGCAACCGCAATTTGCGGTGGCATTAGGGTTGTTTATTTTAAAGTAACTCCCTTGTAATTCATCTACATAGTCAATTTGAGAGCCTTTTAAGAATTCATATGAGGCATTATCAGTGACTGCTATTAAGCTACCTGAATGATTTATTTTTAAATCATCTTTTTCTTTTTTTTTGCTGAAATCAAATTTATATTGAAATCCAGAGCAGCCTCCTCCAAGAACAGTTATTCTAAGAAGCATATTTTTATTTTCAGGTGCTGAAGTAAGAATATTTAGCTGTTTTAAGGCTGAGGTTGAAATTGAAATATCTGCTATTTGGCTCATTTGTTTGATATTTAAATGAATTTTGTTAATTATTGTAATATTATTTTTAAGGTTAGTCAATTATGCTTGCAAATTATGCCAGTGATCACAAAAAATCAAAGGGGCGTTTATATAATGAAAAAAAGTCAAAAAATAGAAATGATTTTCAAAGAGATAGAGATAGAATACTTCACTCTTCTAGTTTTAGAAGGCTTGAATATAAAACTCAAGTTTTTGTAAATTATGAGTCAGACCATTTCAGAACTAGGCTTACACATAGTTTAGAAGTAGCGCAGATCTCTCGAACTATAGCTAAAAAATTAAAAGTTGATCAAGATTTAACGGAAGCTATAGCTTTGTCGCATGATATTGGGCATCCTCCTTTTGGTCATGCTGGAGAAGCAGCCTTAAATAATGCAATGAAAAAATATAATGGTTTTGACCATAATGCTCAGGCTTTAAAGATTTTAACTGAAATTGAGGGCCCTTATGCTGAATTTGACGGCTTAAATTTAACATATGAGACTTTAGAAGGGCTGGTTAAGCATAATGGTATAATCAAAGCAAATAATATGAATCATTATATTAAGAAATATAATAAAAAGCATAATTTAGATTTGCAGCAGCAGCCTTCAATTGAAGCTCAGATTGCTGCTATTGCTGATGATATTGCTTATAATAATCATGATATTGATGATGGTATAAGATCAGGCTTGTTACAAGAAGAGAATTTATATGAAGTAGAAATTATCAAAAATGCTTTTTTAGAGGTGGATAATAAATATCCTAATCTATCTGGTAAAAAAAGATTATTTGAGATGCGTAGAAGAGTATATTCAGCAATGGTAGATGACGTTATTGCTAATAGCCTGAATAATTTTTTGAAAGCAAAAATAAATAATTTAAATGATGTTAAGAACTCCAAGAAAATATTGGTGGATTTTACAAAAGAAATGACAAAACAAGTTTTAACATTAAAAAAGATTTTAAGAGATAATGTTTATAATCATCCTAAAATTTCTTTAAATAATAATAAGGCAAAAAGGATTATTAGCGATTTATTTAATTTTTATTTTGAGAATCCGGATTTAATCCCAAGTTATAAGGAGTTATCTCCAGCGCAAAAAAACAAGAAGCAGGATATTGCTTATTTTGTTTCAGACTATATCTCTGGTATGACAGATAGATATGCTATCCAAAAGCACCAGGAAAATTTTGATTTATATTACTTACAACAAAATTTTAAAGTTTCTTAAATTTATGGCAAAAAAAATAGCTTTTCAATTAGATGATTTAAGTAAAATTAATATTGCTAGTGATTCTAGTTATATGCTTATAAACGAAGCTCAAAATCTGGGTTTTGCTCTTTTTTATTTTACGGTTAAGGATGTTTTTCTGGAAAATGGTAAATTAAAAGCCAGATTTAGTGATCTTTTGATTGATGAAGAGAAAGATTTTCCTATATCTATAAAAAATTCCTATATAGACGAGATTAGTTTTTTTGATGTGGTGTTTATAAGGCAGGATCCACCTTTTGATATGAGTTATATTAGCAATAGCTATTTACTTGAGAAATTGCGGGATCAGGTGGTATTTATAAATGATCCTTTGGAAATTAGGAATGCTCCTGAAAAATTACTAGTTTGTGATTTTGCTGATTTTATGCCAAAAACATTAGTTCTAACTGATGTAAATCTATTGCATGATCTAGATTTTATGCATGAAGAGGTTATTCTAAAGCCTTTATATGGATGTGGCGGGGTTGATGTTTTTAAATTTGCAAGAGAAGATAAAAAACTTATTGATAAATTTAGTGAATTACAAAAAAAATATAATGCACCAGTGGTAATTCAAGAATATTTAGCTGAGATAAAGCAAGGAGATTTGAGGGTTATTTTAGCTTGTGGTAAAGTTGTGGGTCAGGTACTTCGGGTTCCTTATAAGGATTCTGTAGCTGCTAATTTTCATGCAGGCGGTAAGGCTGTTAAAGCTAGCTTGACTGTTAGGCAAAAAGAAATATGTGAGGTTTTATCTCCAATCTTGCTTAAAAAGAAGTTATATTTTGTAGGGCTTGATTTTATAGGTGATTATTTGACTGAAATTAATGTTACTTCACCAACTGGTATTCAGGAGATTAATTATTTAGAAAATAGACAAATAGAAAAAGATATTTGGCAAGAGTTTTTGCGGATTATCTAGTTATTTTTACTGAAGTAAAATAAATTTGCATTAGCTTGAAATATGTCTTAATATTTAATTATTATTTAGGTTTTTTATGAAAAATAATGATCATATTGTAAAGTCGTTTGGCGCTGAATTGGAAGTTTTGGTGAATTCTTTGAATGAGATGAAGAATCTTGTGGTGCAAATGATTATTTTATCGGAAAAATCACTTGAAAATAAAGATGATGAGTTAGTAGTTCTGGCACGTTCTGAGGATAAAAAAATTAATGAATTTGAAAAGAAGATAGAAAGCAGTGCAATTTCATTGCTAGCTTTAAGGCAGCCAATGGCTGGTGATTTACGCTTTATTGTTTCTGCTATTAAAATTGCTTCATTATTAGAAAGAATTGGAGATAGGGGCAAAAAAACAATCAAAAAAGTTGAAAGATTTGCAAAGCCTATTTCAGGAGAAATTCTTTCTGACATCAAAGAAATGAATAAAATAATTATTCAAATGATTGAGGAGGTATTTGTAAATATTGAAAAATATGAATTTACAGATTTAAAAAGTGCATATGATAATGATGATAAAGTAGATGAGTTTTATTCTGAAACTATGAAAAAAGCGTTAGAGCTTCAAGAATCCGATCCTGATCCCTTGCCTGAATTTATAGCAAAAATAAAAATTCTTAAAAATTATGAGCGTATTGGTGATTATGCAACGAAAATCGCTAAAATTGTTTACTATATTGCAGAAGGTTCAACTTCACCAAATTTTTAAATTATGAAAAAAACTTTTTTATTATGTATTTTAGATGGTTTCGGTGAAACTGAAAAAACTAAATATAATGCTATTGCAAATGCAAATACCCCAAATTGGGATTATATTAAAAAAACATATCCGATATCTTACTTAAAAACTTCTGGCCTTGCTGTTGGTTTGCCTGAAGGACAAATGGGCAATTCTGAGGTTGGTCATATGAATATCGGGGCTGGAAGAGTAATGTTACAATTATTACCAAGAATCAATAAAGCTATAACAGAAAATAATGTAGATAAGAGGGAAGAATTTAAATTATTTATAAAAAAATTACAGGATTCAGGAGGTGTTTGCCATCTTTTTGGTATGCTGTCTGATGGTGGGGTACATGGACATATGGATCATGTAATTTACTTAGCTAAAACTATCGCAGAATATGGTCTAAAGGTTGATCTTCATTGTTTTATGGATGGTAGAGATGCTCCACCTCAATCTGGATGTGGATATCTAGCTAATTTATTGGAAAATATAAAAGATGTTAAGGGAGTGAGATTAGCATCTATAGTTGGAAGATATTATGCTATGGATCGTGATTTGAATTGGGATAGGGTAAAAAAAGCTTATGATGCTTATATTTTAGGTGATGCAAAAAAAACAAATGATTTTATGAAGTCATTAGAGGAATCATATTCTAGAAATGAATATGATGAGTTTGTGAAACCAATTATTTCTGCTGATTTTACGGCAATTAAAGATGGTGATGGTTTTTTTGTAGCAAATTATAGAGCAGATAGAGTTAGGCAGTTAATTACTATGTTTTTGGATAATGATTTTTCTAAAGTTTCACGTGAAAATATTAATTTTTCCGCTCTTATTGGTATAGCTGAATATTCCAAAGAAATAAGTGAATATTTACCAGCTTTATTTCCTACTGAATTTCCTAAAAATGTTTTGGCTGATGTTTTTGAAGCTAAGTTATTTAAACAATTACATATTGCTGAAACAGAAAAATATGCTCATGTTACCTTCTTTTTTAATGGTGGTGTTGAAGCTCCTAAAAATGGAGAGGAAAGGGTTTTGGTTCCTTCGCCGAAAGTTAGAACTTATGATTTAGAGCCTGCAATGGCTGCAGATTTAGTAACAGATAATTTACTTGAAGCAATTAAATCAGGAAAATATGAATTTATAGTCGTTAATTATGCAAATCCTGATATGGTAGGGCATACAGGTGTTTATGATGCTGCTCTTAATGCTGTAGAGAAAATTGATGAAATTTTGGGTAAATTGAGTAAAGCTATTTTAGCCGTTGATGGGCAAATGATTATAACTGCGGATCATGGTAATATTGAAGAGATGTTTGATGAAGATATTAACCAGCCTCATACGGCTCATAGTATGAATCCTGTGCCTTTTTCTGTTATTAATTCTAGGCAAGATTTTTCATTGGAAAATGGTGGTTTATGTGATGTTGCCCCAACAATTTTGGATTTGCTAGATATCGAAAAGCCTGAGGATATGACCGGGAAATCATTATTGCTTAAGGATTAATATGTTTAAAAAGAAATTATCAAAGGAAGAAAAATCAACTAATGTTTTTCTTGATAATTTGAAGGTTTTTTTAGAAGCTGTTATTATAGCTTTAATAATTAGAAGCTTTGTATTTGAACCATTTCATATTCCGTCTGGCTCTATGAAAGATGGTTTATTAGAGGGAGATTTTATTTTTGTAACAAAATATAGTTATGGTTATAGTAAATATTCTTTTCCTTTAGCTATTATTCCTTTTAAAGATAGAATTTTTAACAAAGAGCCTGAAAGGGGCGAGGTAATTGTTTTTAGATTACCTAGTAACCCATCAATTAATTATATAAAAAGATTGGTAGCTTTGCCAGGAGATGAAGTTCAAGTAAAAGACGGGATTCTTTACATTAATGATCAAGAGTTAAAGCAAATAGCAAATGGTTTTTATGAAGATAGTAAATATGGTAATATTCAACGTTATACTGAGATTAATTCTGAAGGTAAGGAATATAACATATTAAATTATGTAGATAATAGTTTAAAAGATAATACCGCCAAATTTAAAGTTCCGCAGGATCAATATTTCTTTATGGGGGATAATAGAGATAATTCTATGGATAGCCGTTTTATGACTAAAGTTGGCTTTATTCCAAAGGAAAATTTAATTGGTAAGGCAAGATTTATTTTTATGTCTAGTGAAGATTCTTTGTTTAAATTCTGGAAATGGCATAATATTATAAGAATTGATAGGATATTTCAGAAAATAATTTAATTATGAATAATAATATTTTTGGTTATAATTTTAACAATTCTAAATTATTAAAATTAGCCTTAACACACCCTAGTGTCACTAGTAAAAAATTAGATAATTATCAGAAATTAGAGTTTCTTGGTGATCGAATCATAGCGATGATCATAGCGGAATATATATATGATAATTATCCTGATTCTAGTGAAGGAGAGATGGCTAAGAGGTTAGTTTTTTTAGTGTGTGGTGAAAGACTTGCAGAAATAGCTAAAGAAAATAATTTGGGCTCTTTATTGAGTTTATCTAGAGGTGAGGAACAAAATAATGGCCGTAACAGCAAAACAAATCTTGAAGATGCAATGGAAGCAGTGATAGCAGCTATTTATTTGGATTCTGATTATCAAAATGTAAAAAAAATTATTTTGAAATTATGGGGAAAAAAATTAACATCTTTTAATAAAGAAAATTATGATCCAAAATCTCAATTGCAAGAATATTTGCAAGCTAAAAACTTACCTTTACCTGATTATCAATTATTAGGTCAAAAAGGCAGTGATCATGAACCTATATTTTCAATGATGCTGCAAATAAATGATATTAAAATCACCGTAGAAGCTGCCTCAAAGAAGAAAGGTGAAAAACTCTTGGCAGAATTAATGTTAAAAAAGCTGAATAAATAATGCAAAAATGTGGTTTTGTTACTATTATAGGTGCTCCTAATGCTGGAAAATCAACTTTAACAAATTTATTAGTCGGCACAAAAATAACCATTGTTTCTCCTAAGGTGCAAACAACACGTTCTTCTATAAAGGCGGTATTAGTTGAAGAGAATACTCAATTAATATTTTGTGATACACCTGGTATTTTTAAGCCGAAGAGAAATTTAGAAAAAATGATTGTGAAAAATGCTCTAGATCACATAGGTGATGATATGGAGATTATTTACCTAATTGATGCTAAAAAAATTGCGAGTCATGATAATGAAATTATTTTGGAATATATAAGGAAATTAGGCCGAAAGATAATTTTAGTTATCAATAAAATTGATAAAATAATCAAAGATAAATTATTACCTATAATATCTAAATATAATGAGCTAGGGTTATTCAAAGAGATTTTTTTAATTTCTGCGGTAAAAAATTTAGGTGTTGATGATTTAAAAAAATATTTATTAGAAAATGCTAAAGAAGAAAATTTTTTCTTTCCAGAAGATCAATTAACTGATTCCCCTGTTAGGTTTATTGCTGAAGAAATAACCAGAGAGAAGTTATTTTTATTTTTGCAAGATGAATTGCCTTATAATTTATATGTAGAGACGGATAGTTACAAAGAAGATGTTCAGGGTAAGATTGTGATTCATCAGACAATATTAGTAGCTAAAGAAAGTCAAAAGAAAATGATTATAGGAGAGGGGGGAAAGATGCTTAAAAAGGTTGGCATGGCAGCTAGAAAGGAAATAGCAGAATTTTTGGGTGAAAAAAAATTGCAGTTATTCTTACATGTTAAAAAAAGCTATGATTTTGATGCTAAATTTAAAATATAATTATTTTTTTGGCAATTTAGCAAATATGAAATCTGTGATTTTTAAGGGCAATAAATTTATAAATTTTAATAAATAATAAATAATTTTGGGAAAAATAATATAGTAGTGATTTTTCTCTAAGCCATATTTTATTTTTTGAGCTGCAATATCCGCTTTAATCATTAAAGGCATAGGAAAATTATTATTTTTGGTTAAGGGAGTATCAATATAACCTGGAAATATGATATTAACTTTTATATTATATTTTTTTAATTCAGCTCTTAATGAATCACCAAAATATTTAATTGTTATTTTTGAGCAGCTATAGGCTGGAGCGGAGGGTAGAGCGTGTAAAGCTGCCATTGAGCTTATAATGGCTATTTGTCCTGTTTTTCTTTTTTTAAAATTTTCGATTAAAGGATAAATTGAGTTTATAACACCATAAATATTTACATCAAAAATATCTTTTAACTGATTATAGCTTTCAGGGCCTCCATGTGATCCTGCTGATATTCCTGCATTTGCAATTATGAGATCAATTGGGTGTTTTTTTGTATGATTTGTAATGCTTGTGTTTAATTTTTTATAATTTCTTACATCAATAATTTCATATTGAGTTTTTGCGCCTAATTTTTGGCATTTATTATTAATTTTCAGTAATCTTTTTTTATTGCGGCCAATTAAAATCAAATTATGTTTTTCTTTGGCGTAGATTTTTGCAAGTTTTGCACCAAGGCCACTTGAGGCTCCTGTTATTATTATATTCATAATAATTAAATAGTGAGGTTTACAAAATTTATAACTGTGATTATGTTTAATGCAATTATTAGCTTGTAATTTATGTCTGAATATAAACCAGAGAAAGATGATTATCCAGGTACTTTAATTATTATATCTTCACCATCTGGTGCTGGTAAAACCTCAATTACAAAAAAGCTTTTAGCTGAATATGATAATTTAAGACTATCTGTTTCGGTAACTACTAGAACAAAACGTGAGGGTGAGATAGAAGGTGAAGATTATTTTTTTATTGATGATAAGAAATTTTCTAAATTAGTTGTTGATGGTGATTTGTTAGAACATGCTAAAGTATTTGATAATTTCTATGGTACACCTAGGAGTTTTGTAATTGATCAAATAAAAAATGGTAGGAATGTGATTTTTGATATTGATTGGCAAGGTGCAAGAGATATTGCTGCATATAAGGATTTTCATATTGTATCAATTTTTATTTTACCTCCTTCAATAGCTGTATTAAGAGAAAGGCTTGAAAAAAGGGCTTTAGATTCAATAGAAATTATTGAAAAAAGAATGTTACAAGCTAAATCAGAGATTAGCCATTATAAGGATTATAAATATGTTATTATTAATGATGATATGAATGATGCTGTAGCTAAAATTAAAAGAATAATTGATTATTATTCTTTAAGAAATGTCAGACCAAGAAATTATGATAAATTTGTTACAGATGAGCTAATTTAGTTGTCTAACTAATTAGAATTATCAAGTTTTTTATATGGAATTGGATTGCCATCTGCGTCTAAAACAACATCTCCTGATTCATATTGAGCAGCTATAAAAGTTCCAAAATCACCGATAACTTTTACAGGTTTTACAACTTTATCATTATATTTTTTTTGAATTGCTGCTTTACGAGCATTAGGGTTATTTTTTGAAACTGCCATAATATTAATAAAAATGAAGTGTTATCTTTAATCTTGTTTTTTATAATTGTCAATTAGTCTATATAATAGTTTTATAAAGCTTTTTGAGGGCGATTATTTGAATTGTTAATAAAACCTTGCTGTGAATAAACTGTTTAAATTTCCAATGAGAGCTGATGTTTTATTTGTACAAATTAAAGAGATAATCGCTAGCTGTAGGGAAAGCTCGTTAATAATTATGTTTTTATTAATAGCTAGATATTAGGTGGTACGACCTGCTGGAGAGGGTGATCTACTTGTTTGAGCTCTTGATGTATGTGGACCAACAGTTATATCAACACCTTTGTCTTTTGCAATTTCAAGAGCTGTTTGACCAAACTTATTTTTTAAATTAACATTAGCTCCTCTATCTATTAATAATTTTGCTATTTCTGTTCGTCCGTTTTTAAGGGCTAAATGTAAGGGTGTATTACTTTTGTTATCTTTTGCATCAACATCAGCTCCTTTATCTATTAATAATTTTGCAGTATCAGTTTTGCCAAGCTGACTTGCTGTATGTAAGGCTGTCTTATTTTTGTTATCTTTTGCATCAATATTAGCTCCTCTATCTATTAATAATTTTGCTATTTCAATTTGTCCGTTTTGAAGGGCTAAATGTAAGGATGTTTCACCAAACTTATTTTTTAAATTAGCATTAGCTCCTCTATCTATTAATAATTTTGCTATTTCAATTTGTCCGTTTTGAAGGGCTAAATGTAAGGGTGTTTGTTTAAATTCACCTTGTGTATTAACATCAGCTCCTTTATCTATTAATAATTTTGCAATATCAGTTTTGCCAAGCTGACTTGCTGTATGTAAGGCTGTCTTATTTTTGTTATCTTTTGCATCAACATTAGCTCCTCTATCTATTAATAATTCTGCAATATCAGTATAATTATACCAAGTTGCTAAATGTAAGGGTGTTTTTCCATTTTCATCTACAGCATTAACATCAGCTCCTCTATCTATAAATAACTTTGCATTTCTATATTGATTATGCTCAGTTGCTTCATGAAGGACTGCCTTACCATAATAATTTTTTTTATTAATTGGAGCTCCCTTATTTAATAGATATTCTATATAATTATCATTATATCCCTTGTTGTCTTGTTGTATTGCAGATGTTAATAGATCTACTAAGCTTTGACTGTTACTATCTTTACTCATGCTATACCTCAATATTCATCATATAAATTTTAGTATATCACAAAAATAGTCTAAGGAAAAGGGGGGGTGTTTAATTGATAGTTTTTTTCATAATCTTTTAATCTTAAAGCTTGGAGATGGATAGTTATTGGCAAATTATTTGATAGATATAAATATTTTAAGGAATAATTTGTCCTCTTTCGTGTCCTAGTGATTCTGAGTTTACTTTTTCTGTAAATGCTCCAATTGATTCGTGGTTTTCTATTTTTTGCCTTTTATTTACATTGTCTTTTAACTCACCTGCAATTTTTTTTAGATCTGAATTACCTGTAGAGTTGGATACTTGTTCAAGATGATATGATGCATCATCTAGTTTGTTTTCCTTTATAGATTTTACTGCTTTCATTAGATCTTCAATTGCTTGCTCTTTCGGTGAAGTTTCAGCTTTTTGTTCCTTATTTTCTTTTAGCTCTTCTAGTTCTTTTAATTGCTTTAACTTTTTTTCTAGCTGTTCATTAAATTCATTTTGTTTAGCTGGCCTTAGATTCTTTAGGAGTTCGCTTGTGTTTTTTGTAAGTTTTTCTGTTAATAATTTTACTATATATTTAAATGAGTCAGAATTTTTATTTGGTGCTGATTTAACTATCTCAATTAATTCATCCATATTTTGTTCACTAACTTCTGCACCTTTATCTAATAATTGTTTGATAATTTCAGGATTTCCAACTTTTAATGCTTTTTCAAGTAAGTTATTAAGTGACTCTTTTGTAGGCTCTTTTAGATTATTTAATAATGCTTTGATAATTTCTGTATTTTCTGTATTTTCTGTTTTAAAAGCTTCTCCTAGAGTAGCATTAATTATTTGATCTTTTTTATTAGGATCTATCTTGCTAGCTAAAATATCAATAATTTCTTGAGTATTTTTATTATGGTTTTCTACTGCGTAATTTTTATTATGGTTTTCTACTGCGTAATTAAGTAGCTGCGCTACATTATCATTTGAAGCATTTTCTAAAGCTTTCTTTAATTCATTGAGATCTCCATTATTGATGGCTTTTTTTGCGTCTTCAATTGGGTTAGTTTTTTTAAATAATGTACTTAAAAATGTTTCCATTAGTAATTTTGCTCTAATTAATAATTAATTATACCATATTTTTTTGTTTTTGAAAAGGATAAAGCTAATCTTGCAACTTTCTGCAATTCTGTTATATAGGCTTTTTTAGATTAAAAATGAGTAAATTAAATAAATTATATTTTGGGTCTGTAAACCCTCCTATATATCAAGCATCAACTATTTTATTTGAGAATATCTCTGAATTAGAAAGTTCTGAAAGACAATATGGCAGGGTTGGTACAGAAACTAACACAGCTTTAGAGAGGGAAATAGCCAGGATAGAAAATGCTGAAAGGTCAGTTATAGTTGAATCTGGTCTTGCTGCTATTACTAATGTTTTATTATCTTTTTTGCAAAAAGGAGATCATAT
>JADHLN010000018.1 GCA_016780625.1 Rickettsiales bacterium
CCGCAAATTAGTCGTTATTTTTCAATTTATTTAATGATGGCTATAGGTTTTAAAGGTGGAGTCGCAATTGCGGTTGCTCCAGAGATTAATGCTCAAATTTTTTGGGTGTTTTTTATAGGTATATTAACTGGATTTACTCAGCCATTTATAGGTTATTGTTTATTAAGATTAACTACAAAGTTAGATTCTGCAACTTGTGCTGCTATATCTGCGCATTATGGTTCTATAAGTATGGTTACTTTTGTTACTGCTGTAGCATTTCTGGATTTTAATGAGGTTGTGTATGCAGGATATATAGTTGCGGTGTTAGCGTTAATGGAGGCGCCAGCGATTTTAACTGGTTTATTTATAGCCAATAAAACCGAGCCTAAAACTGTAAATTCAACAAATAAAGCAACAACAAGATTGATGAAGGAAATTTTTACCAATGGTGCAATTTTATTACTTACAGGATCATTCTTAATTGGTTTTTTAAGCGGACAAAATGGTATGGATAAAATGAAAGGTTTTTTTGTGGATCCTTTTTATGGTTTTTTAGCATTTTTTTTATTGGATATGGGGCTAGTTGTTTCAAGGCAAATTCATCATTTAAAAGAGTTTAGTTTTAGATTGTTTTTATTCGGTATTTATATGCCTTTTATGGGTTTTGCTATTGGCTTATGTGCTAGCTATATGATTGGTTTGGATCTTGGGACAGGTTTTTTATTTTCAATGCTAATAGCTAGTGCTTCATATATAGCCGTTACGGCCGCAATGAGATTGGCGTTGCCAGAGGCTAAAGCAGGTATTTACATACCAATGACTTTAGCGATTACATTTCCATTTAATATATCTATCGGTATACCTTTATTTTATTCTGTTGCTAAATATTTTTTAAATTAAATATGAAAAAAGCTTTCTCTCTGGTTGAATTGTCATTTGTTATAACTTTAATGGGTTTATTTGCCATATCTGTTGTTGTTGCAAATAATTTTATTGAAAATACAAAATTAGCCTCATTTATTAAGCAGGTGAATAGTTATAAATCTTCGGTAAAATTATTTAAAATGAGCTATAATTCATTGCCAGGGGATATAGTCAATGCAACTTCAATCATTGATAATGTTTCAAATAATGGCAATGGTGATGGTATTATTAATTGGAATGATGAAAATTATTATGCTTGGGATCATTTAGCTGCAGTTGAATATATAAAAGAAAATTTTAGTGGGGTTGCGACTTCTGGTGTCGCTGTAATTAATGATAATGTTCCTGAGGCCCTAATTGATGATGGTGTTGGTTATAGCTTGGCTTATGTTTCTGGTGCAGAGTCTGGTTATGGTTATGTTGCAGGTTCGGCGAGAAACGCTTTGGTTGTTGCAAGAGAATGTCCAGGATGTAGTAATTTTAGGTCAGTTGGTCAAAATTTTTTAACAACTAAAGGAGCATATAAAATTGACAAAAAATTTGATGATTCTTATGCTAAAACTGGCTTGATTTACGGTGCTCAAGTTTCTGGAAGTAACAATTGTTATGAGTCATTTAATAATGATTATGATTTAGATGAAACAGGGGAGCAATGTTTTTTAATGTTTAATTTAGAGGAATTATAGAGGATATAGATAATAATAATTATTTATGGACTTGAACTTTGACAGATATTAATAATAAAACTCAAAAGAAGAGAGATGAGCTTGATGTGCAAATAGGTCTTCAGCTTCGAAGAAGAAGAGAAAAACTATCTTTTTCTCAGACTGATTTAGGAAAAATTCTAAATATTTCATATCAACAAATTCAAAAATATGAAAAAGGAGATAATAAAATACCTGCTGGTAGATTATTTCAATTTGCAAAATTGCTAAAAGTTACACCAGATTATTTTTTTGAGGGTGTGGTTTTAGAAAAAAACTCAGTGCATGAAAAGAAATATTTGCAACTGGAAAGAAAAAACTCTCTTAATATTTTGTTAATAGAAGATAATCCAGTTGATGAAATGCTTACTATAGATGCTATTAATACTAGTAAAAGTGACGCTAATATTATGTTGTTACATGATGGTGATCAGGCTGTTGAATATTTAAAAAATATTGAAAAAATTACTTTAAAGAAAAGGCCAGATATTATTTTACTAGATATTAATATCCCAAAAAGAAATGGATTAGATGTTTTAAAAGAAATAAAAAGAGATAGAAGAATAAATCATATACCAGTAATTATTTTAACAAATTCAATAAACCCAATGGATATGAAGCTTAGTTATCAATATAGTGCGTGTGGATTTGTTAATAAATCTTTTAATGTTGATGAATATAATAGAAAGATAGCTCTAATAATTGATTATTGGGCAAGTGTAGCAATACTTCCTTCTATGCAAGTTGCATAGAGTTTTTTATAATTCAGATTTTGCATAGGCGTTTTTTAGAATAAAATCTATTCTATTGCGATGTTCTTTGAATTTTTCTAGCTCTTTTCCTTTTAAAGTGACTTTTGATTCTGGTTTTAACCTTCTTGGATTTACCGCTTTGCCATTTTTATAAACTTCATAATGAAGGTGTGGCCCTGTTGATCTTCCGGTGCTGCCAACATAACCTATAATTTGCCTTTGCTTTACTTTTGAACCATTTTTTAGCCCTTTAGCAAAGCGAGACATATGGGCATAAGCAGAGCTGTAAGAGCCATTATGTCTGATTTTAATGTAACGACCATAACCTCCTTTCCAACCAATAAAGGAAATTGTTCCATTACCTGATGCAAATATTGGGGTGCCAGTTCTTGCAGCAAAATCAACACCTTTATGTAATTTTGTATATCCTAATATTGGATGTTTTCTATAACCAAAATATGAAGATATTCTTGCTCCGCTAATAGGTGTTCTTAAAAGGGCTTTTCTTACTGAGCTACCTTTATTGTCAAAATATAATGTGCTGCCTTTTGTTGTGGTGTATTTATAATTTACTAGCTCTTTACCGTTACTAATAAATTTGCAATATATTATATCGCCATTTTTGATAAATTTTCCTTCTGAATCATAAAAGCTTTCATAAAAAATTTGAAATTTATCTCCTTTTCTCACATCGCGTTGGAAGTCTAAATCAAAACTATAAAATCTAATAAATTCGAGGATCATTGCTGCTGGTATTCCTGCTTTTAAGGCATCTTCATAAAGTGATGATTTTATTTTACCTGATTTTACTTGTAATTTAGAGAATAATTCAGGGGTAATTTTGCTAGCGAAAAATTGGCCTTTTTTAGTTCTGATAATTTCAA
Source organism: Rickettsiales bacterium (assembly GCA_016780625.1). Taxonomy (GTDB): domain Bacteria; phylum Pseudomonadota; class Alphaproteobacteria; order Rickettsiales; family JABIRX01; genus JADHLN01. The sequence goes on from JADHLN010000018.1 coordinate 3,247, forward strand.
ATTTGCTATTATCAGAGGTGTAAATATTTATTTTGTTAATAAAAACTCTCTCTTGTTTATTTTCTAGTGTTTTTTGATGATATTCTACTGATATTTTGTCACCAACTTGTATTTTATTGGCTTTAAATATTTTATTAAGAGAGTTGGTTGCTGAATATATATCTAGGCTCTCTACTTTTAATTTTCCTAAAATACTGCCTAGATTATCTCCTTTTTTGATTTCTTGGAAATGTATTTTTTTGTTATCATTTTTAGTACTATTTGTGCTTGTAGCTATTTCTGTTTTCTCATCATTAACTTCATTAGAAACCATTTTCTTTACAAAATTTTCATTCTCATTTAGGAATAAGTAATATGAAGATATTGATATGACTAGTAGAAGTAATAATATAGCTAATAGTTCATATTTAAGTGAAATGTTTTGACCTTCGCTTTTATGTGTAGATTTGGAAAAGTTCAATATATTTACTTATAAATTAGTTTCCAATGTTTAATATAAACACAATAATTTCACAATAAAAAAATGTCCGAATTAGGATTAAGACAATTATTTTTAGATTTTTCAGTAAATAGGCAAGCAAATCAGCAAAAATTTATTTTATCTGAGAGTAATAGAGAGGCTTTTTTATATGTTGCTAGTTGGCCAAATTGGCCTTGTTATGCAAATTTAGTATATGGTCCTAAGGGAAGTGGAAAAAGTTTTATAGCAGAGTTTTGGGGCAGAAATCTTAATGCTATTTCAATAGATCTTTATAAAACTCCAAAAAAAGATTTAAATTATTTATTAAAGAAAAATAAATATTTTATATTTGATGATTTTGATTTTTATTTTACTAGAAAAAATTTGTTAAGAAATTTAGACAAGCATGAATATGATTCTTTTGATAATGCGTTTCAGGATATTTTGGATTACATAAAGAATGAACAAAAATATGTTTTTCTTACAAGCAATGTGCCGCCTAATAAAATAAATATTAAAACTCCTGATTTGCAGAATAGAATAAATACAATTAGTAGTTTTCCTATTTATTCACCTGATTTGTCTGCGTTAAGAAATATGTATGAACAAAAATTTTTGCAATATAGAATGGAAGGAAAGCAGCAGATTATTAATTATCTGGCAGATCATTCTTCAAGTTCATATAAAAATGCTTTAGCAAATTTTGAAAAAATTAAAAATTATAGTTTCTCTAATAATGCCCATCTCTCATTACCAGATGTTAAGGCTATAATGTCTTTATAAGATAAGGATTATGGATGATTTGCAAGATCTAATAAAATTACTTAAGAAAGCTGACTCTGAAATATTTCATATAATAAGCCAAGAAGAGAAGGATGTTGCTGTTGCTTTGTTTGTTTTGAATTATGAAATTGCTAAAATTTTTGCTTCTAATAATGAAAAAGAAATAGCTAAATTAAGGCTTTCTTGGTGGCAAGAGCAAATAGAAGCTATTTTTTCTAACGATATAAAAACAGAAACTCCTTTATTAAGATTATTAGTTGCTATAAAGGAAAAATATAAGTTAAATTTTGCTGATTTTAAAGTAATCTTAGAAGCTCAATCTTTTAATTTAAATGAAGATAAATTTAAAAATGAGAGTGAATTAAAGAAATTTGTTGAAAAAACATTTTTCCAAAATCTTTTAATTATTATTAAAGCTAAAAATATTGCTTTAACTAGAGATGCAAAGGTGATGTTAAAGAAATATTCTTATATGTTAAAATTAACTAGAATTGTAAATTCTTTAGCTAGTAAAAATTATAATATTCACCCTTTTATAACAGAGGATTTAATAAAAAGCTTGGCTTCAGAAAAGGCTTACAAAAGAAACGAAATGGTTATTTTAAAATTAAAAGATAAGTTAAAATCCTTGTTAAAAGAATGCAAATATTACAATACTGAAAGTAAATTTTTGAATGATTTTCAGCTATTAGTACAATTTCAGTCTAAGAATTCTGTAAAATATGCAGATTCAAGATCGGAAATAGTTTTTTCTCCACTGGGCTTTAAGCTGTTTAAATTTTTGAATTTATTTAAGTTAAATAGATAAAGTGAGACATTATATTATTAAGAGAATATTTTTAATCTTTCCTACTTTATTGGGCATTTTGCTTATAAATTTTATGATTATTCAATTTGCTCCAGGTGGGCCTGTTGAAAGAATATTATCTACACTTAATAATCATAATGTTTTTCAATCTGATATGATTAATCAGGGATCTTTAATTGCTTATAATAATGATAATAAATATATGGGCTCAGAAGGTCTTGATAAGGACATTTTGCAAGATATTAAGCAACAATATGGCTTTGATAAGCCTTTACATATTAGGTTTTTAATTATGTTAAAACAATTTGTTACTTTTGATTTTGGTGAAAGTTTTTTTAAGGGTAAAAAAGTTGTTGATTTAATTTTGGAAAGGCTTCCTGTTTCAATATCATTAGGGCTATGGTCCAGTTTAATTATTTATTTTATTTCAATACCTCTTGGGATTAGAAAGGCTGTTAAAAATGGGACGAAATTTGATTTCTATACAAGTTTGATAATATTTATTGGTTATGCAATTCCTGCCTTTCTCTTTGCTATATTGCTTATAGTTTTATTTGGTTATGGAGGCACATTTCCTTTATTTCCTATTTCTGCACTTTCTTCTGATAATTTTCATGAGCTTAGTTTTTTTGCTAAAATTAAAGATTATTTTATGCATTTAATAATGCCTATAACCGCTCTTATAGTAGGTGGTTTTGCAAGTTTAACTATGCTTACTAAAAATAGTTTTATTGAAGAGCTTAATAAAGAATATGTTTTAACTGCTAAAGCAAAAGGTGCTTCAGAGATAAGGGTTTTATATGGTCATGTTTTTAGAAATGCTATGATTTTAGTTGTTTCGCAAATACCTGAATCAATTATTAAAATGTTATTTACAGGAGTTTTGTTAATAGAAATAATATTCTCTCTTGATGGTCTTGGTTTGCTAGGATATGAGGCTGCGATGAATAGAGATTATCCTGTTATTTTTGCTACAATCTATTTATATAGTTTAATTGCTCTTGTCTTTAACTTAGTTGGTGATATTTTATATGCGGTTATTGACCCAAGAATTGATTTTGAAACTAATAAAAAATAAGCTATGGATTTTAATGGAATTTTTAAGCAGGCTCAAACTTTAAAGTCTGAATTTGAGAAAAAACAAAAAGAATTTGAAAAAAAGGAATTTACAGGAGTTAGTGGTGGTAGTCTTGTGCAAGTGACCATTAATGGAAAAGGTAAGGCTTCATCGATGAAATTAGATGATTCTCTTTTTAAAGAAGAGCAGGATGTTAATATTTTACAAGATTTAATTATTGCAGCTTTTAATAATGCAAAATCACAATTTGATGAAGAGCATAAAAAATTAATGTCTGAGGCTACAGGAGGTTCTTCTTTTGCTGATTTTAATTTACCTGATGGGTTTGATAAATTTTTTAAATGAATAATGAAATAGAAAGGTTAATTGACCTATTTTCTTCTTTTCCAACAATTGGTAAAAAAACTGCAACCAGAATCATAGTAGATTTAATTTCTAAAAATAAAAATAAAATGCCAGTAATAGCAAATGCATTAAATGAAGCATTTTCTGCTATAAAAAATTGTGAAATATGTAATAATATTGATGTTGTTAGCCCATGTTCAATCTGTTCTTCTCATAAGAGAAATAAAGAAATTTTATGTATTGTAGAAAATATTGAAGATTTATGGGTAATTGAAAAAAATAATATTTTTAATGGGGTTTACCATGTTCTTGGAGGAGTTTTATCTGCTGTTAAAGGTGTTGGACCTGATGATTTAAATCTTGAGTCTTTAACTGCAAGATTAGATGGGGTTAATGAAATTATTATAGCCGTAAGTAGCAGTTTGGATGGCCAAACAACAGCATTATTTTTAGCTGATATGTTTGCTGATAAGGTAGAGAAAATTAGCAAATTAGGTTATGGTATTCCTTTTGGAAGTGAGATTGGTTACTTAGATGAGGGGACTTTGAATGCTGCTTTTCAATCAAGAAAAATTGTTTAATTAAATTTTAAATTTAACGATATATCAGCAGCTTTTACTGAATGAGTTATTGCCCCAACTGAGATGTAATCTATACCTGTTTTGGCAATTTCTTGGACATTTTCAATGCTGATATTGCCTGAAGCTTCTATTTTTACTTTTTTATTAATTAATTTTACAGCTTTTGTTATTTCTGAAATAGACATATTATCTAGCATAATAATATCCACTTTATTCTGTAATGCTTCTTTTACTTGTTGGATATTTTCACATTCAATTTCTTTTATTAATGAAGATTCTTGGCATTTTTCTAATGCTTCTTTGATGCCACCTGCAGCTGTTATGTGGTTATCTTTTATTAAAATTTGGTCGTCTAGACAGATGCGGTGATTTTTACCTCCTCCTATTTTTACTGCATATTTTGCTGCTAAACGATAAAAAGGTAAAATTTTTCTAGTATCTAAAATTTCTACGTTATATTGCTCTACAGCTTTTACAAATTTATTTGTTTTGGTTGCTATTGCTGAAAGATATTGTAGTAAGTTTAAACCCACTCTTTCGCCAGCTAATATTGCTTTTGCATTACCGTTTCCTGATATAAAAATATCGTTTTTCTTAATTATATCTCCATCTTTATAATTTGAATTAATAGTGATGTTTTTATCAATTGATAATAAGGATTCATAAAAAAAATCAAGGCCGCATAATATCATTTCTGATTTAGCGATTACCTCAAATGAAATATTTTGTTTGTCATTAATTATAAGGTTTGAAGTTATATCTCCTGAAGCAATATCTTCATTTAAAGCAAAATTAACTATTTCTTTTATGTATTTTTTATCCATTTTAATAAGTGTGGTTTTTATCTGGAAATTTTGTTTCTTTTACTTCCTGTGCATATTGTTTAAAAGCCTTATCAATATCACTGCGTAAATTTGCATATTTTTTGACAAATTTTGGCTGTTTGGAAGTAAGCCCTAATAAATCATCAGCAACTAATATTTGCCCATCACATAAATTATTTGCACCTATTCCTATTAAAGGGATGTTAGATTTTTGTTTAATTTTTTTTATTAAATCTGCTTTAACTCCTTCAATAACAACAGCAAAGCAGCCTGATTTTTCTAATGCTATAACATCATTTATAATTTTTTTGTCAGATGTTTTGTCTCCGCCTTGGATTTTATATCCCCCTAATTGATTAAATGATTGAGGTAATAACCCTGCATGTCCTAACACAGCTATACCTCTATCTGTAATGAATTTTATGGTGTCTGCATAAATTTCACCTCCTTCTAATTTTATGGCATTTGCTCCAGTTTTAGCGATGATTTTTGCTGCGTTTTTAAAAGCTTGTTCTTTGCTTAATTGATAAGAGCCAAAATTCATATCAATAGTAATAAATGATTTTTTTGTTGCTTTCACTACAGCTTTACCATGTTCAATCATCATATCTAAATTTACAGGTAATGTTGAATCCATACCATAGAGAGTCATGCCTAAGGAATCTCCTACTAAAATAATATCTGCTGAGTTATCTGCTATTTCTGCTATATTTTTTCCATATAGAGCAAGAGCTATTATCTTTTCTTTATTTTTGCTAATATTTTTTAAGTCGTGTAAATTTAAGCGGGTCATTTTATAAGGAAACTCATGATTGCTTTTTGAATATGTAAGCGGTTTTCAGCTTCATCAAAAACTACAGATTGTTTGCCGTCAATAATTTCTGCATCTACTTCTTCACCTCTATGGGCTGGAAGGCAATGCATGAATAAAGCATCTTTTTTTGCCTGTTGCATGATTTCTTTGTTGATTTTAAAATCTTTAAAGGTTGCTAATCTTGCTTTTGCATTTTTATCCCCCATTGAGACAAAACAATCAGTTGTTATGAGATCTGAATTTTTAGCAGCTAATTTAGGATTTGAATGTATTTCTACTAAATTTTGTTTTTTTAAATTATCGAGTAATCTTTTGTCAGGATAATAACCTTTTTTTAGCGCTAATGAAATTTTAAATTTAAATTTATCAGCTGCATTAAGCCATGAATTACATATGTTATTTCCATCGCCAATATAACAAATTTTTTGTTTGGTGATATTGCCTTTTTTTTCATATAAGGTCAATAAATCAGCTAAAATTTGGCAAGGATGATTAAAGTTAGTTAAGCCATTAATAACTGGAATTGAGGCATGTTTAGCCAGTTCTATTAGATCATTATGTTCGTTAGCTCTAATCATAATTGCATCTAAATATCTGCTTAATACTTTAGCTGTATCAGAAATAGTTTCCCCTCTACCAAGCTGCATTTCGCTGCTATTTAGAATTATTGCTTTTCCTCCCATTTGATTGATTCCTACTTCAAAAGATACTCTAGTTCTTGTGGAGTTTTTTTGAAATATTAAGGCTATTTGTCTGTTGTTTAGCTTTTTGTTAAAAGGTCTTTTTTTTAATTTTAAGGCTAATTTAATAATATTATCTAAGTCAGATTTAGAAAAATCTGCTAGTGAAATAAAATCTTTTTTAAGCATAATCTTTAAATTCTAATAAGGATTTGTCAAAAATTTTAACGGCAAGATCAATTTCTTTTTTGCTAATTACCAAAGGTGGTATTATTCTGATCACATCATTACTTGCAGGGATAGTTAAGGCTTTATTTTCTCTAAAAATATCAACTAATTTAAAATAATTTCTGTTAATTTTAAGGCCTAGCATTAAGCCTTGTCCTCTTACTTCTTTAATGATTTTGGGGTGTTTTTTTTGTAATTCAGTTAGTTTGTTTTTGAAATATTTTCCTTTCTCGCTAACTTTTTTTAAAAATCTTTCATTAGAAATTTGATCAAATACTTCGTTACCTACTGCCATTGCTAGTGGGTTTCCTCCATAAGTTCCGCCATGAGAGCCATAAGTCATTGCTGCGCCTATTTCTTTTTTTACTAGGCACGCTCCAAGAGGGAATCCACCTCCTATTCCTTTTGCAACTGCTATTATATCTGGTTTTACTCCTGCAAATTGATGGTGAAAAATCTTGCCTGTTCTACCCATGCCGCATTGAACTTCATCAACTGCAAAAATAATTTTTTTCTTTTTACATAAGGCTGCAATTTCTTTAAGAAATTTATTGCTAAATTGTTTTACTCCTCCTTCGCCTTGAATTGGTTCAAGAAATATTGCTGCTGTATCTTTAGTGATAAATTTTTCTAATTTTTCAATGGTTAGATCTTTGGTTTCAACATTTCTAAATCCTGGCAATAAAGGTGCGTAGCCTTTTTGATATTTAATGCTACCAGCTGCAGATATTGCTCCTATTGTTCTGCCATGAAAAGCATCTTTGAAAGTTATTATTTCTTTTCTATTTGGTTTTTTAATAGATTCTGAATATTTCCTGATTATTTTTAATGCTGTTTCTAATGCTTCAGCTCCTGAATTACAGAAGAAGACTTGGTCGCAAGAAGAGCTTTTTGTTAATTTCTCTGCTAGTTGATTTTGCCCTTCAATATTGTATAGGTTTGAGATGTGCCAAGGTTTTTTTGCTGCTCTAATTAAAGTTTTTATGAGCTTTTTATTGCTGTAACCAAGTGAGTTCACAGCTATTCCTGCTCCTAAATCAATATATTTATCTCCGCTTCTGCTCTTTAATGTTGCATTTTTGCCAGAGACAAATTCAAGGTCATATCTTTTGTAAACTTGCAGTAAAGGGCTAATCATATGTTAAGTTTAAAATTAAAGGGAAAGCTAAAAAGGTATTTCGTCCTCAAAATCATCATTAATTTTTGTTTCTGATGTTTTGTTGCTATCATTATTGAAAACACCTTGGTCAGGAAATGGTGAGTCATTATTATTTGATGATGCCATAGAACCCGCATTATTACTATTATTTGCATTATCAAGCATTGTGAAGCTACCATTATAACCTTGTAGTACTACTTCTGTTGTGTAGCGATCTTGACCAGAATTATCTGTCCATTTACGTGTTTGCAATGCTCCTTCTAAAAATACCTTAGAGCCTTTTTTTAGATATTTTTTAGCTATATCTACAAGGCTAGGAGAGAAAATAACAACTCTGTGCCATTCTGTTTTGTCTTTTCTTTCTCCTGTCGCTTTGTCTTTCCAGCTATCAGTTGTAGCAATAGAAATATTTGCTATTTCCCTGCCATCTTGAGTTGCTCTAATTTCTGGGTCTGCCCCTAAATTACCAATTAATATTACTTTATTTATTGATCCTGCCATGTTTAAAAAAATTAAAAATTATAAAACTTTATTTGCTAGTTACATTTTGCTGTGCTAACAATGTTCAGCTAGTCTACTGATAACTAAGTTAATTACAAGGAAATAAAGCTAATATGGATTCAAGATATATTTCAGTAAACAAGGCAAAAGAGCATAATCTTAAAAATGTCAGTGTAAAAATACCTAAAAATAAATTTGTGGTAATAACTGGTCCTTCTGGATCGGGAAAATCTTCTTTAGCTTTTGATACAGTTTATGCGGAGGGTCAAAGACGTTATGTAGAGAGTCTTTCAACATATGCGCGTCAATTCTTAAATTTGCAAAATAAGCCAGATGTTGAATCAATTGAGGGATTATCTCCTGCAATTGCGATAGACCAAAAAACTACCTCAAGAAATCCTAGATCTACTGTAAGTACGGTTACGGAAATTTATGATTATATGCGTTTATTATTTGCGCGTATAGGTGTTCCTATTTCTCCAGCTACCGGCAAGCCTATTGAGAGTCAGACACCATCAGATATGGTTGAAAGAATTTCTAAATTACCAGTTGGTACAAAAATTTACCTACTTGCACCAATTGTAAAAGGTCAAAAAGGTGAGCACCGTAAAGAGCTTATGGCTGTTAAGAAGCAAGGTTTTCAAAGGATTAAAATCAATAATGAGCTTTATGAAATAGATGAATTACCAAAAATTGATAAAAATAAAAAAAACCTTATGGAGGTTTTGGTTGATAGATTAGTTATTAGTGATGATTTAGATAATCGTTTGGCTAGCTCGGTAGAAACTGCATTAACATTAGCTGATGGTTTATTGCATGTAGAGATTGTTGAATTACCAGAAGATTATAAGGAAGATAAATTTAAAAACGGCGCTATAATAACATTTTCAGAAAAATTTTGCTGTCCTGTTAGTGGATTTACAATTGAAGAAGTTGAGCCTAGATTATTTTCATTTAATAGCCCATACGGAGCTTGTCCTTCTTGTAATGGTTTGGGGACTGAATATTATTTTGATCCTAATTTAGTAATTGCTAATGATGAGTTATCTATTGAAGAAGGTGCTATTGCTCCTTGGAAGGCTATTAACAGTAAATATTATACACAAACTTTGTTAAGTCTTTCAAAGCATTACGACTTTGATTTAGACACTCCTTTTAGAAAATTAAGTGAGCAAATTAGAGAAGCTATTTTATATGGATCTAAAGATGAAGATATAGATTTTGAATTTCATGATGGTTATAAGAACCAAATTATCAGAAGGCCATTTGAAGGAGTTATCCCTTATTTGGAGAGAAAGGTAAATGAAGCTGATAATGACTGGATTTTAGAAGAATGTGAAAAATATCAGAATGTTACTAAATGTAGGGCTTGTAAAGGACATCGTTTGAAAGAAGAAGCTTTGTCTTTTCAAATTTGTGGTCAGCATATTGGTAATATAACTGCTTTAACTATTGATCAGGCTGTAGAGTGGTTTGATAATTTGAAAAATCAATTAAATGAACAAGATAAAAAAATATCTGAAAGAGTTTTGAAAGAAATCACTAGAAGATTAGGGTTTCTTAAAAATGTTGGATTGGAATATTTAACTTTAGATAGACATGCGGGTACATTATCAGGTGGCGAAAGCCAAAGGATAAGATTAGCTTCGCAGATTGGTTCAGGACTTAGCGGAGTAATGTATGTTTTAGATGAGCCTTCAATTGGTTTGCATCAGTCTGATAATAGTAGGTTAATAGATACATTAAAAAAGTTAAGAGATTTGCAAAATACGGTTATTGTTGTTGAGCATGATGAAGAAACAATGGAATCAGCAGACCATGTTATTGATGTTGGTCCTGGAGCAGGAGTATATGGAGGTGAAATTATAGCTGAAGGTACTCCTGAAGATATTAAGAATAATGAAAATTCAATTACTGGAAAATATTTAGTAGGAACAGAATTTATAAAAGTTCCTGAAGTTAGAAGAAAAGCTAGAGAGAATCGGTCTATTTCTATAGTTAATGCTCATAGTAATAATTTGCAAAATATCTCATGTGATATTCCAATAGGTTTATTTAATTGTGTTACAGGTGTTTCTGGAGGTGGAAAATCGACTTTAATTATTCACACTTTATATAAGGCTTTAGCTAAAAAATTTAACGGAGCAAAGGCTAAGGCAGGGCATCATGATGCCATTAAAGGAACGCAATATATTGATAAAATCATAGAAATTGATCAATCGCCAATTGGAAGAACCCCAAGATCAAACCCAGCTACATATACGGGTGCTTTTACTGCTATTAGAGATTGGTATGTAAATTTACCTGAATCTAAAGCTCGAGGCTATAAGGCGGGGCGTTTTTCTTTTAATGTTAAGGGAGGTAGATGTGATAATTGTCAAGGAGATGGCTTAATTAAAATAGAAATGCATTTCTTGCCTGATGTTTATATTATTTGTGATGTTTGTAAAGGAGCAAGATATAATAAGGAAACTCTTGAGATAAAATATAAAGGTAAATCTATTGCTGATGTATTAAATATGACCGTAGAAGAGGCATTGTTATTTTTTAGGAAGATGCCTTTAATTAGAGATAAGTTTGAAGCTTTATATGAAGTAGGTCTTGGTTATATGCGTATAGGTCAATCTGCAACTACATTATCAGGTGGTGAAGCGCAAAGAGTTAAGCTTGCTAAGGAGTTATGTAAGAAAGCTACTGGTAGAACATTATATATATTAGATGAGCCAACAACAGGGTTGCATTCCAATGATATTAAAAAGCTTTTAAATGTATTACATAGGTTAGTTGAGTCAGGTAATACTATATTGGTAATTGAGCATAATATGGATGTTATTAAAACTGCGGATTGGATAATAGATATTGGTCCAAAAGGTGGAGATAAAGGTGGTTTAGTTGTTGCAAAAGGAACGCCAGAGGAAGTTGCTGCCTGTGAAGAGAGTATAACTGGGCAATATTTGAAAAAATATTTAGAGAAAGCTAAGAAATTTAAAGATAATAGTGAGGAAAAGAAAAAGGTTGCTAGCTAGTAATTTTTTTTAAAGTTTCTGTTATATTGCTCTGCTTTAATAGAAAGCCGCCAATTAGAAAAGAATTTATATTCTCTTTTTGTAATTCTTTAACTTCTTCAATGCTATTTATACCACTTTCACAAATTAAAATTTTGTCATTAGGTATTAATTTTTGTAAATTTTTTACATTTTCTAAGGAAATATCTAATGTTTTTAGGTTTCGGTTATTAACGCCAATTAGCTTTCCTTTGAGAGTTAGAGCGATTTCTATTTCTTCTGCATTATGAGTTTCTATAAGAATATCTAAGCCAAGATCATGTGCTAAATTTGCAAATATTTTTGCTTTTTCTTTTGTTAAACAGCTTAATATTAATAATATTGCATCAGCACCTATTACTTTGCTTTGATAAATTTGATATTCATCAATGATGAAGTCTTTGCGTAGAATTGGCAAATTAGAATTTTCTTTTGCTATTTTTATATTTTCATTATTTCCTTTGAAATATTTTTCATCTGTTAAAACAGAAATGGCTGCTGCCCCACCTTCTTGATAGGATTTGGCTATTTCTGCGACAGAGAAATTTTCTGTTAAGACTCCTTGTGAAGGAGATTGTTTTTTTATCTCTGCTATAATTGCTAATTTATTATTTTGTAATTTATCATGAATAGATGCATAGAAATTGCTTTTGCTGGTTATTGCTTTGCTTAATTTTTTTGCTTTTTCTAAAGAAATATTATTTTTATCTCTGATTATTATTGTTTTTTTATATTCACAAATTTGCTCTAGAATGTTAGACATGTTATTATATTAATATATAGATCTATTTATATTAGTAATTTTTTATGAAATCATTAAAAAAAGCATTTTCTTTATTAGAGTTAGCAATTGTTGTTGCAATAATTGGTTTACTAATTAGTGGGGTGACCATAGGTAGCAATTTGATTGAAAATGCTAAGAAAAATAAAGTTTTGTCTGATATAGCAACTATCAAAACAGCCATAGATTCATTTTATTTAATTTATAAGCAATTACCTGGTGATTATGATAATGCGGTTGCAAAATGGGAAGCTTATAATGCTGCATCAGCTCCTAATGGAACTGTAAATGGCAATGGTGATAAAGTTTTAGAATGGAATGGTGAGGGTTTAAGGGTTTTTCATCATTTACAATTAGCAAATATCGTTTCTGGTATTTATAATAGTTCTAGCTCTGGAAATAATGCTATGAACATAGATAGCTCTAATGCTAATGTGAAAAAAGCCCCTTATCAAAATTCTGCATATGCGTTTTATAATGAGGCCTTAAATGGTGTTACTAGTAATTATATTGTAGTTGGTGCAATGATAAGTAATGCTGGGATAACCACAAATAAAGATGGTGTGATGTCATCAGTGGACGCTTTTTCTTTAGATCAAAAAATTGATGATGGTATACCCTCAAATGGTAATTTAAGGGCAAGCTATGCAGTTAATAAAATTAATAATATTGCACCAAATGGAACTAACTGTATTAATGGCAAAAATGATCAAACTGACCTAGAATATCTAGGTGATTCTGATTTAGCTCCTGCATGTATTTTATATTTTACTATAAATGTAAATTAAGCGGCTTGAAGGTTTTTTTCCGCAAACTCCCAATTTGCTAAAGATTCTAAAAATACATTGATATATTGAGGTCTTGCATTGCGATAATCAATATAATAAGCATGTTCCCAAACATCCATAGTTAATATAGGAGTTTGGCCCTTTACAAGTGGGGTTCCTGCATTAGCTGTTTTAGTAATTTTTAATTTGTTTTTTTCTAAAACTAACCAAGCCCAGCCACTACCAAATTGGGTTATTCCGGCATTAGTAAATTCTTCCTTGAAATGTTCAAATGTACCGAAATCATCATGAATTTTATTTAGTAAGGCTCCGTCATGTGGTCTGCCTCCGCCATTAGGACTCATTGATTCCCAGTAAAAACTATGGTTCCATATTTGGGCTACGTTATTGAAGATTCCAATATCTTCAGGGTTATTTGCTGAATTTTTTATGATATCTTCAATTGCTTGGTCTTCATATTTTGTACCAGCAATTAATTTATTACCATTTGTAACATAAGTTTGATGGTGTTTGCCATAATGATATTCAAGGGTTTCTTTTGAAATATGAGGTTCTAAAGCTTCAAGACTATATGGTAATTGAGGTAATTCTAAGGTCATTTTTAAATATTTATTTTTTACATTTTTATGCTAGTTTGATCTTTATTTCAAGTAGTTTAATAGATTTATTTATGCAATATGTATTAATTAATAATGAATATGTAACTGAAGATAATGCTAAAATTTCTATAAAGGATAGAGCATTTAGATTTGGTGATGGTATATTTGAAACTATTAAAATTCAAAAATCTGAGCTTAAAGATTATAATCTGCACTATCAAAGACTTTCTGAAGGTTTGGATGCTATAAAAATTAATTTTGATATCTCTGCTCTTGAAAAGAAAGCCCTTTTACTTGTTAAAAAAAATAAAATTACTGATGGTTTGCTTAGAGTTATGATAACCAGAGGAGAAGGAAGTATGGGTTATTTGCCCAAAAAAAATATTTTACCAAATTTAGTGATTGAAGCGTTTAAATTGCCTAATATGGTTAATAAGCAATATAAATTACTGGTTAGTAATTATCAAAAAATTTCTTCTAATTCATTGCCAGTTCATTGTAAATTAATGCAGGGCTTAAATTCAACTTTAGCTAAAATCTCTGCATATGAGAATAATTATGATGATGCTCTAATGTTAAATGATAAAAAAGAGATTTGCGAGACTTCTTCTGCTAATATTTTTTTTATAAAAAAAGGTAAGGTTTATACTCCTAGCCAAGATTCTTCAATATTAAAAGGAGTGGTTAGAGAGAAGATAATTAATAGTTTTCCTATAATTGAAAAAAAAATTAATATTAAAAAAATAAAGAAATATGATCTTATTTTTATAACTAATATTGCCTTACCAATAAGATTTGTAAAAGAAATTTATAATGAAAAACAAAATTTAATTTGGAACTCTACTGAAGTTGGTAAGTCTTTTGAAATATTTGCAGAAATAAAAAAATTACTTTCATAGATCTTTGGTTAGCAAGATAATCTTTATATAGATATCTATCACCTAGCGGAGAATTAAGAGATTATGGTAAGAAACTATTAAATAAATAAATTCCTTTTCTTGAGAGTATTTTTGTGATATAATGCTTAACTTAAACCATATTATGAGGAAGATTATGAAGCAAAAAGAATTAAATAATAGATTATTACAAGCAGCTAAAGATGGTAATAATGCAGAAGTAAAAACATTAATAGCAGCAGGAGCTCATGTTAATTATAAAGATGAATATGGAGAGACACCCTTACTCTGGGCAATTGTAGAAGGTCATACTGAAGCTGCAATGGCATTAATAGAAAAAGGAGCTAATGTTCATGCTCAAGATGGATTGGGAAAAACACTCTTACACTGGGCAGCCGCTAGCGGTTGTAATGATATTGTAGAACTATTAATAAAAGTAGGAAAGGATGTTAATGCTAAAAATAAGGCTGAACAAACACCCTTACATATGGCAGCCACTAGCGGTCGTAATAATGTTGTAAAAACATTAATAAAAGCAAAAGCTGATGTTAATGTTAAAGATAGATGGAAAGAAACACCCTTAAGCTTGGCAACTGATCTAGGTCATACTGAAGTTGTACAAGAATTATTAGCAGCAAAAGCTGATGTTCATGCTGAAAAAGTTACTGCAGGAAGACAATCCGTTCCACCTCAAGATCATGTCATGAATGTGGCAAAATCAGCAGCAGATTTAGTTGGGGGGATTTTGGGAGCAATAAATACGGCCATTCCTTCACCTCCTTCACATGCTGAAAAAGTTGCTGCAAGAGCAGCAGGAAAAAGTCAAAAAGCAGGTTGTGCTATTAGTTAATATGTAACTATTAAAGCTCTAAATTGATTAGAGCTTTAGCTAGTAAATATATCTGTATCACGTAACTTCTTTAAAAGAATTTT
>JADHLN010000019.1 GCA_016780625.1 Rickettsiales bacterium
TTATTTTGGGTTAAATTATTTTTTTTATCATCATCTGTAAATAAGGGCACTGCCTTTTCAGCTAGAGTTTGAAGCAATTTTATCTTTGCATCATCAACCATATTTAAAGGATCTATAGCATCATTAACTAATTGATGCCTGGCAAATTCAGCTCTTAACACATGCTCAAACATTACCCTATGCAACATAGAATTTTGCCAACCTAAAGCTTCTCTATCCGCCTCACATATTTCTTCTTGATATAAAAATTTTTAACGTAACCATATTCATCACAATTATTAAAAATTTTATCTATTCTTTCACGACATAATTTAATAAAAACATCCAAATAAGTATTATGAATGTTAGGTCCTATCATTTTTACAAACTTTAAATTAACTTTGTTAATTATATCATATTGAGCAATGTGATGCAAAGAATTACAAAATAATCTTATTTAAGCATCAAGTTTAATTAATTGTAAATTTTCACTATTAAATGAAAGATTCATACAAAACGGACACGAAAATAGTTAACACTAGATTTACGAGCTTCCTTGATTTAGAAGTTTATATTATAATCAAATCAGACAGTGGCGATAAAGAATATCCCGAAGGAACATGTAAAAAAACCACACCAGATAAAGACGCAGTAACACATAAATGTATCAAAATAACAAACTGGTATATCTCTGAACATTTAAAAGAATATTTAATAGAAGAGTTAAACAATGGTAAATCAGATCTCACTTTACCATTTAACAGATTACCAATAACCTATAAAATATTAAAAGCTATAAGTCTTCCTATTATTGAAGAAATAAGCACATCAGATAATACTAAAACATGGCTAAATATACTAAAAATAATTCTAGATTATAAGAAAAAAGGATATGATTTTTCTGATGATTTATTTAACGATTTTTTACAAAGAATTTATGAAATAGAAAAACTAGATGGTTTAAAAAAATTTAAATTTGAAGGGCAAAATATTATTTTTATAATTTGCAAATTTAATTTTTACGAATCTGTAAATTTTCTAAGAAAGATTGGTTTTAATTTTAACGATAATTTAAAATATGAAGAAATAAAAGAAAATAAAATTCATATTATAGGAGCAGCTCATATTGCTGCAAAACATTATAACTTAGGTGCCTTAAGAGCATTGAGTGACACAAGTTTTAATTTTTCTGAAAATATTTATTTTCAAGTTTTCGATGAAAATCGTAATTTATTGAATCAAGATTCAGCATTATATCAAGCAACATTAAATAATGATGCTCAAATGTTAAATTTCTTAATAAGTTCTATAGGAAAGGAAACAATTCAGGATTTAATAGAGAATAGTTATAAAGAATCAAAAACTACATCATTATTATATCTAGCTGCATATTATGGAAATGTTGAAATATTAAAAATATTAATAGATCTTTATGATCCAGACAAAGGAATGAGAATAAAGAATGAAGGTCAATTAATAGAACACTCACCTCTAGCAGCTTCTATATATCAAAATAATCCTGAAATAGCATCATTACTTTTACCAAAATGTAACATTAATATAGCTCTTACACAACAAGATGATAGTAAAACAGAAACTTATTCCGCCTTATATCTAGCTATATTTATAAAAAATGTAGAATTGACAAAATTAATACTCTCTTACTCACCTAATCAAGATGAAGTAAAGGTAATAAAATATTCAGATGGTAATAGGAATTCAATTTCAGCACTAGAATATGCCACAAGTATAGAAACAAGTAAAGGAATCATAGAATTATTAAAAAGAGATTTAGATAAAAAAAGTTCAATATGCCAAATAATGTAAAATTATAATAAAAAATGCCAGATTTTTTGATGATTTTTGTAATCAAAAAGGAAAAAATAGCCAGAATATTTTAGAGTTTTTTAGTGTAAAAAGGGCAAAATAACAGATCCAACCTAATAAAAAATGCCAGATTTTTAATGGTTTTAATAATAAAAAATGCCAGATTTTTTGATGATTTTTGTAATTAAAAAGGAAAAAATAAACAGAATATTTTAGAGTGCGTTATTGAAAAAAGGGCGAAATAACAGATCCAACCTAATAAAAAATGCCAGATTTTTTGATGATTTTTGTAATTAAATGGAAAAAATAGCCAGACTATTTTAGAGTTTTTTAGTGTAAAAGGGCAAAATAACAGATCTAACCTAATAAAAAATGCCAGATTTTTTGATGATTTTTGTAATTAAAAAGGAAAAAATAGCCAGACTATTTTAGAGTTTTTTAGTGCAAAAAGGGCAAAATAACAGATCCAACCTAATAAAAAATGCCAGATTTTTTGATGATTTTTGTAATTAAATGGAAAAATTAGCCAGACTATTTTAGAGTTTTTTAGTGTAAAAAGGGCAAAATAGCAGATCCAACAAAATAAAAAATGCCAGATTTTTTGATGATTTTTGTAATTAAAAAGGAAAAATTAGCCAGACTATTTTAGAGTTTTTTAGTGTAAAAAGGGCAAAATAACAGATCCAACCTAATAAAAAATGTCAGATTTTTAATGGTTTTAATAATAAAAAATGCCAGATTTTTTGATGATTTTTGTAATCAAAAAGGAAAAAATAGCAAGACTATTTTAGAGTTTTTTATTGCAAAAAGGGCAAAAAAGATAAATTTTTTTAGGAATGAACTACTCTTTTTAGTACCGACAAAGCCGCTTCTTTTACAGCTTCGTTATAAGTTGGATGAGCATGACATGTTCTGGCAATATCTTCACTACTGCCACCAAATTCCATTACAGCTCCTACTTCATGAATCATATTTCCTGCTTCTCTTGCAATAATATGACATCCTAATATTTTATCTGTTTTTTTATCAGCTAGAATTTTTACAAAACCATCAGCAGATAATGTTGCTCTAGCTCTAGAATTAGCCATCATGTTAAATTTTCCAACATTATAAGCTACACCTTCCTGTTTTAATTCTTCCTCAGTTTTTCCAACCCAAGCTACTTCTGGGTAGGTATATACAACAGAAGGAATTAAATTATAATCTATATGACCAGATTGACCAGCCATCATTTCAACTGCAACAACACCCTCTTCTTCTGCTTTATGAGCAAGCATAGGTCCAGGTATAACATCACCAATTGCAAAAATACCAGGAACAGAAGTTTCAAATTTATGATTAACTTCTATAAAGCCACGCTCATTAGTTTTAACTCCAACTTCATTTAAACCTAATTGCTCGGTAAATGGTTTTCTGCCAACAGCAATTAAAACAACATCAGCAGTTAATTTTTCTTTTTTTGCCCCATCTCTAGATTCAACTTCAATATTTACAGAATTATTATCAACTTTAGCTGCTAATAATTTTGTTTTAAGCCTAAATTTTAAGCCTTGTTTCTCCAATGTTTTTTGGAATGATTTAGCCACTTCAACATCCATAGAAGGACAGATTCCATCCATATATTCTATTACTTCTACTTCAGATCCAAGCCTCGCCCATACAGAACCTAGCTCTAAACCAATTACACCAGCTCCAATAAGAATCATTTTTTTAGGAACTTCTTTTAGTGATATAGCACCTGTTGAAGAAACAATCCTTTCTTCATCTATTTCAACATCTTTTATATTAACCACTTCAGAGCCTGTAGCAATCAAAATTCTGCCAGCTTTTATTTTATCATCCTTGCCTTTCCCATAGCTTAAAGCAACTTCAGAAGAATTTAAGATTGTACCAAAAGCATTAATATGAGTTATCTTATTTTTCTTAAAAAGCATTTCTATACCTGCGGTTAATCCTTTAACCACATCTTGCTTTTTATTCATCATTTGCTTTAGGTTAACTTTAGGCTTAGGAATATCAATACCATATTCAGCAAAATGCTTATCAGCTTCTTGAAAATGATGCGAAAATTCTAATAAGGCTTTAGAAGGAATACAACCTACATTTAAACATGTTCCACCTAAGGTTTTTCTTTTTTCAACACAAGCCACTTTCATACCAAGTTGCGCCGCTCTTATTGCAGCTACATAACCACCAGGACCTCCACCTATTACTACTAAATCAAATTCCTTATCCATTTTATAAACCTAATAACAATCTACGTGGATCTTCTAAAATCTCTTTTAATTTAACTAAAAATGTAACTGCCTCTTTACCATCAATAATTCTATGATCATATGAAAGTGCCAAATACATCATTGGTCTAATTTTAATTTCACCATTTACAACCATAGGTCTTTCTTGTGTTTTATGCATACCAAGAATACCAGATTGCGGAGGATTAATAATTGGCGTAGATAATAAAGATCCATAAACACCACCATTAGATATGGTGAATGTTCCCCCTGTTAAATCCTCAACAGAAAGCTTACCATCTCTTGCTTTAACGGCAAGATCCATAATTCCCTGCTCAATTCCTGCAATAGATAATTTATCAGCATCACGCAATACAGGCACAACTAAACCTTGAGGTGTTCCAACTGCAACTCCAATATCATAGAAGTTTTTATAAATAACATCTGTTCCTTCAATTTCAGCGTTAACAGCAGGCACAAATTTCAAAGCCTCAATAGAGGCCTTAACAAAAAAAGACATAAAGCCTAATTTCACTCCATATTTATCAAGGAATTTATCTTTATATTCATTACGAAGAGCAATAATTTCTGTTAAATCAACTTCGTTAAAAGTGGTAAGAATTGCCGCTGTATTTTGTGATTCTTTTAATCTTTCAGCAATTTTCTGTCTTAATTTAGACATTCTAACTCTTTCCACAGGCTTTATTGCTGAAGATTTATTATCAGATACTGGATTATTTATATGATCTAATACATCACCTTTAGTTACCCTGCCATCTTTACCAGAACCAGAAATATTAGCCACATTCACATTATTATCAGCAGCAATTTTTCTTGGAGCTGGAGATAAATTATCATTTTGTGATTGAGATGGTTGCTCAATATTATTAGTTTTTACTTCTTGCGGAGCTGCATTCTCTTTTACTTCAACTACCGCCCCTTCTTCAACTAAGCCTATTACATCACCAACTTTAACATTATCACCTTCGGATAAACTCAAATCAGAAATAACACCATCTGCTGGGGAGTTAACCTCCAAAGTTACTTTATCTGTTTCTAACTCAACAACCAATTCATCTGTTTTAACAGCATCGCCAATTTTTTTATGTAAAACTGCAATTGTTGCCTCGCTTACTGATTCTCCAAGTTGTGGTACGATTATTTCTTTTTTATTAGCCATAATAAACTCTTAAATTTCGAGCCATTATATACAGACCTTCAAACAATACAATCGAAATTTTACCTAATGTTTAGATTCGGCAGATGCTTCTATTTCTGCAAGGCGTAATTCCATCTCTTCTATTACTATTTTAAGCATTAAAGAAAAATTATGAGACTCTAATAAATTAAGCTTAACCTTATTATCTAAATCTAGAATATCCAAAGCATAATTAAATAATTCTTGATCAGAAATTTTTGTATATTTTTTGTAATCAATTTTATCATAATGAAAATTATTACAATATGAATCGAGAATATTTTGAAACTTAAATCTATCATTAATCTTAATTTTACTAACATCTAAATCATCTAGATATCTATCCCAAATCGGGACAATATTTCTAATATTATCCTTATCTAAATAAATATCTTCAAAGTTAAATCTACAGATACCTCTTACTCCTATTACTATTTTATTATCTTCATCTTCAATAAAAGTTCTAATCTTTCCTAAACAGCCAATATTTGAACAAACCTTGCCATTTTGATACATCAATAAGCCAATCAATCTATCAGAATGAGCAAATGATTTTACAAGAGAATTTAATAAATAATTATCATCAACCTGAATTGCAACATCCAAAAAAGGAAGTACATATGTATCTTTTACATTTAAGCAGATTAAATCTTTTGGCAAATCTTTACGAGTAATCATATCTTTATTATTTATCATATTCGTCTTTTTATATTTTTAAGAAAAAATAAACTATAAATAATAAAAAAACATGAAATTATGAAATTCCAACCACTAAGAGAAAAAATTAATTTAAATACAGGCTCATTACAAGATACAGCTATTTTATTTTCAAGATAATTTTTGAGCTGATTTATATCATTAAAATTTTGCGTAGCTTCACAATTTAAAATATTTTTAAAAAAGCCATATTCAATACCAGCATGATAAAAAGAAACAAAAGCACCAATAAAACATGCAAGCATCACTAAATAAACATATAATAATTTAAAGCTTTTTTTAGCGCAAAAATAAACAACAGAAACTAATAAAATAAAATAATAAGGAATTCTTTGTATCTCACATAATTTACAAGGAAGAAAACCAAAGAAATATTGCATAATAAATGCTGCTGACAATATCAAAACAACTAAACCAGCTAATATTTCCGGATAATATATAAAAAATCTATTAGTTAATTTCATCTAGCAACTCATTTTGCAGATATTCAACAGATAAAACTTCGCTAAGAATTTTACCTTGCGGATGTTTCTTTGAAAAAATAATATAAGTAGGCACAGCATAACGCCCAACAGATTCAAGAAATATTCTAATTTTTTCATTTTGCTTTGTATAATCAGCTCTAACAGCAATAAAATTTTTATTAGCAAATATATTAATTATATCAGATCTAGCTAATACGCGAAATTCATTAAATTTACAGGTGATACACCAATCAGCAGTTACATTAACAAAAACAACATTATTTTCTGCTAATTCAGCCTGAATATCAACATCAAAATAATTTATCCAAACATCACTTTTTTCAACTAAATCTTGATGGTTTTTATATGAAAAAGGAATAATTAAAAACATTATTATAATATTACTAATAATAAGAAAATAATAAATTTTCTTACTAAAAAACTTAATAAAAGAATTTTTAAATTTAAAAAATTTAAAAATAACAAATATTTGCAACAAAATAATTGCCACAGCTAAGAAGCCAATTTGCGCCAGCAAAACATAAGCAAGCCAAATTACAGTTAAAATTAAAAATACACCCATAATATTTTTTAATTTATCCATCCATTTGCCTGGCTTTGGTAATAATTTTAAAATTTTTGGATATATTAACAAAGCAAAATAAGGCAAAGAAAAGCCAAAAGCTATCGCCATAAATATCATAAAACTATTTATATAACTACCAGCAAAAGCAAAAACCATCGCAGTACCTAAAAAAGGTGCAGAACAAGGAGTAGCTAGGATTGCAGCTAATATTGCTGAGAAAAAATCTTTTAAAAAATCATGATTATTTATCTTAATTTTATTTAACTTATCTTTAAGATTTGTCGGTATATCTATAATTATATAGTTAAATATGCTTGCAGCAAACACAGCAATAATAACCATCAAAAACACCACAAATAAAGGTTGCTGAAAATGCAAACCCCAACCAATATTCTTACCTAAAAATTGCAAGATAATAACAATTAAAGAAAATATAAAAAAAGCAAAAAATATTCCTAATATCGAAGCAAAGGCTGTCTTTCTTGTCTTAATAAGATTATTTCTTGTACCATCTAATAAATTATAAATTTTTAAAAATAAAACAGGCAAAATACATGGCATAAAATTTAGAATAAAACCTGCAATCACCCCAGCTATCAAATATAGCCATACATTATATAAAATAGTTTCTTCAAATGATTTTAAGGATTTTTTGATAACATCATAATTTTCTTTATTAAATTCTTTAGGCTCAAATAAAAAGCCAAGATAATCTTCCTTAGCAATACAAATATTATTACATAAAGCATAAGAAATTTTTAATTTTCCTTTAATCAACTCATTACTATTAATTGCCTTTGTTGTAAGAGGTATTAACACCTGATTTTCATAACCAAAAGTTTCATATTGGTCATACTCCAGAAATCTTTTTGCTCTTGGAAAAAAAACCTTAATTTCTCTTAAATTTTCAGATTCAGCTAAAGAAATTTCTGTAGGAAAACCAAGTGAATATTGTTTATTATCATAAATTTTCCAGCCTGGCGCTAATTTAAACTCAATCGCAAACAAAATTTCTTCATCTGAATATTTTGCAAATTTTAAACTAACTTTTGCATTTTCATCATAAGAATTATTTGCAAAAGAAATATTTATATTAAAAAACAAAAAAAATATTAAGACAAAAAAACGCATTTTAATCTTTCCAAAAATTTCGTGAGAATAGCACAAAAATGGTAAAAATTTCTAATCTACCAATTAGCATACCAGTAGCTAAAACCCATTTTGCAAAATTATTAACAGTTTCATAATTTCCAGCAGGACCAATTACATCTCCAAGCCCCGGGCCAACATTAGCAACCGCAGCCGCAGCCCCACTGATACTAGTAATATAATCAAGCCCAGAAAAAGAAAGCAACAAAGATATTATTACAAAACATAAACAAAAGAAAATAAAGAAACTCATAACGGCAGCACTAACACCATCAGAAACAGAATGTTTATTATATTGAAAACGATATATTCCATGCGGGTTAATTAATTTAAAAATTTGATATTTTGCTGTGTAATATAAAATTTGAAATCGAAATATTTTTATTCCTCCAGTTGTAGAGCCAGTACAACCTCCAACAACACTTATCAAAAACATCAAAGTAATGATAAAATCACCCCATAAATAATAATTATCTGAAGCAAATCCAGTTGTAGTTAAAATTGCAGTTACATTAAAAGAAGCTAATCTTAAAGCCGTTTTATAATCATAACCAAATTGCATAATCAACCAATAAGTAGCAACCAAAATAGTCATAATGAGCAATATGAAAAAACCACTAACCTGATTATCTTTAAATATATTAACCATCTCTCCACGTATTATCTTAATGTGAATAGGAAAAGGAATAGAACAAATCACAATAAAAATCATAGCTATAATCTCTATTGAAAAAGAATCAAAGAAACCAATAGATTCATTTTTAGTAGAAAATCCTCCAGTTGAAACTGTAGTCATAGCATGTAAAACAGCATCAAATAAACTCATACCAGCTAAGAAATAACTTGCCGAACAAATAATAGTTAAACTCAAATAAATAAGACCAATAATAATACTAAATTGCTTTGTTCTTGGTAAAATCTTATCACTTTTATCAGAAGATTCAGTTCTAAAAAGCTGCATTCCACCAATACGCAAAAATGGTAAAACTGCAATTGCCATAACAATAATTCCAATTCCACCAAACCATTCTAACATTGCCCTCCAAATTAATATTCCTGCTGAACATTCATTTAAATCAGCAATTATAGTAGCCCCTGTAGTAGTTAACCCAGACATAGCCTCAAAAAAAGAATTTGTATATGTTAGGTTCAATTCAGAAAGATAAAAAGGTAACGAGGCAAATAAAACCAAAATTATCCAACTAACCGAGGTTAATAAAAACGCTTCTTTAATAGAAATATCTTTAATTCTATTTTGCCTACAAGTTAGAATAAAGCTAACACCTATAAATATAGTAAAGAATATTGAGGTGGCAAAAGCTTGCCAATTATAATTATTAGCAAAATAATCAGCGATTAAAGGAACAACCATTGATGCTCCTAAAAAAGAAAGTAAATAGCCAATTATTAATAAAATAACTCTAATTCTGATCATAACACCCACAAAACTACATTAATTATTTTAAAAAAAAAGCGGAAAAACACGAGGTCTTTCCGCTAAACTTAGGGTGGGATATGAGAACTATTTTTAATGATACACCTCCAAATAGCTAATAAGCAAGCATTTATTTTTTTAATTAAAAAATTATGCCATTAATTTTTTAATGGTTTTCTCAGCAAATGAATTTTTAAAATAATTCATTCCTTCATCATAATTGGCAGGCAAAGGCTCTAAAATATATTGCGGATCAAATGCATTCCCCCAAACAGGAGCGGGAAATTCTAGCTTATTTTTAAAACCATAATAAACACCAAGCAGCACCCCAACTAACGCCAAGGCAGGATCTGCCATTGCTGAAGGAACTCTATGCTCAATTCTGCGGTAATTATCTTCATCATGATGACTCACAACCCTTATAGCAGTTGTTCTATTATTAACTCCCCAACTAATATTCACAGGAGCATTAGTTGCTCTAGATCTATATCTTAACTGCTCCTTATCAAGATCAAACATTGCTTTATAGCGCTTATAATCCTGGTCATTTATTGTAAAAAAAGGCATGGTTTGAGGCAATAAATTCAAAATACCAGCTATAGCATTTTGCAAAAAAACATTATCTCTAATCTCACCACCAGAAAAAATATTTTTACCCTTAGAGTTATTTAACGATAAATGCACATGCATTCCACTTCCCACATCATCATCACTTAAAGGCTTAGCAGAAAAATTACTAGCTAAATCATGATTCCCTGCAATATTTTCAATAATTTTTTTTAATTTTCTTACATCTTTAATTAATTGCACCAAATCATCACTATATTTTAAATCAACTTCAAACTGCATATTACCAAACTCTTCAATGCAATTATGAATTATAATACCATGATTTCTTGCCACATCTTTAATTGAATCTCGAAGTGTTTTGCTATCTTTCTCAGATAATTCAAAATATGCTAAATCTGACAATAAAAAAAACTCGATTTCAAAAGCCATGAAAGGCTTAAGATCTAGTTCATAGATAAACTTATCACGAATTTTCTTTAATAATTCCAAAGATTTTTTTTCACTTTTATAAAATGAAGAAAAATCTTTCATAGCTAAGCCAAATAATTATCAAGCCATTGGCTAAGTGCAGAAACAGGTAAAGCACCAACTTTACTATCAATAACTTTACCATCTTTGAACAATATTAAGTTAGGTATACCCCTAACCTCATATTTGGTAGGAACTTCAGGGCTATCTTCTATATTAACTTTAACAATTTTTAAACGCGTTGCATATTTTTCAGCCAACTCATTAATAACAGGATTTAATTGCTTACATGGAGCACACCAACTAGCCCAAAAATCTACCAATACAGGTATATCTGACTGCAAAACTTCAACTGCAAAATTATCATCTTTAACTTCTAAAACCATTTTTCCTCTAAAAATTAATTATTTATATTCTACCTTAGTAATTTCATAGGTTTTTTTACCCATAGGAGTAGTTATTTCTATTTCATCACCCTCTTCTTTGCCAATCAAGCCCCTAGCGATTGGAGAGGTCATAGAAATCAATCCATTATTTAGATCAGCCTCATATTCACTAACCAGCTGATATTTTTCTTCTTGTTCACTATCCAGATTAAACAAACTAACCGTAGCTGCAAATCTAACTTTAGATTCATTAATCTTATTAGGCTCAACAATCTGCGCACGCGCATATTTATCTTCAAGATCCAAAATTCTCCCTTCAATAAAACTCTGCTTTTCTCTAGCGGAGTGATATTCTGCATTTTCTTTTAAATCACCATGCTCTCTTGCTTCAGCAATAGCTTTTATAATAGCAGGCCTTTCAACAGATTTAAGCTTTTCAATTTCTGCTTTCATTCTTACAAAGCCAGCATTAGTGATAGGAAAATTCATAATAAACCAAAAAAAATCAAGTTAATTAGCTTTACATAACTAGTCAACTGATTCTAGTCAAAATATTTTCTTTATCAATTAAATAATGTTTAATAATAGCTAATATATGCAAAATAATCATCGCTACTAAAATCCATGCTATAATTCCATGCATATCATGGGCAATATCTCCAATAAATTTGTTTTTTCCTACAATAAAGGGCATATTAAGCCCAAATAATTTAACCCCATAACCTTTTGCATTTGACATTAACCAACCAGATAAAGGCATTAAAAACATCAAAATATAAAATAAAAAATGCATGGATTTACTCAGACTAACCTCCCATTTTTTAAATTTTTTAGACATTGCCGGAGCTCTATATTTTAATCGTGCAGCGACTCTAAAAAATAAAAAGATTAAAACTAAAATTCCAAATGATTTATGCAAGTTATAAACAGCATATCGCGTTTCATTTTGCAAATCATGCATAATAAAGCCAACAAGTAACAAAGAAACAATCAATAAGGCCATAAGCCAATGGATAATTCTTTGAGAAAGATGATATTTCATTAAAACCTCATTCATAACTATCAATTAGGCAAATTATAAAAGCTAATTTAATTTGTAAATAAATTATTTATTTTAATATTTTAGCAATTTTTTTATCTAAAACTATAATATCTCATTATTATAAATTAAACAGCTCAAAAAAAACTTCTTTAATTAAAACAGCTCCATAAAATAGTAATATATCTCTAATTAATAACTAAAATATCTAAATAAATAGCCAAAAAATTACATTTTACGCCCTGACGCAGCAGCTTGACCAGAACTTAACTTTTCTTGCCATGTATCTCTTGAACCTTGATCTAAACTCAATCCTTTCATAAACTTTTTCAACTTAGATCCATCCAAATTAGAAAATGGTCTGCCTTGTTTTTGGATCTTCAACTTTTATATCCTCTCCAGATTCTTCAGATAATGGTCTTTCTTGTTTTTGATCTTCAATTTTTATATCCTCTACAGATTCTTCAGATAATGGTCTTTCTTGTTTTTGATCTTCAATTTTTATATCCTCTACAGATTCTTCAGAAGATGACACTAAAGGAGCAGGAACCAAAAATTAAACTTCTCTTTCCTCATCTATAACTCCTAATCCAGACTCTTTTTCGTATCGCATAATTCCACCTTTTTCTAGTTATGGTAGAATCATATCATAAAATTTAAGGTTTAAAAACTATAAAATTTATTTTATTGCCAAAAATAATATGATGTGGCTCTATATTTATTACATCACTTGCAAATTTTGGCCTCTTTAAAACAAGAGGAGCTTTAGTTAAACATAAATTAATTAACCCCTCTAAATTGTCAGTTTTTTCACATATTTGTTGCATTATCTGCATTTCTTTTTTTACTTTTGCAGTTTTAACTCTTGCAGCAAACATAGGGTCTAAATAAAATAATATATCTTTATTCACTGACATATTTTTTACAAACTTATAATTATCCTCATTAATCAAGCTTATTTTCTTTGCTAATAAATTATTATCCTTTGATAATTTTTTATAAGCATGATTTAACATTTGAAAAATCAGTTTGTTTTTCTCTACCATAACCACATCATAACCAGCCAAGGCCATTAGCAAAGAATCCCTACCCAAACCTGCTGTTAAGTCATAAATTTTAAGGTTTTTATTTTTTTTACCAATAGCTTTTAATAAATTTTCACCTGCCAATTTCTTTGCTCTTAGCGATTTTATTTGCTTTACAAAATCTATCTCCATTGCAAGATCATTTGCAAAATCTTTTAAAATTAGCTTATCATCTTTATTAATTAAACCTACTTTATGCACCTAAATTCTTAATTATAGCTTTACTTAATTTTTCCTGCAAAGAATTCAAACTTAAACGCTTATCTAAATGAGAAAAATCTACCCTATCCATATTTTGATCTTGGTTTGCACATGAATAAACAAAATATTCCTCACCTGTTTCCTGATCAATATGTTTTTGCAAACATTGAGCACAAATTTCTTTCATCATGCATTGCATAGGTGAATTAACACTGGCAACCATTTCAACTGGATTATTTTTAAGCAAATCATTTCTTAAATTTTTAATAGCTGCCATCATCTTATCACTTCCAATTGCAATAATTTGATCAAGAGCATTAATATCCATTATTTTTTTAGCAATATCCCCATCATAATAAGCTTTTATTGCTTTCACAATGTTACCAACAAAAAAACCATCTCCCTTTCTTACATCTTTAAAAATAATATTTTCATCACATGCCCAAATAACCTGATCAGCTGCAGCCTCAATTTCTTTTATTTTATAACGATCATGACCTTTTTTATATCCCGCAAAATATAAAACTTTAGACCCAGCATCTCTAAATGCCTTACCAATAGAAAACAACACAGCATTTCCTAAACCACCCCCAACTAACATAATATTTTTATTAGCTAAAATTTTAGTAGGAGAACCTGTAGGGCCCATTAAGATAATTTTTTCATCTTTTTTTAAATAAGTACAAAAATTGGAAGAGCCTCCCATCAATAAAATTATAACTGACACTAAGCCTTTTTCTTTATCAACCCAAGCTCCAGTAAGAGCAAGTGGTTCAGTTGCTAATATTTTATTATTTTTACAAATTGCTTCAGATTCAAAATTCTGCAAACGATAAAATTGCCCAGGCTTAAAATTTCTTGCAGCCAAAGGTGCTTTTACAATTAACTCAATAATTTTCGGAGCAATTTCTTGCACATCAACTATTTTTGCAATTAATAACTCATCTAAATTTGCAATAAATTCATCCTTATTTAATATTTTACTCTCAATATTTAATAATTCCTTTGAAATTAAAGGATAACCTTTTTTTGCTGAAGCCATAGCTTTTACAACATTACCAGCAAAAACAGGATGTTGATCGCCAAAAAAACTAATAGCTCTATTTTTCTTATCTCTGTAAGTAATCACAGAATATTTATCTGATTTTACATTAACTAAATTGCTCAATTTTTTCCCAGCAGCATCAATTGCTTTAAAATAAATACCATCTAGTTCAAGCTCTTTATCTTCTTTTGCAGAAACTATATTTGGTTTAGTACCAGCTGCAATTAAAATTGTTTTAGCTTCAATAGTTTTTATTTGAGAGTTTATGGCAATTTGCAAAGCTTTCACCGCTCCAAACTCATCTAAAATAATTTCTTTAGGCTCAGCATATTCAACAAATTTAACCCCTTCTTCAAAGGCTTTTTCTATTTCCTCATGATTCAATCTATAGGCAGGACTATCTTGTAAAGATTTACGGTATAAAATTTTAACTCCCCCTTTTTTTACTAAATAAGCAAAAATTTTAAATTTAGCTTCATCTCCATATTTATCTTCAAGCTCTTTAATTTTTTTTGCATCTTCTAAAAATTCCTTGGCAATCTTTCCTTCTTCCTCATCCCATTCTTTTTCAAGCTCCTTGCGACCTATAATATTTACTAATTCTTGATATTCTTTGTAAAATTTAAGAATCTGAACTTTATAATAATTAAAAGACTCAGTAGCAGTATCAATAGCAGTTAAGCCTCCACCTATTACAATAATTGGCAATCTAATTTGCAAATTAGCTAATGATTGCAATCTATAAGGATTTTGCGACTGTAAATTCATCAAAAAGTCAGAAGCTTTTCTAACACCCTTACATAAGTTATTTTTAATAGTGATAATATTGGGACTACCAGCACCCTGACAAAGGGCAATATGCTCAAAACCTAACTCGTTAAAGGCAATTTCTCGTGTGATTTGTGAACCATATCTAACTCCGCCATATAATTTATAATTATTATTTCTTTCTAAAATTATCCTAATTAAAGTTAAAAAATTCTTATTCCAGCGTACTGTAATTCCATATTCAGCTACACCACCAAAACCATAAGATTTTCTTTCATTTAAATCTTCATATAAATCTTTTATATTTTTAATTGCTTTAAACTCAGCCCCAATTAATTCCAAAGAAAGTGGCTCTACCTTTAACCCTTCAATAGCAACCACAAAATGCCCCTCCTCAATTAAATGATACGCTAAGTTAAAACCAGCAGGCCCCTGACCCACAACTAATATTTTCTTATTGCTATCTGGCTTAGTTATATTTCTTTTTATATTTAAAGGATTCCATCTTGTTAATAATGAGTAAATCTCAAAACCATAATCTAGCTCAAGAATTTTTTCTAATATCTCAGTTTCAACCATAGGGATATTAACGGGATCTTGCTTCTGATAAATACAGCTTTTCATACAATCATTACAAATCCTCTTACCAGTAGCAGCCAATAAAGGATTATCTATCATAGCAACTGCAAGAGCAGCTAAAATTTTAGATTCAGCTCTAAGCAAATTCATTTCCGAGATTTTTTCTTCTAAAGGACAACCTGTTAAAATATTTTTATGATCAGAAATTTTAAATCCCCCATCCTTATCTTTTAAACCTTTACTACAAGAATCCTTATCTCTTTCATGACAAAAAAGACAATAATTTGCCTCATTTAAGGCTTCTATGCTTTTTGTTTTTTTATCACTTAATGAAAAACCATCCCTAACCCTAACCTCATCTGAACCAATTTCTAAAACATCATTAACAACTTCCTTTTTAACCTCTAATAAATTAGCAGAATCTAATTTTTTTGCTAATTTAAATAAAACCGAATCTTTATGAATTTTTTTTGCTTCTAAATCATGCAAAGACCAAGCTGCATATTTTAAAAAAGGCTCCAATCTCTCTTTTTCAGCTAAATCAAGATGTCTAACTACATAATTTGCAAAATTAACCTCATTAAATTCTCCAATTAAACTAGTAATTTTACTTTTTATTTCAGCAATAGGAAATTCTGCTATCTCCTCTAAATTATAAGCTCTAAATGCTTGTTTTTGAATAAATAACTTCTTACATTTAAATAAATTATCATATTGTTTTTCTCTATTTGCCAATTCTTGCAATTTATCAGTTACAAAAAATAACTCGGCAATAAATTCTTGCAAATAAACAGCAATATCAAGTAAATCAGCATCAGCAATATCACCATTTTCAAGAGATATAACATATTTATTAGCCAATTCCATTTGTCTATTTCGCAAATAAGCAAGGAATTTGCTTTGCAACTCTAATAATTTATCTCTTTCATATAAATCTTTACAAGTAAAACCAAAATTAAGATTCATTTATAACAAACCATATAAAAAACCAATCAAAGCACCAAATACACCACCCCAAACCACTAACCAGCCTAAATATTTATTAATTATTTTCTTTAAAATCTCCTTAACCATTAGAGGTGTTAGCTCCTCTAGCCTTTTATCAATCAAATTTTCTATTTCTAAAGCAAATTTTTCATGCATTTTTGCCGAAGTTAATTTTTGCAGATACATCTCTTCAAAATCAACAATAATTAATTTCAATTTCGCAATAATTGGCTGTTTCAATGGTTCCAAAGCCTGACTTCCTCCAAACATAGAAAGCATTGAAGCTAAAGAAGACTCCATAATTGCCGCAATTAAATCATTATAAATTTTATCATAATCAATTTTTTCGATATTAATTTTAAAATCCTTTGAATTAATTTTATTTTCTAAAAAATTTTCTAATTTTTCTGCCGCGAAAAACTCTTCAATAATCAACAATTTTAAAGCTTGTTTAAATTCAAGAAATCTTCTTGGGATCACCCCGCTGCCATATAAAAACGGAATTTTTTCAAATAGCATATGTACGGCAAGAGCATTAGTAACTGCTCCAGAAAAAGCAAATATAGCAGTAGTGAATAATAAATTAATATTAAAAACAAACCCTGTAAAAGCAGCAATAAAAGCTATAAAATTAGTTAAAAAACTTTTATTTCTAATAAGTTCCATATTTTACAATGAGTCTTTGATTGGCTTTAAAAGCATTTTTATATGGTTTTTAGCATTTTCATTAATTTCTTGCATTTCAACCATTTCTAGCAATCTATCTATATATGATTTTGCATCACCTGCATCAGCAATAATTTTTGCTAATAATATAGAAATTAAAATATCATGCGCTTGCAAAATATCAGTTATTGAAAAATCAGTATTTTCTGCTTTATTATTATCTTTACTCATAAATTAAATTTAATTTTTACTTATTATGTTTAAAATAACATCATTGTCAAAGTCAGATTAAACTTATAAGCTAAAAAAAACTAATTCCTTATTGATTATGCCCATTAAAATTTTATCAGATATTCTAATAAGCCGAATAGCAGCTGGCGAAGTAATTGAAAGGCCTGCCTCAGTTATCAAAGAATTAGTAGAAAACTCAATAGATGCTAAAGCAACATCCATCCAAATAAAAATTGAAGCAGGGGGCCAAAATCTTATTATGGTAAAAGATAATGGTATTGGCATAGAAAAATCAGAATTAGAATTAGCAATAACTAGGCATGCAACATCTAAAATAACATCCAACAACCTCTTAAATATCAATAGCTTAGGATTTAGAGGTGAAGGATTAGCATCAATTGCATCAATCGCAAAATTAACTTTAAATTCTAAATATCATCAAGCAGATCAAGCTTATAAAATAACTTCTTTAGGAGGAAAGAAACAAGAAATTGCCATAAGCAATTTAGCTGAAGGAACTATAGTAGAAATACGTGATTTATTTTTTGCTACACCAGCTAGATTAAAATTTTTAAAATCAGAAAATACTGAAAATAACCACATAATTGCCTTATTAAAAAAAATAGCTCTTTGCAACCCTAATATAGCTTTTAAATTAATAATTGGCGCTAAGGAATATTTTTCTTATAAAAAAAATAATTTAAGCGACAGAATAAAAGAAATTATGGGTGCTGAATTCATAAGCAATTCAGTATATTTTGAACATGAGTTAGATGCTTATAAATTTAAAAGCTACGCATCTATTCCCACTTTCAACAGAGCAAATAATAATTTTCAGCATATTTTTATTAATAATCGCCCAGTTCAAGATAAAATA